>CAZRYL010000005.1:0-66122 GCA_964604285.1 uncultured Methanotrichaceae archaeon
AGGTACCGGACTGCCTTCTCATCCAGGTAACCAGTTTGGATAGCAGCAGCGTCACCACGAACTGGCGTTCGGCATCGGAAAGGTGGGCCAGGTAGACAATAGATGCCTGTGGCTGGCCGTCGGGACCGTAAAGCATCTGTTCGATGTCAAGGGGAGGTCCCTGCAGCCAGGATGCAAAAGAGGGAGATGCAACAAGGCCGTTGAGCCGCATGGCCAGCCTGTCCCTTTCCTTTCCAGAGTAGAAGCTCTCGATATCAAATACGCCCAGCTTGCGCATGGGAGGATGTCTAACCTGGGCTATGAGTTCTGCCAGGTCCAGGTCCCGTCCCTCGCTCCAGGCCTTTTCGATGATGTTGGCCAGAAGGATATGTTCGGGGCTGGAGATGGGATTGGCGTCGATCTGGGCGAGCGCCAGCAGGGATGAAACCAGGCCCTCTATTTCGTCGCGCGCGATCTCGGCTTCAACTGGAAGGGACCAATCCAGTTTTGGCGCCGCCAGTGAGCCCACGACATTGATGGGAATTCCGGTGGAGGATCCAGGTGTGTAGATTGTGAATTGGGCAGAGGAGGCAAGCTTTCTCATTCGGTCTGGTCCTATACCCCATCCTTCCAGTCCGGATTTCCAGTTTGCGGATGCCATAGCGGCCTGCTGTTCCGGATCAATTCCGCTCCGCTGAGCTTGCGCCTCGTTGATCCATGGGCGAAAATCTTTGGAGGAGAATGAGGGAAAGTTAAGGAGCAAATTACCCATATCGCCTTTTGGATCGAGAATAAGGCAGGGAATGCCACAGCTCAGCACCTCTTCCAGTATGACAATTCCAAGAGCGGTCTTGCCTGACCCTGTCATTCCCACAATTATTCCGTGAGTGGTGAGGTTGCGAGAATCGTATAAGATCTCGCTGTCGGTGAGTTTACCGCTAGCGGGATCAATCGCTCTCCCTATGAACAACTTGCCTTGCTTGTTTTGTGAAATCATGTTCTATCTTGCCTGCTTGCTGTAAATTATATGGATAAACTTGAACCTTACCAAAAGATTCAAGTTTTATCAGCGGCTCAAATCGCCATCCTGCGAAGTGACCTCTACTACCTGGAGGGGTATTGATCCCAGGGCCTTGCCGATCGTGGACTTGGCTATGCGGCCTGCATGCTCCTCGCCTTCTGCATTGAATATTTTTATCTCGAAGAGAAGAGCCACTAAGGCTGTGCTGGCTACGAGAAAAACGCCCGCGAGTGGCTCGGCACACTTTGGGCAGTCCCATTGACCCACCTCTACCTCAACAAAATCCATCTTTCTTTGATTCAATCGCTTGCCTGCCTCAGAAATGGCAACGCCTATTGCATCGTCTTCAGTCTTGACATCTCTGACCAGCCAGGCACCCTCCAGCAGAACATTGAAATTTGGCATCCAAGGATCGTTTATTTGAATGGTATATTTGTCTTTTCTATGAATTCGATGCTACGACTCAAACCGGATGTGGCCAATATTTCAGCCGACCTCCTCAGCCGTCCCTCGCAGCCGGACGGATCACCAGGGAGGCCTAAGTTCGTCCAGGGAGGGTAGGTCGACTTAAAATCGATAGCAGAAACTGCGGAATTTGATATAAATTGTCCAGGAATTACTCTTTTGGAACAATATCTACCGCCGGTCCATTCTCACGCCAGATTCTTCATGAGAGGATAGCTTGACCACTTCTATCTTAACTTTAGACTCTTCGCAGTAGGCTCGAATCCTTTTAACTGAGTGGTCCACCATTCCGCCTGAGGTCATTATCAGTGAACTTTTGCCGCTTAGAGACTTGAGAATGCACTTGTCTATGACGCCGTAGGTGAAGTCCAGGAGTATTCCGGCCTGCTCTGCCAGAACCTTAGCGTTCGTCCCCATTGCGCCAGCATAACTTATGTGTGCCTCTTCAAGAATGTTCTTGATCTCGTCCGATCCTACCTTATCCACATCGGCGATGTGAATTGCGCCTGTCTTTTCTCTGGATATTGTCCCTGCGTTTCTGGACTCCAAAAGATCCGTAAGCTCGAGGACATTTCTCGGTGGATTGGAATCGCTCAACAAACCTCGTTCGACCAATTCTTTGTAGATATCTACCACGATTGGCAGCTTTAGCCTGGCTTTATTGATCAGCCCCAAGTCTCCAAAGACCTCCTGTCCTGTGCCTCGTTGGAGGACCCTGCCTTTGTCCATCAAGATAACCTCATCCGCCCAGCGATAGGCCAGCTCCACATCATGCGTGGAGATGATTATGGTCTTTCCTCCACATTTAAGCTCGTCCAGCATATCCATAATCTCTTCAGAGCTGGCCGGGTCTAGGTTGGATGTCGGCTCGTCCAGCACGATCACCTCAGGCTCCATGGCAAGGATTCCAGCAATTGCAACTCTCTTCTTCTCGCCGCCACTGAGGTGGTGAGGCGGACGACGCTCATAGCCGGAGAGGCCAACGTAGGCTAGTGCATATCCCACATATCTTTTCACTTTCTCTTCAGGAAATCCGAGGTTTACCGGACCGAAGGCCACATCCTGGTAGACTGTTGGGGCGAAGATCTGGTCGTCTGAGTTCTGGAAGACCATACCAACTTTGCGCCTTAATTCTCTTAAAGAGGCGGGATCATATCGCAAAGATTGTCCGTGAAAGAGAACTTCTCCAGATGTTGGCCTTAGGATACCGTTGAACATGAGCATGAGCGTGGATTTGCCTGCTCCATTGGGCCCCACCAGAGCGATTTTGCGGCCCTCCTCAAGCGATACGCTCACACCTTTCATAGCTTCTATTCCATCTCCATATGAATAGCTAACATTTCTGGTTTGAATGATGGATGTCATGTATCCTCACAGCAGTTGGATGTCTTTGGTCAGAAAGACGACAGCCTCAACCACCACTAGGTATCCCAATACGGCAAAGATCGCTCCTGGCTTTGCCTTTGCGCCCTGTTCCATTAGGCCGAGTTTGCCATCATAGCACCGGGCATCCATGGCCACTATGAGCCTTTCACCTTGTTCCCACGCTCTCAAAAATAGAACGCTTGAAAGTATGGCGTGAGAATGTAAAGTGTTTTTAATTCCTGCATCCCCAAGCCGCATAACCTGAGCATTGTGGATCAAAGAGGCTTGGTCAATGAAGACGAAAATGTACCTGTACATCAGCATTGAAAGATCGACCAAGAAATCCGGGAGGCCCAAGGACTTCAGCACTGAGAAGATCTCCATCATTGGTGTGGTCAAGGCTATGAAAAATAGGGAGCACATGCCTCCAAAGGTCCTGGCGATCAAGAGCAGTGCCAGGTTTGCTCCATCTTCTCTTATCTCAAATATAAAGCCGAAGAGATTTAACGCAAATAATTGACTGCCTCCGCCGTGCATGAATGCCACGACGCCAGAGCTTAACAGAGCGAAAGACAAAGGAATCAGTAGCAGAGTTGAGTAAAAGCGCCCTGGAATTTTGGCTACCCCTACCGTTATGAGGCTCATGGTGATTGCTATGAATAGGGGTGCTATTGGCGTGACTGAGGAGATGCAAAGGAGCATAGCTCCAAGTCCTAAGAGCAGCTTCAGCCTAGGACTCGTGTTTATCAGAGCGTTGAAATGGGCGTAATCATCCAGAAGGTCGTGCATTCAAATTTCCTTATCGTCTCTCCTCTGGATGTGCTGAGGCTTCAGACTTCGCCAAACCTCGGTAGTATCCCAGAAAATAGCCTATAATGATAGCGCCGAAGGCTGCCTGCAAAGCGAAGAGAAGGCTCTCTATCTCACCGCTAGGTGGCTCCCATACACTATTGGCCCAGGGCTGGTATGTACCTCCTGTCAATTTATCTATTGTGTCTCCGGCCTGATCGTCAGCCCCGCTCCATTCATGATTTCCCGTCGAGCTGACATAAGCAAAGGCTGCGATGAATATCAAAATAATTGCAAGAGTTATGTACTCCAGCTTCATAAAGATGCCTCCTGTAGTTTCTTAATGATGTCAGGGGATGCCACATTGAGCTTTAAAAGGACGTCGCCCCTGAGCTGCACGATGTACTTGAACAAGAGCGCACTCACAGCTCCCTCAACAACGGCCAATGGGATCTGTGTAATAGCAAAGACCCCCAGGAAGGCCTCGAAAGATGCCAGCACCCCACCTGAGGCTGCTGGAAAGGCTAAAGCAAGCTGGATGGAAGTGACAATATATGTGAACCAATCTGCGAACAACGCCGCAAGAAAAACGGCGAGGTATAAGTTAATATTTCGGTTCATGCACGCTTTATAGACGAGATAGCCAACGATCGGTCCGACTATGCCCATGGAGAATGTATTGGCACCCAACGTAGTTAGGCCTCCATGCGCGAGGAAGATGGCCTGAAAAATCAGGACGATGATTGAAAGAACTGAAGTAATCCACGGACCGAATAGTATCGCTCCTATGCCCGTGCCTGTAGGATGCGAGCAGCTCCCGGTGACCGAAGGGATCTTCAGGGATGATAAGACGAAAATGAAGGCACCACAGACGGCTAGCAATGGCAGAAGGTCTCGATTCTCTTTGATTATCCTGTTCATTTTGTAAGCTCCATAAGCGACCACAAGCAGTGATATTGCGTACCATAAAACGCACCAGTAAAGAGGCAGGAATCCCTCCATTATATGCATCCGATCACCATTGAGTGATTCGAGTCTTAACATATAAAGATTACTTGACCAAAGAAAATTTTTTTTGTATTATGATGAGAGGCTCTCTGAGAGCAAAAGAAAAGGTCACATGGCTTTATCTGAGAGCGTGTAAGAATTCAAAAAAGGATCGAATGAATTAAATGCCCTGGTGTTCCAATTGCAGTGTGTGAAAATAATATACAGTAAAGAGTACGAAGAGAGATATCCTGCAAACCCGGTAGAAAATCCAGACAGGGTCAGACTGTCGATGGAAGAATTGAGAAAGGAAGGCTACGAATTTGTAGAACCTAATCACGCATGTCTGGATGATATATCAAGGGTACATGGTAAAGAGCACATTGACCGTGTGCGTCGCAGCGGCCATTTTGCTATTGCTAGCCTCGCTGCCTCTGGAGCAGTCACTGCAGCTGAATTGGCTTTGCAGGGCGAGCCTGCTTTCGCTTTGATCCGGCCTCCTGGACATCACGCTTCTGCCAATAGGGCCTGGGGGATGTGCTACTTCAATAATATGGCAATAGCAGTGCAGAAGATACGGTCGAGTGCGAAGAAAGTGTTGATCATAGATATTGACCTTCACTACGGCGATGGTACAGTCAGTATCTTTCGGGGAGACCATAACGTAAGAGTCGCAAATCCCGGATCAATTGATATTAACTTCGATTATCTGAGCATGGATGTGAATGGTTACCTGACGCAGATAAAATCGGCGTTTAAAGACGGTGACTACGACATCGTGGGAGTGTCTGCAGGATTTGATACTTACGTAAAAGACTGGGGCGGGCTTCTGGAAACAAAGGATTACGAGAGGATTGGAAATATGATCGCCGAAGGCTCACAAAAATGCCAGGGAAGGCGCTTCGCGATCTTAGAAGGCGGATATCATACGGACCTTCCATTAAATATTGTAAGTTTTATCAAAGGATTTGAATAAAAATTTGAACTCTCACTTTCTATTTTAGAGATGTTCTAAATTAATAAAATCAAAGTCGCTGTATACAGTATATATTATATGAAAATTTAAGTTTTAAAAATATAAATAAAATAATATTTATTGATAATATTAATATATATGTACAAAAAATTATTAAATACTAATTATGTAAAATTATATTTTTACAAAAATAGATATTAAGCAATTGCGCTAAAATTTTAAATTATTAAATATACGTTAATTCTAATATATTGGTTTTTTTATGTCGAGCAGACTTCTCAGCAGTACAAGAGATTATTCTAAGAAAAATGGTCAATCTTATAGTCTATGTGTACAAAATTTATCTCTGGAACCCAACAAAGATTTTGTTAAGAGGACTATTCCAAAGACTATATGAATTTACTCCTCTCAGCGCACATCCCCATCCTTAACGGCTTGATAATTGTCTCAAGAGAGTTCAAGTCCTTCGAAGCACAAATCATTCATATGGAATATAAGAATAAAGGGGCTGCCAACCAATTAAATTGATAAATTTTATAAATACGATATGCACACAAGACTTCTTAGCTTTATAAGTAATAAAGCTATTTATAAAATTCTTTTATTAATTTTATTGATTTTTCAAAGAGTTTTTAAATAAAAATGTAAATTATAATTATTGCTCGTAAGAATGTTTTTACTATATCATCTGATCATTAAAATGATATCATTAAATTAGTAATGTTTTGTTAGAATCATAAAAAAATTAACAAATTATTTAATTTTTATTATTAGTATTAATTTTGTTAGATTTAGTAAAAAATTTTAAATATTTTTAATTTTAATATCTTTGTAATCTATGTTATTTTCAAAAAAGTTAGGGTTCAGAGGTCCTCAAGTTAAATATATTAGTAAAACTTTAAATAATATTCGATTCATATTCTGCAGATGGAAATGCATCCTAGAGTTTGCATCCTAGAGTTGACATAAACTGCAACCAAAAGCGGAGAGCAAACTGACGGTGACGAGGCTTAAGTGAGAATGTGCTGGTTGATATCAATTAAAAGTAACTGTGCCAATATTCAAGTAGTAATAGAGCAGATATATTTCGTCGATTGTTTGGAAATGCCTTTATGGGCAGTTCCTTGGAGTTGAATCTCAGACGTTCAACAGATCGACTGAACACAATGCTCTTAAGAAAAACAATATCTGTAAAAGAGGGAATTGGCAGATGCAAGGAAAAGCTCGAAAAAAATCAAATATGCAGAAGGAACAATCCTCAACCTCAGTTACAGGCAAAAGAAAACCGAAAAAAGAAAGAAAAACTGCAAAATCAGAAACAACTCGAAGCAAGCCTGAAAGTCTGCGAACTGAAATAGAAACCACGCTTATGGGTCCCGTTTCAGGAAATCCCTCATTGCTGCAGAGGATAGATGGTAATATAGGCAACTTCGAGCTTGTCGTTCCAATGCCCGAAAGCGGCATTGCCTATTACTGGCGCAATAATGACGACGAGAAGCTACCTTGGAATGGACCTGTCAAGTTCGGCGCAGATGCCGGCCGGGTCGAGGGGGTCTCTCTCATACAAGGCGATTTTGGTGAGAATGGCAACCTCGAACTGATAGCAACTGACTTTGGAGGACATCATTTGATGCATTTTTGGCACGATCCAGTCTCACCCTTGGGCTGGTGGGGCCCAAATCAGATCTCCAAAAAATCCCAAGTTCCAGTCTTCTCTGGGAACCCATCCATGATCTGGAGCAATTTTGGGCACAGAGGAAACTTCGACTTGGTGGTGCCACTGGTGACAGGCGGATTTTCTCATTACTGGCGGGATAATGACGACCCGACTTTGCCCTGGTACGGCCCTTTTAACTTCGCTACAGAATCCGGAATATTTAACGCAGTAACGATGATTCAAAGCAACTTCGGAAGCCCTGGAAACCTTGAGATTGTCGCACGCTCAGGAGACCAGCTGGTCTTCTTCTGGGGTGAGCCAGGCGATGAGATGAAATGGCACGGACCGGAAGTCATCGCTACAGGCGTTTGTGGAACGCCCTCTTTGATTCAGAGCACCTTCGGCAAAAAAGGGAACTTCGAACTTGTTGTTCCTCTGTCATCAGGAGGCCTGGGTTATTACTGGCGTGACAATGATGACGAGCATCTGCACTGGCACGGGCCTTTTATGTTCGGCATGAGTATGGGACGAGTGGAAGGCGTCTCGCTCATCCAAAGCAACTTTGGAGATCCAGGACATCTGGAGCTCGTTGCCCAGGCAGGAGGCCATCTTGCATTCTTCTGGAGAGATTCCGGGCCGGACTTCAAGTGGAATGGGCCTCAGTATTTAACGATGTGAAATCATGAAGTAACGTGATATGCGTATAATTTGGCTCTCGCGGCGAGGATAGCTGGTATTAATGGATAAATTTGTGGCCGACGAAAGTCAGCCACAGGTTTCACGTGAACATCCTCAAGTTTTCCTCGGAACCCTGGACCTCGTCTCCGAGAACCTTGTTTATTGCGCTATAAAAGTCTGCTTTATTGACACTGGATGCGTTCCTGCGCAGCGCGTTCATGCCAGCCTCCACCACTATGGCTTTAAGGTCTGCACCACTCGCCTCTCCAGTTATCTTGGCTATCTCCATCAGGTCCACATCTGGATCTTTTCTCATCTTGCCCGCATGGATCTGCAGGATCTTGAGCCTCCCTTCGGCAGATGGCATGGGTATCTCGATGATTCTGTCAAAGCGTCCTGGCCGCAGCAGAGCGGGATCGAGGATGTCTATCCTGTTGGTCGCGGCTATGATCTTGATGTCGCCACGCGTCCTGAAACCGTCCATCTCAGCCAGAAGTTGCATCATCGTCCTGTTGACCTCGGCGCTCCCAGTAGTACCATCGTGGGTCCTGATGCTGCCCACGGCGTCGATCTCATCGATGAATATGATGCTTGGGGCCTTCTCGCGAGCCATCTGGAAGATGTCGCGAACGAGCTGCGCTCCTTCGCCTATGAACTTGTGGACCAGCTCTGAGCCGGACATGTGAATGAATGTAGCCTTGGATTCATGGGCTACTGCCTTGGCCAGCATTGTCTTGCCAGTCCCCGGCAAACCGTAGAGCAAAACGCCCCTTGGCGGCTCAATGCCGATATCTTCGAATATCTTTGGGTTGGTCAGTGGCAACTCCACAGTCTCCCTGATCTCTTGAATCTGGCTTTCAAGGCCGCCAACCTGTTCATAGGATACATCAGGTGCCTCGACCAGCTCCATGACTTTTGCCCTGGCATCCAATGAGTGATCCAGAACGCGAACGATGGTCAGTGAGTTGTTTATAGCCACGCGAGCATTGACCTCTAGCTTCTCCATCAGCTCAGCAGGAGCAGTGGTGATGAACTCCTGGTTGTTTCCGTGCTGCCTCAGCAGGACATAGTCGTTTCCAATCTCCACCACTGTGGCAAGGAATAACGGCATCCTCTTCAAGAGGAGGTTCTCTTTTTTTAGCCGCTCCAGCTCACGCAGATATTTCTTATTTGCGATGAGGGATTCAAAGAGCTTGGCTCTTACCTCCTCTCTCTCCACTTTGGTGGTCTCAAGCTCTTCGGAGAGGCTCCTGTTCTCTGATTCAAGAGCTGTTATCCTTTTCGCAAACGACTCCTGAATGGTGTCTTGACCGGAAATGGCCGATGATTCACTCATACAGATTGAACTTCAGCATTTCATGCTTATAAATTCATGCCCGAAGATGTGTGTGAAAACCAGATTTTTCTTTGCTGCCCTCATCTTATCGAGGCGAGAGAGATATTAATCATGACTTGTCTAATTATATTTTGTGATATAATGATAACTCTACAAAAGCACATCATACCTCCCTTTGAGGTTGTGGAGCGAAAAGGCCTCGGTCACCCTGATACTCTCGCAGACGGGATCTCTGAAAGCATTTCGCGTTCATTATCTCAGTTCTATCTCGACGAGTTCGGCCAGATATTGCACCATAATGTGGACAAGGTTCTGATCATCGCAGGAAAAAGCATGCCCAAGTTCGGAGGAGGCTCTATTCTAAAGCCGCCAAGCGTTATCGTGGGTGGCAGAGCAACCAAGCCATCGGGAAAGCAGGTGTTTGAGATCATCGAGGACTCTGTCGCCTCCTTCTTTCGAAAGACTGTGAAAAACCTGGAGCAGTTCCGGGTCGAGCCTCGCGTCGAAGAAGGCGCCCCTGAGCTGCGAAGCCTCATTGGCAGGGGAGCAAATGACACCTCTATCGGCGTTGGCTATGCTCCACTGAGCTCCACTGAAAAGCTGGTACTTGACATGGAGAAAGAGGTGCAAAAGGTGCATGGCGTTGGCGAGGACACAAAACTCATGGCCGTGCGAATAGGCGATAAGCTGACGATAGTAGTGGCTGCAGCCATGGTATCCAAGTTCATAGCCTCCCGCGAAGAATACGAGGATGCAAAGGCCAGGGTGTTGGAGGCGGCCAGAAGAAAGGCAAACGCAGATATTTACGTGAACTGCGCAGATTCAGGCGACAACATTTATCTCACTGTGACAGGCACATCGATCGAGATGGGTGACGACGGGGCTACCGGTCGGGGCAATCGTGGAAACGGCTTGATAACGCCCATGCGTCCTATGACCATGGAAGCCATTGCAGGAAAGAACCCAGTCAGCCATGTGGGCAAGATCTACAATGTGCTTGCTCAGCGGGCAGCAGGCGAGATCGCAGAGCTTGATGGTGTAAAAGAAGCGAACGTCACCTTTGTCAGCAAGATTGGGTCGCCCATCAGCCAGCCGCTCCTGCGTGGCGTGAGGATTTCCGGCGACCTTCAGCTTACACCGGCGCTGGAGGCACAAGTTGACTCAATCCTCGATTACATGCTGGAAAGCGCTGACCAACTGGTTGAAGAGTTCGTGAAGGGAAAGCTGAGCATTTATTGAACCATTGACCCTCAGTCTTCGCTTCCCTTTGAAACCTCTTTTTTTGCCATCTGCAGCCTTTGTTTGGCTGTGTAGCCAGTTGCGCCCTCCAGAAAATCTCTGTAGCGTTTGTTGGTATCCAAAACTACATCGTCAGTGACGTCAGTGGCCGATTCAGTGACAACGAATAGCCTCTTGTTCTCTATCCAAACGGCAACGCTCTTCATTGCCCCGTAGCTGAAGAGCAGCTTGCCATTCTCCTGTTTTATCTCACAGGGAAACATTTCCTCAAGAACATCTCGAATTCGATCTATGTTGGGCTTGAATCCTCTCTTAAATGGGTAGTCCATGAGGCCATGCTCGTCGCTGATCAAGTATAGATGTTTCGAGTGCATCATGAACCAAAAGGAACTCATTGGTCAATCTGTGTAACCAAGATATCTTGCCCTGGAAAAAGAAGCATTTGAGACTGTATAGTAGCCAAGCTCCTGATATGCCATGCCTTTCTTATACCAGGCTTCTGCATAGGATTGATTCAGCCGGATGGCTTGCTCATAACAGTCAATGGCACCATCATAATTTCCCAGACTTAACAGAGAATTTCCTTTGCTATACCAGATTTCTGCATTTTCCGGGAAGATCCTAAGTGCTTTATCATATGCTTGAATGGACTCGTTATACTTTCCCAGTTTATGAAGTGCGAGGCCCTTGTTATACCAGGCTAACCCATAGTTTTGGTCTATCTCTAAGGCTTTGTCGTATGCTTTTAGTGATTCATTATATCTCCCTAAAAGATACAGATCAATGCCAATATTTTTCCAGGCAGTCAGATATTTGGGGTTGATCTCAACTGCTTGATTATACGATCTTATGGCTTCTTCAAGACATGCTGTGGCGTTTTCTTTATTTTGAGCTATATTAATTTTGCTTTGCAGTAAGAATGCTTTGCTGCTTAGCGCAAGTCCCCTATAATAGTAAAGATTGAAGTCCGTTGGATTTTTATTAATTGATTCATTATAAAGCTCAATGGCCTTATTATACGCATGCACTGAATCGTTTAAATAAGCTGGATTTTTCTGTTTTATGGACAATGACGCAAGAAGAGCGGCTTTTCCGTCCCAATAAACGGAATTATCAGGATTGATTTTAATGGCTTTATCATAACTGGCCAGTGCATCTTTATAATCTCCTTTTCCAGACGCGTCAAGGGCCCTCTTGTACCAGTAGTCTGCCTTGTTATTAGAATAGGTCGTATCGTTGCCCTGTGACAGAGTGGATATAAAGAGGGTTGCAAGAGCCATTAGGACAACAATGAGCTTCAGATCCATAATTTTTTAACCCCTCTTCTACATATATCTGTCGTTATGATACTCGGCGTTTGTCGTATGAATCTAAGGAGATATTAACCTTACGGTTGACATATTTGTATCCTTGAGCATTGCCGGACAGGCGGGCATCCCTCTATAGTTCCAAATATTTCCCATGGCTCTCCGGTTCCATGCTGATCAACACGAATCCCAAGACTGAGGCGCAGATCAGTAGACCTGGAGGAAGATACCACCACCACATATCGTTTGCAAATCCTCCACGAGAGAAGGCGAAATGGATCATCTCACCCCAGCTGATGTTCAGTGGATCGCCTAGACCAATGAAGCTCAAGGAAGACTCCGTTAGCATGGCTGAGGCCACAGCAAGTGCGAACTTAGCGTAAACGATCTCTTTGGCATTTACGAGGATGTGTCGAAGAATTATATATCGGTCCGGACAACCAATAGCCCTGGCAGCCTCGACGAAAGGCATATTGCGCAGTTGCAGGACTCGAGAGTGAACTACACGCGCTGTGGAGCACCACCACAATAGGCCCACCACAAGTACGATGTTCCACATGCTAGGGCTTAGATATGCGGCAAGAATGATCATCAAGGGAAGTCCAGGAATTAGAAGGACCAGGTCTCCAATGGCCAGAAGCAGCTCTTCTACCCAGCCCCGAAAGTAGCCTGCCATCAGTCCCACTGCGACACCTATTACGATAGACACGAGACCTGCCAAGAGCCCGATGGCCAGGGATATGCGCGATGCATAGATGAGCTCGGAGAGTATGTCCTGGCCGATATCGTTCGTTCCAAGAAGGTGATCGGAACTTGGCGGGAGGTAAGGTGTGCCGGTCTTGCATGGATCCTGAGGAGCAATGAATGGAGCCAGCAATGCCAAGATCAAGAAGAAGATCAGGGTGAGCCATCCTATCAATCTCAGAGGCGTAACTTCATAGAGGATTTGTTTTCTATCGTACAAAATCATAATACCTCAGCTTGTCCTGCCGATTCTAGGATCGGCGATGCCGTACAGAATATCTGCTGCTAGATTTGCAGCCAGCACAGATACAGTCAGGACGAGAAAGCATCCTTGCATTACAGGATAGTCTCGCGCAACAACTGCATCGTAAACCAAAGTCCCCATGCCGTTCAAGGAGAAGACGATCTCAACAATCAGGGCTCCTGATACCATGAAGCCAAAGCTTAAGGCCACCATGCTGATGAAGGGCGGAAGAACATTTCTTATAACATGGCCAGTGAGGATCTCCACCTCCCTGAGACCTTTAGCCCTTGCAGCTAGAACAAACTGCTCCTCCAATAGTTGCACAACGCAGTTTCTTACAACAAGGAACTTATAGCTGGCTCCGAGCAGGGAAAGAGTCGTGACGGGAAGGAACAGATGCCAGGCAACATCAGCAATGTATTCGACTCCTGTTTTACCTCCTGAGGTCAAATTTCCCAGAGGAAACAGCCCCAGATGAAATGCAAAGACGCTTACCAGGACCATGGCCAGAAGGAACGGAGGACAGGTGTAAAGAAAGAGGGCAAGGCCTGTTAGCATGAGATCCGATCGGCTCTGGCTCATGAAGCCCGCAAGGGAGCCAAGTAGCAGGGCAAGAAGAGCGCCAATGATGATAGACGGAAAGACCAGCACTACAGTCCAAAATAGCCTGTATGCAATTAGGTCTGACACGCTCCGGTTCTTTTGAATGGAGTAGCCCAGATCCAGCCTTAACAAGGATCTCAGGTATTCAGTATATTGGATATGCAGGGGTCTGTCCAGACCAAATTCTGCCCTCAGCTTTTCTATCATCTCTGGATCGTTATGAAGGGCTTCGTCGCCGAGAAGATTGACAACCGGGTCTCCTGGCATCATCCTGGGAAGGGCAAAGTTGAGAGACAGTATAAAAAAAAGGGTGAGACTGTACCGGATAAGCTTACCCAGGAAATATGATCTCCTGCCGCCATCCTCACTCAATTTCGTCTCACCCGGCTGCAAAAGTCTATTGACCTTTCCTCAGGCCTCGTGCAATTTGTTGAGGGTGCCATAAGACAAGATTCCATGCAGAGGATTGTACTCCCAACCTGCGTAATTGGCATTGTATGGCTGAATTATGTTCATGGAATAGACTGTAAACTGAGGCATCTGATCCGCATAGTACTCTTGAATTTGTGCTGCAAGCTCCTCTCGTTTTCTCTTATCCTGGGTTGAACCAAGGCCGTCGACTATGGACTGATACTCTGGATCGTCGACCATCGACCATCCATAATATCTGCTGTCTGTGTAGCCCGAGCCGTAGCCTTCGCCCATGATCATGCCCCAGAAGGTAGTTCCAGCTAGCGCCATCTCATGAGTCTTCTTTTCATCCAGTATCTCTCCGTGGGTGCTCTTGTCTGCCAGATCGATCTTTATATCTATGCCAACATCCGCAAAATACTTCTTGAGCATCTCGGCAGCCCGTACGCTGTCAGGCAGGTCGCTTCTGGTGAGCAGTTTAGGCTGGAATTTTGCCTTTTGTGGCGTCTCTCGGAAACCGTCGCCATCCACGTCCTTGAAGCCTAGATTGTCCAGCATCGATTTGGATTTGTTCGCGTCATAAGTCAATGTCCGGGTCTGGGTGTAGTAAAGCGTGCCGTTTGGAACCCATCCGGCGCTGGGCAAAGTGCCATACCCTGCGGTGAACATGTTCTTGAGCTCCTCATAGTTCAAAGCATAGCTTAATGCCAATCGAAGCTCTTTATTGTCGAATGGCTCCTTGGCTGTATTGAACCACAAGACGTTTGTGATGCCTCTCTCAGGATAGACCTCGATGCCGATATCTTTGTTATCCAGGAGGTTTGGAACATAATAGTAGCTGATGCCCTTGGAATAGTAATAAGGCAGGTCCACTTCCCCTTTCTGGAAGGCCAGCATCAATGCATCCGGATTTTTGAACATCCTCAGTTCAATGGTATCTATGGCCGGCATTCCTCCCCAGTATTTGTCATTTGCCTGGTAGGTGACAGTCCCTGCATCCTTGTCAAATTTGACAAACTTATATGGTCCGCAACCAATTGTAGCTTCTTTGTCGTTGAACTTCTTGGGTTCTGCTACGGACTTGAATATATGCGCCGGGATTATCTTCACCACTGCAATTGTATTGAGGAAGTTATAATCAGGTTTCTCCAGTGTTATGATAACCGTCTTGTTGTCTGGCGCCTCAACTGACTTGATTGTTCCGATGTAGGATTTGCTCAGAGGATCCTTCTCCAGGTCATAGTCTATTGTGAACTTGATATCCTGCGCAGTGAGAGGCTGACCGTCATGCCATGTGACATCATCTCTCAGATGGAAGGTCCACTTCTGCAGATCTTCTGTCTCCCAAGATGTTGCAAGCTCAGGATCTACATCACCGTTATTGTTGAACCTCACCAGGCCCTGATGGCTGAGCATCATGCTGTACACTCCGAAGTAGTAATCCCAGGGATTAGCATCGTTGATCTGGTTTATCGTTCCGACTGTGAGCTTTGAGATCCTTTCCGGGGTGCCACCGCTATCAGACTGGGACGCCAAAACTGCGCCTGAGAGGCAGAGTAAAATGAGGCAGCAGGCCATTAGCTGTAATGGGCTTTTCATGGTTTCTTCACCTTTGTTATACATTATATCCCATTAACTTGGAGATTTAGTATTAATATGTTCTGATGTGGCAATTGATTTAACATACTAATTGATATGATTATAGAAAGATTTATCAGTAAATAGCCAAATATGTATTGAAGGTTATGAAACAAGACGCCGCAGGGGATATGTATGCAAGAGAATAAGTTGTATATGATGATTAATGGTCACGAAATTTGGCTGGAAAATCCTGGAATAGAGGATGGAAATGTAAAACTATCCTTGGTTTTCGGCCATAATATGCAGCAAGATGGTGTGGGAGATATAAGCAGGTTCGTGCCGCACGTATTTTTGCCAGACGGGAGCAAAGGAGAAGCCTTCTTGAAGCCTGGAGAAAAGCATCATTTTATGAAGTTCAATGCCTCAAAGGACGGCTACTATACGGCTTTTGTGGATATGGGAACTGCCATTTGGTCTCAGACCAAGGAAGGCTACAGCGAAGGTCCCAAGTTTAAGTTCAAGGATGTGATCTACGCTGGTGCATACCACCAGATGGCAAAGACGATAGTCGCAGTGGGTGATGCTGGATCCTATAGCAGCCGGCCCATGCATGGAATACTTGAGATCGTACCAAAAGAGCCATTTTGCAGAGTTGGCAAAGATGCTGAGTTGACAGTCCTGTACGAGGACAGGCCGCTTAAATCCGCTGACATCAAAGCGGTCTCAAAGAAACAGGGAAAGGAGATGGCTTCTGCCAAGACAGATGAGATGGGCATGGCTAAGATTCCCATTACCTCTGATGGAGAATGGATGTTCCTGGCCAGGCATGTAGATCAGACGAAGAAGGTTTGTGAGGAGTTCGATGAGTCAGTCTTCGTCAACACTCTGGTCATGGTGGCCAGATGAAGCGCATCATCTTCACTGGAAAAGGGGGCGTTGGCAAGACCACGATACTCTCCAACCTTGCCAGGCTTCTTGCACGGGACGGCTACAGAGTGCTGGTAATAGACTGCGACCCGAGCATGAACTTGGCCATGTCTCTTGGCATTCCCATCTCCGAGGTCGTCTCTTTAGCAGGAGACAAATCCCATCTTCCGGAGAAGCTCGGAGGCGCTATAGATGATCATGCCGAATTAGAAAACACAGATGATGCTCTCGAGGAATTCATAGTACAGGCCTGTGATGGAGTAAAGCTAATTGTAATGGGAACGATTCCATTCGGAGGTGCAGGCTGTCTGTGCGCACCCATTTCATTGGTAAAATTGCTTGTAAATTATCTGGCATCTGGCCCAGATGAGAATGATTTCATATTCGTTGACTCTCAAGCAGGAGTTGAGATCTTTGGAAGGGGTCTGGCATCGGAGTTCGATATATCTTTTGTGATCACGGAGCCGACGCCAAAATCGCTTGAAGTGGCAAAACACGGCCTGAGGCTGGCAAAAGATCTGGGCGTAAAGCGGCAAATTGCGATTGTGAATAAGGTGGAAGTTGATGAGGATCTGCGCTGTGCGGTGCAAGAGCTTAATCTTGATGCAGATCAGATTTTGTCTGTGGGCTATGACAGGGCTGTGATAGAGACAGATAAAAAGGGTGCTCTGCTATTGGACAATGCGCCTTGGGCATCGGCACTGAGAGATATCCTCAGAATAAAGAAGTGCATGCTGGGTGATGTTTGATGTGTGAGTTCACAGTATATGTTTATGAGGACGGCGCAAAAGAACGTATTTTGGTGGCCAAGAATATCCTCGCAGCTAAAAGAAAAGATGGACGAACACTGCTGATGGACGCCTTCGGCAGCATAACTCCACTGGAAAATGTCACAATCGAAGAGGTCAACACTATTTCTCAGGAGCTGATATTAAAAAAGTAGAGCAGGAAATAATTCTTGCTCCAGATATGATTTTCAGGCTGGATGCAGCCCGAAGAACGTCTCATAGGAGAGGATGCCGTGAATCGGATTTGCGATGTATCCTTCCCATTTCCTGTTGTAGGGCTGCACATAGTCATTCCAGTAGAGTGGTATGGCCAAAAGCTCATGAGCATAGTACTCTTGAACTGACTTTGCGAGCTTTGCGGTCGTCTTATCATCAGATGATCCTAAAAGCTCATCCACAAGGTTAGTGAATACCGGATCGGAGAGCACAGGCCAGCCGTTGCTCCTCGAGTCCATGTATCCTGTGGCATACCCAGCTTCCATCATCATTCCCCAGGGAGTTGTTCGGCTCACGAAAATCTCGTGATCTTTGTTGTCAACGATATCCCAAAAGCCGCTGCTGTCAGTGACATGGATCTGGGCATCAAGGCCGACGCCATTAAAATATTTCTTGAGCATCTCACCAAGGCGCACGCTGTCGCTGTCGGACTTGACCAGGATCTGCGGCTGGAATGGACTTTTGTCCGCCCTCTCTCTGAATCCATCTCCATTTGTGTCCACGAGTCCAGTGGCATTCAAGAGCAAGCTCGCATGGCTGGAATTATAGACCAGAGGCCTGGTCTGGACGAAGTTCAGATTTCCGTCCGGTATGAATCCGGCATTCGGCGTTCGACCATATCCGGCTGTGAAGAGATTTTTGAGCTCTTCGTAGTCGATGGCATAGCTGATTGCTTCGCGGAAGCGGCTATCATTATAAGGCGTCTTATTCAGGTTGAACCATAGGGCATTTGGAACGCCTGTGTTCTTGATGATTTGGTATTCGAGATCAGCATTTTTCAGGAGCTGAGGCACATAATAGTAGCTGATGCCGCCAGAGTAAATGTATACTGTGTCAAGCTCGCCTTTTTGCAGAGCCATCATCATTGTCTCCTGGTTTTTGAACATGCGAATGTCTATCTCCTGGACAGATGGCCTGCCTTCGTAATAATTCTCATAGGCCTGGAACTTGAGGAGGCCTGCAGCCTTATCAAACTCCACGAACTTATAGGGTCCGCAGCCAATGGCACACCTTGGATCGTTAAATTTCTTTGGGTCTTCTACCTTTTCGAAGACATGTTTTGGAACTGTTCTGAGCATAAGAAGGTTGTTTAAGAAATTGCCATCAGGCGACTTGAGATTTATTACCAGGGTATAGTTGTCTGGAGCATCGACGGACTCGATGATATTCCAATTGGACCCTCCAAGTTTCTCTGGCAGATACTCCAGGGAGAACTTGAGATCAGCAGCTGTCAGTGGCACCCCATCATGCCATGTCGCGTTTTTGACTAAATAAAATATCCATTTTTTGGCATCTTTGGTCACCCAGCTATCTGCAAGTGCAGGGACGTAATTTCCCGATGCATCAATGCGTATCAGAGATTTAGTGATAAATGCTTCCCGATAGGTATTGAATATGCTATCATCAACATTCAAATCCTCCACATGGTCAGTTGTTCCTATGACAAGTTTATCTACAGTCCCGATCCTGTCTTGAGATTGAACATCCGACAGCGCAAACCCCGAAATCAAGATGCAGAGCAGGGCAGAGGCTGCCAGCAAATATTGGATCTTTCCCATCATAATCCCATCTACAATCATTTTTATGTATCTTTAACATGTTTTCATATATAAATGTGTTATTGATTATGTCTAATTTTGACGGCAAAGGGTACTGCAACTACGAAATTCAATCTGGTAGAGGGAATTTGGCGCGAATTTCTGCGCTTCGCATAATAGGCAATCCCAGATCTTCTAGAATTGAGACGATACGCAAACGGTCAGCGGATCGCAGGGACTTGCGGTCGATATATGCAAAGCTTGCGCCTGATTTTTGGCTGGCATCCCGGACGAGCTGTGCATCCAGCCAAGATGCATTGTAGCTGGAGAAAAGATGCCCAAAGGCAATATCAGCTTCAAACATGAGATCTGTCTGCCTCTGCACATAATGGCCACCTCCAAATCCCAAAAATACTGGAAGCTCTCGAATCTCCAGGCCGAGAATGGCTCTTGCTGCAGCCTCGCCCGCATGCGCATCGCACCACTGATCCATTGTGCTGCCTATCTCTGCAAAGAAGCATGGCGTTCTCATGTCAGTCGGTCCGTGATGGGTGGCCTCTGCAGATACCAGGAATCCCTCTGGAGCGAGATTTCTGATGTTGCATAAAAAAGATCTCAAACCTGCTGGGGAAGCCCAAGAAAGCTCCCGCCGAATGTTATCGAATACGCCAGTAAAGTGACCGCCAAACCACGGCAAGCCAGCTTTGGACTCATGCCTGCAAGCGAAGACGACGATCCCTGGATGCAATCCCAGGCCGTTTAAGTGAGCGTCAAAACCTCGCAGAGCACTCTGCTTCTCATTGTGAATTATCAGGCTTCTGTTGCCTGAACGCCTGTATCCTTCATGCTCTTCCCAGGGCTCAAGTTCCAAAAGACGTTCATAGATATTGAGGCTTGCCGGATCTGCACGAGAGCAGATTATGGCAACCTCTTCCATCATTTCCAGTTCATATCTCCTTGCCAACACCCAGCATCTTGGCCACCATGGGAGAATAACTTATCTTTGCGGCCTTGATCTCAGAAAGAGGCATGATCACAAGCATCGGCCTCTCGCTGACAAGTCCATCTGCCCAAAGATTGCGCAGTTCAGCGTCCAAGCGGCTCTTTAGTTCAGGGTAGCCTGTAGACAAGAAAGAACCGAATATCTCTCCCGGCTGCAAAATACTGAACAGAGGAGCTCCAACGTTCCTCAGGGCCCTGTAAACCCTGGCGAGGTCTTCGCGGCTATGGCCGTGCCTGATCTTAACGTGGTAGAATGAGAGCAACTCACAACAGATCTTCTGCCAATCAATGTATGCCTCTCGGAACAATAGTCCTGTCTGGAAGAACTTAGTGCGCTTTCCTGAGATTGTAGGTCTGGAGATTCCAGTTCTTCTGGAGAGCTCAAGGTCGGAGAGCATTGGATACTTCACAAATGCGTAAAGCGTCAGCTTATCCTTCTCAGTGAGTCGGGATTCATCTGTCAGGGCTAATGGCTTTGGCGGAATGATCTCCTCAGGAAGATCGGTTCTGCCAAGATCAAAAAGGTTATTCACTGCTAGGGCTGCATCTGCAGAGTAGCTGGAAACTTGGAAGGGATAGTGGAAGTAATAGATATCCTCAACGAAATCGCTATGATAATATCCATCGATGATGGGATCGAAGTTCATCTTGAAGTCTGTTAAGCTTTTTGAGTAGAATATAGAGACCGAGTCGGTGTTTGAAGAGACATGAGCCACGCAATTGGGGTAGCCGGTCCAATCCTGGAACGATTTTGATTCTCGTCTCACCTCAAAAGGTGCAGTAGGCTTGTATCTTACGAAGACCGAGGTCAGGATTTCGGCGCCCACAGCTTCTCCGGAAGGAACATTTAATAGTTTGATGAGTTTCCAGTCTCTGAACTTACGCTTGCTCTTGAATATAGTCGATCGATCAACGCCAATGTTTGAAGCGAGATCTATATCACTAAACCCCGGATATCTGGCAAGACCGTAAAGAACTAACCTCTCCTTTGATGTTAATTTCAGTTGCATTCTAAAATCTATACTTTTTTTAAGTATTTATAGGTTGCCTAATCTTAGATTTCTAAGCATATCTAACCTGCATATACAACGTATAAGCGGTTTCAATTTTGCCATATTTTAATGTGTATGACCACCGGCTGCACTTCGCCGGATCGGAAGCTGAACAGTCGATCTTTTCAGCACTGAAAATGGCAAATCATGTCCTGGCACTACTATGTCTGCAAGATTTATTATCCTCGCCATGCTTGAAACGGCTAGAGTTCGATCTACGTGTATGAAAGGCGGCACATTTTTTTGAAAGTTGCCAAAAGTGGGCATTGCATCACCTGCTATTACTATTGTCTGCGGACCTTCCACGACTATGGATATGCTGTCCATTGTGTGGCCTGGCGTCTCTATCGCTCGCACTCCCGGTGCGATCACTTCTCCTTCTTTGGGTGAAATGATCCTCGCCCCTGAGAAAAGGGAGTTGTTCCCGCAATGGTCTGGATGGTCATGAGTATTTACGATGGTATCTATCTGCTCAGACTTCAGACCCAGTCGGGCTAAAGCATCGAGTATCTGTTCTCCCTCACCTGCCAGACCTGTATCCACTACTATCTTTCTTTTTTTGGATATTGTCAATGTCACCGAAGATCTGGCGTCCAGAATCCTTCCTGACCCATCCCTCAGGATCGAGCCGGGCTTGATGAGGAATACAACAGGCATGATGCGACTACCTCTTTGAGGTAAATATTCAAGCCAGGTAAAGCTTTTGCAGCTTTGCGCACAGTCGCTCAACCTGCTGCACTGCAGTTCCGATGTACTGATGCGGGTCCAGCAGCGATCGTATCTCTTCGGGCTTGAGGTGGCGCATTACAGTCTCGTTCTCCAGGAGAACATCTGCCAGCTCTCTTTTCTGCTCGAAGGCTGTCATGCTGCTCTGACGCATGATCTCGTGTGCCTGTTGTCGTCCCACGCCTTTCTTGGCCAGTTCCACCATAACATTCTCAGCCATGTTCAGGCCGTGTAGCAGCATTAGGTTCCGCTCGATATTTTCAGGCCGCAGCCGGATGTTTTTGAGGGTGCGCTCTGCTAGGGTTATGAGATGATCGGTGAATATGAACGCCTCAGGGAAGACGACGCGCTCGCAGCTTGAGTTTGTAAGATCGCGTTCATCCCAAAGGGGGATGTTCTCGAAGGCGGGCAACAGCTGCGCACGCACGATGCGTGCCAGTCCGCATATCTGTTCAGACTTGATAGGGTTGCGCTTGTGGGGCATGGTGGAAGATCCAACCTGCTTTTTGCCAAAACCCTCCTCAACCTCTGCGATCTCCGTGCGCTGCAAGGAGCGCATCTCAACGAAGATCTTGTCCAGCGTCGAGGCGACGAGCGCCATCCAGCAGACCATTTCAGCATGCCTATCGCGCTGCACCACCTGGTTGGAGACATCTACCTCTGTCAAACCAAGATGACGCATGACGCGTGTCTGAATCTCCATGCCGTTTTTGCCGAAGGCTGCCTGGGTTCCCACAGCACCACTCATCTTGCCTACAGCCACGCGTGGTCGAAGCTGCTCTAGACGCTCGATGTGGCGTGCTATCTCTGAAGCCCATATCGCGAACCTGAGGCCGTAGGTGGTGGGAACAGCAATCTGGCCGTGTGTCCTGCCTGCGCAGACCACTGTCCTGTTCTTCATGGCAAGGTCGAGCAGCAACGCCAGTAGCTTCTTCAGCTTCGGCTCCAGCACATCCAAAGAAGCTTTGATCTGCAGGCCAGTGGCTGTATCCAGGATATCGTTGGAGGTCGCACCCAGGTGGATCCACTCTCCATATTTTGGGCTAACCTCGGCCATGGCCAAGACCGTGGCCATCATGTCGTGTCCTATCTCGTCCTCGATCTGCTTGGCTCGATTTGGGCTGGCAGCCTCAGCTGCAGCTGCGATCTCCGAGGCTGCGCCCTTTGGGATCATGCCCAGCTCCTCTTCCGCCTGGGCGAGGGCAGCTTCCACGCGAAAAAGACAACGAAGCCGGAAATCCTCCTCCCAGATCGCCTTCATCTCTTGTGTACCGTACCTGAATTCTATCGGGTGAATTGCCATAAATGAAAGATTGTTTTAAGGGATTGATGGAGCTTTTGGTCCAAAGCTCTATTCTGCTGATTTTTAGTTTCAAATCCACAGGATGGCATCAAAAGTAACTTACCAAAAGGGATATTTACGTTAGGCTACATCGACAAATGAGGAGGTAAAAATGGCTGAGTTTCTTAATCCTTTTAGCGGCAAGGTGCCTGATCGCAAGCTCACAGTGGGAGAGTTGATCAGAGCAATTCGCCTCGACCTGGCTGCAGAACACGAGGCGGTTCATCTCTACATGGCCCATGCCGAGGCCACTGATAACCCTCTCGCCAAGAAGGTGCTAATAGACATCGCCAACGAAGAGAGAGTTCATGCAGGCGAATTCGCCAGGCTGCTTAGCATTCTCACGGAAGACGAAGATGCTCTGCTTGCCAAAGGTGCTCAGGAGGTCGACGAGATGGCATCAGAGCTCTAAGTCGAGCCGTCAGATGCCATGGATGATGCTCCAAAGCCTCTGGTGGTGTCGTCCGTCGACACCACTTATTTTGGAGGCCATAGCCCAAAAGCAATGTTGAGACCCATTACAACTACGCCAGCACCAATACAGGCCCCAACTATCGTCTTGGGATTGAGCTTGATCGAGGTATCATCGGCCTCAAAGTATCTCATCAGCCCTGCTGATGACTGCAGGCCGCTGCCTTCACTCTTTTTCTTTGCCATGTTTTCTTCTATCACCTCATCATCTTAAAGTAGATTGCGGTTTGCCTCGAACTATTTTGGTTTTTCTAAAAGCCAGCCGCTCTCATCCTGGAATGGGTATTTATCCGTCTTTCCACCTTTGATGATCATAGGCCAGTTTTCGCTCGGATTGCCTTTGGCAACATGTCCGCTCCAGTAATTTCCGCCGATGACATCGCCCCCGTCCCAACTATTGTTGCCGTACATGTCCTGAGAATGCTCCTTGTTGTTGACGAAGTTGTTGTGATAGATCTGGTTGCCTGAGGAGTAAATTATCTGCAGGCCGAGGGGATTGTTTGTGAAGTTATTCTGGTAGATCTGGTTGTCATTGGAGTAATTGAGCCAGACTCCAGTCTCGTAGTTGTGATCCACGACGTTGCCGCGAAGGGTATTATTGTTGCAGTCTAGAAGCGATATACCGTTTTGATTGTTGCCCGAAGCAGTGTTTTCGACTATCTGATTTGAGTTTGAGCTGACCATGAACATCCCGCTATATCTGTTGCCTTGCAGATGATTTCCCAAGACCCAATTTCCAGTTGAGTTCACCATGCGTATGCCATAGCAATTTGATACATTGTTCTCCTGGATCTTGTTTTGGTTTGAGTTGAAAAGGAAAATCGCGTCATTGGTGACGTCGTTCTTCTTCAGGATGACATTATCGCAGTAAGCCAAAGTGATATGAGCGAGCTTTTTATTCTGTATGAGCCCGCCCGACTTGCCATAGATGTAGGCTACAGGCGCTCCATCTACCAGATTTGATTCGTCGATGGAATTATTGAATCCTTCTTTGGTGGAGCTTTCCACGTAGAGGCTCCATTTTATCTCCTGGAATTGGTTTTTCTTCAGCAAGTTGGCTGAAGAATCAAGCATGATGATTCCCTTGTCTCCTCTGGAGATTTCGTTGTCCTGCAAGCTGTTGCCGCTGGAATAATCTACCTCTATTGCCGTGTCTTTGACTTCACGAATTCTGTTTCCTGATATTATATTTTCACGGCTTTTTGCAAGACCAAAGGCACGAGTGCTATTCTCAATGCTGCAACCAGCGATTGCGTTCCAATTGGAGTTCTCAAGGGCAATGCCGAATTCCACGTTCTTGATGCTGTTGTTCTCGATCTCCTGGCCACTGCAGTTCATGAAATACATGCCGCGCAAACTTCGAGAGATCGCATTATCCCTCAGATAGCCGGAGGTACTATTAAAGATCCATATGCCGTATGTCTTGGCCCCAATCTCGTTGCCAATGATCTCGGAATTGCTGCTGTTCATCAGCCATATGCCCATAGATGAGCCATTCGCACTATTGCCAATGATGCTGTTTTTCCCCGCGTCTCTGATCAGTATGGCGACTGTGCCGCCAATGATCTCATTCTCGAGCACATTGTTGTTGCTTGAATTTGCCAGCAGGGCCACTCCGCCCTCGCAATTTTTCATGACGTTCTTGGCAATGGAGTTCATGTGCGAATTTCTGACTAGTATTGCAGGGTTATCCTTCTCAAATGCGTTTTCCTTGATGGTGTTCCCGTTCGAGCGGACATGTATCCCCGGTCCTGTGAAGTTTTCGAATGTCAGACCCTCAAGAGAGCAGCCATCGGAAGTTATCGTAATTCCTGTCTCTTTCCCATCTCCTTTGAGGATTATTGGCTCTCTCTCGCCAATGAGTGGTGTGAGGGATACGCTCTTGTTCAGAACTACCTCTTCGTGATAGTTTCCAGGCTTGACATATATTGTGTCGCCATTATTTGCAGCAATCACGGCTTCTTGAATGGTCTTGTAATTGGCGAAGCCGTCATCATCCACGATGTACGATCTTGCTCCATCAATTGGTTGAAGCCATATGAGCAATACAATGAAGATGATCACGGGATTTCTTGGCATAAGCCTACTTACTTGCTAAGGCTCCTTTTATAGTTAATGCAACGGTAGAGATCTTTTCCCGTGTATTTCAAGATAACCCCTTTATTTCCAGTGGAAAAATAAACCAACAATTTTTTCTTCAAGGAACCTGTTTCTCCACCAGCCCAGATCAAATTGTAGGATATTAATTATAATATTATTTAATAAGTTATAGATCCTTTAAGCACATTACCAAGTCCACCATGGCCTTTGTGGCTATCTAATTAGGGCATTTTTTCTAATAGGATACTCATTACTAATTTGAAGTAAGTACTTCCATCTTCTAACAATTCCGGATTCGTGCTGTGTTGTGCAAAACCTTATTAACCCTCATGTCTCAATTGTACCCGGTCGATGATAGGATGACAGAAATAGCGCCGCATAAGCACTGTGTAGTCTGCGGCAATGCAGTCCGAGCAGATGAAAGCTTCTGCGACGAGCTTTGCGAAATGAAGTTCAAGTCAGCTCAAAGGAGGCAGCAACTGATATTTGGAGCATTTATCGTGCTGATGGCGCTGATCTTGTTCCTACCGTCACTTTTAAAGATGAAAGGGTGAAAATGCGATCTAATGTCGCGATCGTGGCTCTTTTGGCCACAATGATGCTTGCCGTTTGCTGCGGCTCGGGTGAGGAGTACATCTACGTTAAAGATGTAACCATGCGTCTGAACGGAGAAAACGCCACCTTCGAGCTGAACTATTCTCTGGACACTTTTTCGCGTCTTTATGTGCTAGCCCTGGGATGCAAGTATCTCGAACCTGAGCTGCTATCTTTTCTTGGGAGCTACCGCAACGTCAAAATCTTGAAGGCAGATATCAACAGTGCTGCATTACAGGTCAACGATGCCGGGAAATACAACGGCGGATATTACCTGTTCGATTCCAGGCCACTTGGTTCTAGGATCAAACCCATCAATGGTAAAGTTGCCAAGTTCACAGTAGTGTATCCTGAGGGACGAGTCCGCACATTTTACAATGTAACTTGCACTCAGAATGTTTTCTGCCGGGCCAGCTCGCTCAACCGCACAATGTAGAAGATCCTCTTAGCGATGGGCTGGATGGTGCTTGGGTCTTTTGTATGTTTGCAAAGAGGAGCGCTTTTGCGAGAATGTTGCGCGCGCTCCTATTTGGGATGCAACCGAGACCGCTTACAGGTTTTCTCATGTTCGGGCAATATTTTCGACAAGACAATAGAGCCTGATAGTACCAAGACTATCACACCCAAAGCGATGGCTGCCGGGATCTCAATGAAACCTGATAGCAGCATCTTGACTCCTACGAATATGAGGATAAAGGCTACTGTATGGTTTAGATAGTGGAAGATGACCATGCATCCGGCCAGAGCAAAGTAGAGCGCGCGCAGTCCCAGGATGGAGAAGATGTTGGATGTATAAACGATAACTGGGTCTAGCGTTATTCCCAGGATGGCCGGAACGGAATCAAGCGCGAAGAGGACATCTGATGTCTCGATTACGATTAATACTATGAATAGAGGGGTTATGAAGCGTTTGCCGTCTATGGCGAGGATGAAGCGACCATCACCGTATTCTTCTGTTGCAGGCAGGAATCTCCTGCATAGCTTGAGGATTGGATTTTCTCCTACATCCATAGGCTCTTCGTCTTTTTTGAAGCCGATTTTCAGGCCGCTCAAGAGCAAAAAAGCTCCAAAAAGATAGACCATCCAGCGGAATTTGTCAATCAGCTCAATGCCGGATACTATGAATATGCCTCGCATGAATAAGGCGGCGAGGATCCCCCAAAAGAGGACCTTGTACTGGTGAATGCTGGGCACCTTGAAATATGTGAATATTAGCAGAAAGACGAAGAGATTGTCGAAGCTGAGAGTTCTTTCCACCAGATAGCCCGCCGCAAACTCGATGGCCGGCTCAGTGCCCATCCAAAAGTATACGAGAAGGTTGAACAAGAAAGCCACAGCCAGCCAGATACCGCTCCATATCAGAGCCTCTTTGATGCCTACTTCGTGGGACTTTCGATGAAAAAAGCCTAGGTCTAGAGCAAGTAATGACACAATGATCATCCCAAAGGCGACCCACAGCAAGGACTCGTGGCTGATCAAATTTTATTATCCTCCGCAACGAGATAAATGTTATTTTCCGATCATCTTAATGCAATTAATCTTTAAAGGATCCTCAGCTACAAGAAGCTTTCTCTACAGATGCCGTGTATTTTTCTAAATGATATCGGCAAATGCTGACGAAGTCACTGCTGGTAGCATAAATCTGCCTGATCGTAATGCCTGAACGTCACTCTCAAATCGTAGTCTTTTAATATGTAGGATACGCATAGCACATAATTGAGCAATAAATGAGCAGCGCGCGATGGTAAAGGGACGTGTGTTCAGTGCCCAGTGTCAGATACACTCGAATTGAGATTACTCCGGATGCCTACCGATCCTTAGAGGCTGAAGCCATCTTGCAGGGAAAGACCCTGAAGAAGCTAGCATCTGAGCTGATACTTAAGGGCGTATCCAAGAAGGCACTGGATTTTGTGAAGGACTCTTCCAAACCAGCAGAGCCCGTAGCGCCTCGCATGAAGCAGGATGAGGAGACGGCCAAAGTAGTCAAGAAGATTGGGGCCACAGGCATACACATCAGCGCTCAAATTCTTGAGACGGTAAGAAAGATCCTTCTGGAGGAAGGCTATCAAGGAGCAATGCTGCATGTTGCTCAGCATACAGCTTCTATGGAGAGGGACGAGCTTCACCGTGTGCTGGCCATCTTTCGACGCTACAGGCTATCGCCCGTGGTCGCGGCAGACCTGATTGAGGATTTAAACCTGATCGAATCGGGC
Source organism: uncultured Methanotrichaceae archaeon (assembly GCA_964604285.1). Lineage (GTDB taxonomy): Archaea > Halobacteriota > Methanosarcinia > Methanotrichales > Methanotrichaceae > Methanothrix. The sequence continues at coordinate 28,352 of CAZRYL010000005.1, forward strand.
GATTGGGAAAGGACGGTCAATTCATCGTAGGAGACTTGAATACATTTCCCAACACTGACAGGCTCTCTTCGGGGCCCATGAGGATTGCCACATCATCCACTTTCAGGATGAAGCTTTCCTCTGGGTTTGCTATGGTTTTCATATCCCTATGTACGGCCAGGATTTTGGCACCGTACCGATCCAGCCCGATATCAGCCACAGGCCGTCCGCTAATGGGCGAGTCTTTGCAAACTCTAAAAGTGCCTATCTCATCGGTGATCAAGTCCACGTTTGCATCGCAGTAAGGCTCAGGAGAGAGGCTGCGAAACATCTCGTAACCGTCGGATCGCACCTCTTGAATGAAACTCTCGATCTCGTCTCTTGGCACATCGTACTGCTTCAAGACCCTGGAGAATATCTCCACAGATGTTTCAAACTCCTCAGGAATGACCTCATTGGCTCCCAGATGGTGCAGTGGCCTCATCTCCTCGAGATAGCGAGTCCGGGCGATGATGAACAGGTCAAAATTAAGCCTGCGGGCAACTTCCACGATCCTGCGAGTAGCCTCCGGGTCAGAGATGGCGATTACCATTACCCTCGCCTTCCGGACATTGACGCGCTGGAGGACGTTTTCCTGAGTGGCATCTCCATAGTAGATAGGCTCACCCATCTTCCCTTCATACGAAACGATCTCAGGGTCCATCTCGACGATCACAAATGGTATGCCCTTTGCTTTGGCAGATCTTGCAACGTTCCTGCCGTTGACGCCGTAGCCGACGATTATGAGATGGTCCTTCCATGATTCAGAGGGGGTTGCCGAAAAGGCATGTGATCGATTTTTCAGCTTCTCGGGCAGCGGAAGGAGCAAGAAGCCGTCTGCAACCTTTTGTGAGGCGGCCATGAGGAACGATGTGGCGCCCATGGTCAGCACAGCAACGTCCAGGAAGAGCTGGTAGATCTCCTGGGATACGAGGCCGCAGTCATAGCCCACTTTGGAGAGGATGAAAGAGAACTCGCCTATTTGACTTAAGGCCATCCCGACAAGAACTGCTATCCTCAGAGGCAGGCCCATAAAAGATATGGTAAATCCGGCAATGACTGCCTTGAGCACCATCACACCAATCGCAATGAGAATTATATAACCTGGATTTTTCACCAGATAATTCACGTCCAGCAGCATGCCAATGGAGATGAAGAAGAAGCTGGTGAAGGCATCTCTCAGTGGCAGGATGTTTCCGAAGGCCTGGTGGCTGTAGGGCGACTCTGATATTATCAGGCCGGCCAAAAATGCACCAAGGCCCAGCGAGAGCCCGGCCTGAGAGCTCATCCAGGCCACCGCGAAACAGATGGCCACGATGCTCAGCAGGAATAGCTCGTGATCTTGGGTCTTTGCAATCTGATATAGAAGCCTTGGCATGATCCATTTGGCGGAAATAATCACAAATATGATCAGTCCCAAAGCCTTAGCTACGACCGTCAGGGGATGACCCGTTTCCGCCTGCACAGCTCCTGGCAGGAGGGGCACGACGAGCATCATGGGGACGACTGCCAGGTCCTGAAATATCAGAATTCCAAGGGTTGTCCGACCGTAAATGCTGTCGAACTGCTCTTTCTTTTGAATTATGCGCAGGACGATGGCTGTGCTGCTAAGTGAAATAAGAAATCCGAGCAACATTGCCTCTCCACTCGCATCTCCCCGAGCTGAGAGGATGAAAAATACGAGGAGAATTGTTAGCAAGACCTGGAGTGAGCCTCCGACGAGAACGTACTTCTTGAGCTTCATCAGGTCCCTTAGCGAAACCTCAATGCCCACGGTGAACAAGAGCAAGACGACGCCAATCTCTGCAAGGTTGGAGACCTGATTGGATGCTTGAATAAGGCCAAGGCCCTGAGGCCCCGCCAGAATGCCGGTGAGCAAAAAACCGACTATAGTCGGTGCCTTGATTCGATGGAAGATCAAGAGGACTGCCACCGACAGTGCGAATATTACTACTATGCCTTTTAAAAGCTCTATCTCCATCTGCAGACCTTTTCATCACAAAGCTTCGTAGATCAATTTAACGGTTTGAAATGATCTCGATGAATCTATCTGACTGCAAGTGGAGATGGCATAGCAGCTCATCATCCGCCCCGGCGACGGCCACCACGCAGCCTTTCCATCTTCCTCCATCAAGCCCAATTTTTGCAAATTCGAGTTCAAATTTTTCAAGGCGACCTTTGGGAATTGTCCCGGTCTCCATCGTGTACCACCATAAAACGACCCAGCCAAAATCTCTGGCCATGAAGAGCAGCTTTTCTGCACTCATCTTGTCATGCGGATCTATGTAAGGCGGATCGATGAGCAATAGGCCTGGAGGCGAGCGATCCAGCAAAGATTCTACTCCTGAAAAACCGTTCCCCAGGTGAAAGGATACTCCAGAAAATCCCTGCCAGGCAGCAGCAACTGCTGGATCTGCATCCCAGATCTCAGATTGAAGGTCTGTTTTGCATCTTCTGGCAGCCTCCAAAACAAGGACTGCAGAACCAGGATAAAGCTTTAAGCCAGTTGGGTTCAGCTTCGCAAGAATTTCAAAATAGCAAAAATTTTTTAGTTTTGGCAGAACCGGCCAGAGTTTGCCGATTCCGCCAACCCAATCACCGGGCGTGCAAAGGGCGTACTCGGGGCGTCCAACATGGCTTTCAGCATAAACGAAGCTTTTATCGGGGATGAACAGACAGCTTGCTGCCTCCAGCAGAAGGAAATGCTTCCAGACGTCGCCTGCATTGCCCGCATGCCCTCTGTGATCGTAATGGTGCATTGTTCAGGCTTATTTTCTACTCCTGGTACATCTCCTTGGCGATGTTGAAGGCCTGGGCCGGCGTTGCAACGGCAATCTTTTGAGAGTCATCGAAAGACGCCTTCGATGCAGCTGCTGCTGCGGCAGCTGTTCGCAGCAACTTCTTGTCCACTTCATTTGTCAGCCAGCGTGCTCCGCCGATTCCAACCAGCACAGCACCTGCTATCGAGGAGATGGAAACGGATATCTCATCAGTTCCAGGTCCGCTAACAGCTCCATAAACTATTGCATTGCTGAAGGCTCCATAAAGGCCCCAAGAGATGAAGGCCGCCGCGGCTCCAAGAAGGATGTTGCCCGCAAAGCCTGGTCTGATGATGGTCACGTCCTCGGCGCTCTCCTCGCGAGGCTTGATAAAGCCATTATCGCTTACCAGCGCGTTGATAATCCCTCCAACAGCTCCGCTCGATATGATAATGCCAATTGACACCAACATCGTCGTTTTTACTCCTCCTCAAACAACCCTTTAATCCAGAAAGATTTTTGACCATCCCCTCAATGGTTAATAGGGTCGGATTAAATTATATCTTACTAAGTTTTTTTAGTTATCAATTACTTTAATGCTATTTGAACTTTGCGCCTATAACTAGCTATTTGTCTATGTAAGTCAATCAAACAAAATAATTGAGCATATAAATATTAATAATTCAATTTCATTGTCTTTCGTATCAGAACCCGTCAGTGTTTTCCTTATGACAGCAATAATTGTCGCTGCCCTAGATCCATGCTGCAAAGTGCTCCAACGAAATCCTTATAGTTAGGTTGCCCTTAATTTCGGGCTACACATGCCCAGAGAACAGGTTGAAGAGTACATAGAGGCGATCTTCGACATCGCTGGTAAGAATGGCACTGCCAAGACCACTGATGTGGCCAAAAGGCTGCAAAATGCTCCAGCCAGCGTCACAGAAGTATTTAGGAGTCTTGCAGATAGTGGTTTGGTGCGCTACAAGCCCTACAGAGGTGCAACACTTACCGAAAAAGGATTGAGTGCCGCTCGCAAGATCAAGAGGAAGCACAGGTTGCTAGAGGTATTTTTGGCAAAAATTTTGAGAATCGATCCACAAAAAATCCATGAGGAGGCATGCAAAATGGAGCACTCAATCTCAGACGAGGTGGGAGATGCCATTTGCAAGATGCTGAATGCTCCTGCCCGCTGTCCTGGTGGTAAGCTGATCTATCCCTGCGATAAGATGATTGCCACCTGCAATGAATGCCTCAAAGCGAATGATGCTGCTGATAAGGCAGCATCCGTCATGCATAGAAAGATAGTTCCCATAACAGACCTCAAGCCAGGCCAAAAAGGAATAATAGCTCTTCTCAGAGGGAGCAAAAAGGTCATACAGAGGCTTTCAGACCTTGGCCTCACTCCGAGGACTGAAGTCATTTTGATGAGGAAGACACCCCTTGGCGGGCCAATCGAGCTGTGCGTCAGGAGAACGACTCTGGCATTGGGACACGAGATTGCGGACAATATCTTCATAGAAGCCCAAAAGGATGCCTGAGATAGTGCCTGTCCGAGACGACTTGGCCAAGCCAGTGGTGGTAGCCCTAGCCGGTAACGCCAACGTTGGAAAGAGTGCGGTCTTCAACCAGCTCACTGGCGTGGATCAGATCCTGGGCAACTGGCCTGGCAAGACAGTGGAACGTGCAGAGGGCACATTGCAGTACCAAGGGCACAGGATCAGGGTAATAGACCTGCCAGGGATCTATTCGTTCTCCACTTATTCGGAGGAGGAGATGGTCTCCAGGGACTTCATTGCTCTGGAAAAGCCAGACATTGTGGTCAATGTGGTGGACGCCTCATCGCTGGAGAGAAATCTCTTCTTCACCCTTCAGCTCCTGGAGCTTGAGGCCCCTTTGATATTGGCTCTGAATCAGATCGATCTGATGGCGAAGAGGGGCATCTGCATAGACTATGAAAAGCTAGAGAGGGCACTGGGAGTTCCAGTAGTTCCCATGGTCGCAATTAGGGGAAAGGGCATATCAGAGTTGACTGGGCAGATCATGCTGCTTGCCGGCCAGAGAAAAAAACCCCCGGAGATAAAATACGGAAAAGAGGTGGAGCAGAGGATCCAAGAGATCGCCAGGCTCCTTGGCAAAATCAAGATCCACTATCCTTCCAGATGGGCAGCAATAAAGCTCCTTGAACGTGATGAGAAGATCACGAAGCTCGTGGCAAGCCTCGACAGCTCCATCGTCCAGGCCGCAATCGCCATGGCAGAAGAGCTTGAAAAGATCCATGGCGAGTCCAGCAGTGTGGTGATCAGTGCTGAGAGATACCACGTTGCAGAAGAGATCGCAAGAAGAGTGCAGAGCTTTGGCAATGCAGGAAAAAGCCCAACTGACCGACTGGATGAAATTGCACTGCACCCAGTATTAGGATATTTCGCAATTCTTGGCGTAGTGGGCGGACTCCTGGTTTGGACGTTTATAATCGGAGCCAGGATCTCCGATCTTTTGATCGAGATCCTCAGCCCTGTCGAACAACTGGAACCCATGGTCTCGGGTCCTCTGGCGAATATTCTCTGGAATGGGGCATTTGCGGGTTTCCTTGCCGGCTTGACTTTAGTTATACCCTATGTGGTGCCGTTTTACATAATCCTGGCAGTGCTCGAAGACTCTGGCTACTTAACCAGAATATCTGTCATGCTCGACCGGGGAATGCACAAGATTGGACTGCACGGCAAGGCCATCATCCCACTTATCCTGGGATACGGATGCAACGTGCCTGCCTGCTTTGGCTGCCGCATTATGGAGACTCCAAAGCAAAAGGTTCTGGCTGCTTTTCTTGTAACTCTTGTGCCATGCACTGCCAGGACGGTCGTGATCCTCGGGCTGGTTGCAGCATTTGTCAATATCTGGTGGGCCATGGCGCTGTACGTCTTTGACATAGTCCTCATAATCCTTCTTGGAAGGATTGCCTTCAAGCTCGTCCCAGGCGAGTCTGTGGGACTCATAATGGAGATGCCCGAGTATCATGTACCTTCAGCGAAGGTCGTGCTGAAGCAGACATGGGCCCGTACCAAGTCGCTTCTCTGGGTTGTATTTCCGGCATACATCATCGGAAGCGCTGTGCTTCAGGCGATTTACGCCGCAGGATGGTTGGATCCCGCCAACGATGCGTTAAGGCCCATCACAGTGGAGTGGCTGGGATTGCCATCTGCGGTTGGCATCCTGCTCATATTCGGCCTGGTCAGAAAGGAGCTCACCATATTAATGCTCGCAGTCATATTCCAGACCACTAACTTCGCAAGCATAATGTCTCCTGTGCAGCTCATTGTCCTTTCGCTTGTGACCATGATATACGTCCCATGCCTGGCAGTCATCCTCTGCCTTGCCAAGGAGTTCGGATGGAAAAAGACTGCAGCCATAGCTATCTTCGAGGTGTCCTTCGCAATACTCCTTGGCGGAGTCGCATTCCGCTTGCTTACGATGCTCTTCTAGAGCTTTCAAGAATGCCTTTGCTGTGCACAGATCAACTATATTTACCATCACGGACATGGACAGGTCAGAAGTATTCCTTGAGGATGCAGGCCACGAGGGGACAGGGATGACCTACACTGTTGAAATCATTTCCATGGAGGAAAAAGGAGATCTTGTCGAGCGCTATTTTGGCAGGATCCTCTACGAGATAAAATCGGACATTTACGGATGCTGCATAAAGCTGCTCACAGAAATTGCGCCGGTCAAGGCGGCCTGGGAAGAGAGCTTCTATTTCGCGTCACAGAGCATACGTTCTCACGGACGCCTTTACGTCCTCAATGAGCCGACTGAAGAGGAGAACAAGGTTTACTATGATCCACAGTCCAAGACCTGCTTCATTTTTAACGTGGATTACTACGGCTGGATAAAATCCCTGGCTCTGAGCGTTGCGGGCGACATTCTTGAGGACGACCACGACATCTACTCAGTGCATGGCGCATGCCTTGATGCAGGAGGCAAGGGACTTTGCATCCTGGGGGGTTCAGGTGCTGGCAAGACAACACACACTTACGGGCTCCTGCGCAATCCCAGAGTGCGCGTGGTCTCAGACGACTGGTTCTATGCACGAGTTTTTGGAGATGACATCCTGTCTTTCGGCTCTGAGAAGAACTTCTACATCCGTGCCGACCTGGCAGACATCTGGAAGGAATTTTCAGGGCTGGTTGAAAAGGCGGTCCTCGACGAGAAAGGGCGCGCTGTGGTGGACCTGCGCTGGGTGATAGGAAAGGGGCGCATCCTTCCGCTTACAACTCTTGAGAACGTGATCATCCTGAAGAGAGATAGCGGTCAGAAGGAGACGGTTCGTGAGCTGGATGGCCAAGAAGCGCTGGCGATTTTAGAGCAGAACGGCTATTTTAATCCGCACCTTCTGGTGCACAGCGATCTAAAGCAACGTATTCGCAGCCGCTTCTTCCATTCGCTGCTGACACGGGCGAAAGTGCGTGAGGTCAACACTACTGGAACGCCTGAGGAGACCCAGAGGGCGATCAGGAAGTCTTTAAAGATCGAGTAGTTCATGCGAGTGCATCTTCGAGAAGGTCGCAAAGCTTTGAGATCTCGCCCTGATGATGCTTGAAGCTGTTCATGAGTTTCACACCTTGCGCGGTTGTTTTATAAACCACATGCGGCCCTTTGCTGGCCTCCAGGAGGCCGCGATTTCTGAGAAGATCGAGGTATGGGTTGACTGTCGTGAAGTTCAGGTTGGACTGGTAGACGATCTTGGTCTTGCTGGCTCCGCCAACGCATACCTCCAGAATTTGCGATATGATCATATCGCAGCTCCTTTTCCGGTTCATCGTCTTTCTTACAGATAGCAATATTTTAAGTACTTATAAATCTTTCTAATCAAAAATAGGCCTGTCCATATCTGGGGGATCGAAGTGGGATTGTGAGCTACAAGGTTATAAAAAAATAGAATAAGCCTGTCCTTCACATGGTGTTGGATCGGCCCTTGCTTGCCCTCATGAAGAAGAAGTCCGCCCTGGTATTTGTATTCCTGCCGTCGGGAAATCGCCCATAGGTAAAGTCGTTATGTTCCAAGTCGCTCAGCTTGGGCGTCTTATCCATCACAGCGCCACTTATGTCGACGAGATAGACCGTTCCATTTCCACCGGTGACCCAGCTCGACTGGCCCTCAGCCACCTTGAATCCCTTTGGATCAATGGTGCCACTCAAGGCGATAGGGCCTGCCCAAGGCTCATCCTCGATCTTTACCGTCCATCCGGCAAGATCAACTGCATCATCCCCGGTGTTATAAAGCTCCACCCATACAGTACCATTATCAGAGGGGCCGAGCTCCACTTCGTTAATTACCACATCACCAAGGCTCAAGCTGCAGATGGCTACGAGCCCGCAGAGGGCCAGAAGAGCCATATTAACAATTCCAGATACTAGACTCATTTCAGTACCACACTCCCAATCGATAGTCTCTAACCTTTATGAATGGCTCAGCGGACATTGGATTTCCCTTTTGTGGCATAGCCAAGACCCCAATCGCCATCCGAATTTGTATCATGTCCATCAGGATGCCTGCCGTAGGTAAAGTCGTTGCCTAAAGTATCCTGTCTGGTGGCTGTCTCGTCCACCTTTTCTCCGGCAGCATTGAATAGAGTTGCGAACCCTCCGTTGTCATGGTTCCAGGAGGACGGACCGTTCAGAACATAAAATCCATTTGCTGCAATTATCGTTCCTGCGGGAACGGCTGGAAACTTGCCCACCCAGCTGCCATCGGTGATGGTCACTGTCCATCCACTGATATCAACGCTATCGTTTCCTGAGTTATATAGCTCAACCCATTCGGCACCGCCCTCAGGCGGGTTCAGCTCCATCTCATTTATGACCACTGATGCCGCGGACGCCATGGACAGGACCAGGACGGCTGCCGCAAAACAGAGTGCATTTGATGCTAATTTCAAGACTTTTCCTCCACTCATTGGTTCCAAATCAATTCACAATATACGGCCTTTATTCAGATATATTATCGTGTCGGAGCAGATGGCAGCTGGCCGGGAGATGGATCGAGAAAAAGAATCTTGTAACAAATATGGAAAACGGATTTATAGTTAAAGTGCTACACTGGTGATTAAATAACCTGAAGTCAAAAGTGGAGAGAAGATCAATTAAGCAATGAGGTGGATTGGATGACTTTAGCAACTTTGTCAAACAGATTGGTTTCGCCCTGTCTGATGTTGTTTTTATGCTGTATCCTGATGGGCCTTTTGAGCTCGTTTCCGGCAGCAGGAGAAGGCGTAAAGCTCACAAACATATCTGCACCATTGAAAGACTATGCAGAGCTGGGCTTTACCTTGCCAACAAATGTCGCTGTAGAAACCGAAACATTAAGTGAAGAGAACTACACATCTGGAAGGGAGTTAATGGCATCGCTGCTTCTTAACGGCAGCAGGGTCACATTGCATCTCCTCTACCCCTGCCAGGCCCCCCAGACAATGCTCGAGCCTGCAGCAATCAAATCCTTGCTCGAAGCTTATAATCCAGCATTGGCACAGGCAAACTACAGCAACGAATTGCTGAGCGTCGGCGGCATGCCAGCGGTAGGTGGAATGGTTCAGAACCAAATATTCGTTGCTTATCAGCCGATAAACCAAACACCGGCCCTGATAGTGATGGATGGAAGCATTGACGAGGAAATTTTGGTTGATTTTCTGAAATATTTGCGCATAACCGTGAATGAGGGCGCATCACTGCTCATGCCAGGCTATTGCCCGGATACAACGACTGCTCCTTCCCAGATCAACTCTCAGGCCAGTGCAACAAATAACGCTGCTGTCGGCGGCAAGGTTCCAACCCCTGCAGAGGCAAGGAAGACGACATTTGAGTCCAATAAAGAGAAAATGGCCGCTGACATGCAGGCTGCTAAGGAAAAGCTGGCAGCTGCCAAGGAGAGGATGAGGGGATTTTGATCAATTTTTTCTTGGAACAGTTAAATTCATATCTTTGAAATCCATCCTCAGTTGAAGATTCAAGGAGGATTAACCATAAAAGCAGCAGCGTTTTATTTGATATCTTTGCTTTTGTTGCAGGCGTTTGGCGCAGCACAGGAAAATGTCTCTGCACCCATTCAGGGAGCCATAAACATCGCAATTCCTGTCTCCAATCTCAGCCAGGACAATGCGTCAGACCTGCTGGCTATGAACATCACCAGCGACCAAAAGACCGATGCCATTCAGACTGAGATATCTGCCTTAAGAGGTGATGATGGCAGCAAATTATGGAAGAGGAACTGTTCGGACTGCATCGCCTTTGCGTCTCCTGCAGGAGATCTAAACGGCGATGGACGGACGGACGTCATGGTGAATGTGCTCCTCGCGGGCATCCAGTCCGTCCCGTACAGTTTTGTTACAGCTCTTGACGGCAGCACAGGCATTGAGATCTGGAGCAGGCCTCAAGTCCTGGCTGCAACCTTCGCCTACCCCATAAAAGACATCACGGGTGATGACGCCTCTGATTTCCTGGTGCACATAATTGGCATCGATAGCTTGAACGGTACCGTCATAACCAAGATCGAACAAATCGATGGCGCTAACGGCACAGAACTGAGCGCGAAGATTTTTACAGGTGCGGTGGCCCTTGAATACCCTGCAGGTAACTTTACCGACGACAATATCCAGGATAGCATCGCTGCAGCATATGTCCTGGACGAGTCAACTCAGAACATCACAACTAACATCACTGCAATCGACGGACAGGGTCGAAAGGAGCTATGGAATAGGGCAATTGAGAGCTTTGCCCTTGCAGTTCCTGTAGAGGATCTGACCGGAGACGAAAGGGACGAGCTGCTGGTCTACTTGATACGCATTGAAGGAAATGATACCAGCAATGAATTGGCCGTCCTTGAAGGAAACGACGGAAAGCAGCTCTGGAAGAGGAGCTTCGGCAACATCCTACCATTTGCTACAGCAGGGCCTGATCTGACTGGAGACGGAAGAAAGGACCTGATCGTATACATGCTGGGAGAATTTCAGGGCGGCGATGTCCTTGCGATAAAAGGTGACGATGGTAAGCTGCTGTGGAGCAAGGCGGGAATGATAATCCTGCCACAATGAAGCCTGCAAAAGCCAGTGCTTCGATGCATCCGGCGGGAGCACCCCAAACCTTTTAACCAGGAGTACTCATAGTAAGTGAGTTATCCAGTGCTCAAACATTGACAGGAGGTGTATTTGATGCCATACAAGAGCATAAGCGAGCTGCCCAAAAGCGTGCGAAACCTGCCCAGCCGTGCCAAGACCCTTTACATGAAGGCCTTCAACAGCTTCTGGGAAGACTATGATGTTACAGATGACGCAGCACGCGAAAAGGCATCTCACGAAGCAGCCTGGTCGGCCGTGAAAGAGCAGTATGAGAAAGATGAAGAGACGGGCGAGTGGGTCAAGATCGGAGAGATGATAGGAAAACGCTCGCGCCACGTCATGAGGCACCGCAAGAGTAGAATCGGCGGGATCGCCTCGCAGGATAAGGCACATGCATGATGTCAACAAAGTAATGCTGATGAGGATATGAACCTGGTTCAATACTTGGGTGCTCCTCTTCAGCCACCTTGTTGCTATTCTCGTTTCATGAGCATTGTAAAACGGATCAGCCACGCAGAGCTGATAGATCTGTTCCTTTCGCTTGTCGCACTAGTCATTGCATTCTCAATTCTTGGCATGCGGACCCTTCCCGAAGCCGGGGTTTTCCTGATCAGTGCCCTGGGCGTTGGCACAGGCTTTTTGCTTCACGAGCTTGCTCACAAGTTCGTTGCTATGCACTATGGCTACTTTGCAAAATACAGAGCCAGCCGCATAAACCTGATTCTCATCGTTGCCATGGCATTTGCAGGTTTCATATTTGCCGCTCCAGGCGCAGTTATCATCAGCAGGACCTCATCCGCGAAAGAAGAGCTCATGATATCCCTGGCAGGTCCCATGACCAACATCATATTGTCCATCATATTCTTCCTGCTGCTGGCGAGCGGCGTCGTGAAAAGTCCGCTGTGGCTGACGGCCATCAGCTTCGCGCTCTTCATCAACCTTACCTTGGCAGCGTTCAATCTTCTGCCCTTCGGACCCATGGACGGCAAGAAGATCTTCGATTGCAATCGCACCGTGTGGGTGATCGTTGGGGTGCCGACGATTCTCGCTGCGCTCCCGTTGTACCTTGGCATGATATGAGAATGAGATCAGCCTTATATTCAAAGAGCGTTAAGAATGGTGCAATGCTCCGACTAACAGCTCTTGTCACAGGAAGGGTTCAGCATGTTGGCTACAGGTCCAGAGTGGTGACAATGGCCAGGACGTTGGACCTGAAGGGATTCGTGAGGAATCTGCCGGACGGCAGGGTTCTCGTGGTGGCAGAAGGAGATGAATCCGATCTTAAGAGGTTTTGCAAGGCAATCAAGATTGAAGACCCACTGATCAAGGTCCAAGACATTCAGGTGCAGTTCACTGAGCCCAAAGGAGCCTGGGACGGATTTTACAAGATCGCAGGAGAACGAGAAACCGATTCCCGACTTGACACTGCAACTGTGTTCCTCAAAGAGCTGATAGTAGTCGTAAAGGACGGCTTCGAGGAGACCAATTCAAGGCTTTCCAGCGTAGACGCGAAGCTTGGAAGCATCGATTCGAAGCTGTGCACTGTAGTCACAAAGCTGGACAAGATCGCTGTGGCGCAGGAGATGATCGTATATAAGATCGATGAGGCCCGCAAAGAGATAGTCTCAGAGGTGAAGGGACTTCGTTGCGATCTGTTTGGCAGGATGAGATCGACATAAAAAAATTTATGGCTCAGGCCTTTGCGGAGGCCTGAGTGACGTTAGTTGGGATCAGATTCTGTGGAAATTGCATGGCAGTCCCTGCTTCCGCCGGCAGGATTATATTCACACTCTCGTTTATGTTCTCAAAGAGCATTGAGATCGTAGTATTAACCCTCATCTCGATATTTTCAGTTTCATTGGTTGGCAGTCCAAGAGACGCCGGATTAAAAGTAAAGCTCTCAGTGATCTTCGCCCTCTTGAGCTGGTTAGCATCCTTTGCGATCCAGTAATAGGCATTCAGTGTAGTGTTGCGGAAGAGTTCAGACAGGTTCATGAATTGCACAGGCAGGGATGGGCCGGTCTGCTTGGAGATCTGCTCGGCAATTGCTGAGCTATTCACCTTCGCAAAGAGTATGTAGCAGTCCTGGCCATCAATGACCTCAGACCCCAGCATAGTTAGATTGGATCGGTTCAGCATATCGATTTGCTGCTTCATCGTGTTCTGCTGCGACCATGTCTCAGCAACCTCAGGGAGCTTCATGTATGTCCAGTTCCCATCTATCTTCAAATAGAGGGAATCATTGATGAGATACTCATCAAGTGCGAAAGCCGTGGCGTTAACCTCGTCGCCTTTTGGCACTGTAAGGGAGGCCATGACAATCTTAAGAGATCTGGCGCTCATGTTCACTGAACCTGCGCTGATTGTGCGTGTGTAGAGCGTCTGGACATCTCCGGTGGTGAGGTTGACCAGGTCTGTGTTCTGTTCCATCTCCATCAGAAAGCGATAGATCTGGGACTGAGACGAGGCATTTGCCACTAAAGCCTCTAACGCGGATCCGTTCAGCTCTTCTGACGACGTGCTATTCATCTGGCAAAAAGCGCTTGAGCTGCAGAGCAATATGCTCAGCAGCGCCAAAATCATAAGATATCTCATAGTGTATGATTATACGGGCAGCGTAAATCCTTTGCGATTGTTCATTCGATCTTCTTGAACATGCTGCCCTTCACTTTGCATACGGGGCACCTCTCCGGAGGCTCGCGCTCAACGGTCATTCCACAAACAGGGCAGACGAAGTATGGGAATGGATCCTTTTTGGAGTCCAGGCTCTCAAGCATCTCATGGTAGAGTTTAGCATGATATTCCTCGACAGCATTGGCGTAGCTCAAAGTTCGCTCTGCATCCTTCATACCCTCATCTACGGCTGCCTTGATCATCTCCGGGTACATCTCCTTGAACTCATGCGTCTCTCCTGCGATGGCCTCGCGCAGATTCTCCTTGGTCGTCTTGACAGCCTTCAGAGCCTTCAGGTGATTGGCCGCATGAATGGCCTCTGCCTCTGCAGCTGCACGAAAGAGCCGCGCAGCCTGCAAATATCCTTCCTTCTCAGCCTGGGCTGCAAAGGCAGTGTATTTCATGTTTGCCTGTGACTCGCCCGCAAAAGCATCCTTTAAACAGGACTCAGTCCTGGACATCATTCTAAAAACCCCACAGTTCATCTCTTCATCGATTTCTGGGCCTGCTCTGCCATCTGCTGGGCTGCCCTGTAGTAGGCATCCCTGGGCATAAGCTCCCTGCTAACCTGTCTTTGCAGATCCTCGGAGATCTTGCCCTCTCTCACCAACTGGCGGCCAGCCTCTTTTGCCGCCAGAAAGACGCCTTCGACTTTATCCATCTCTCCGGCCTTTATCATTTCCTTCATGCCCTCGGCCATTGGTCGCAGCAGGGCGCCAGCGAAATTTGTGTTTGCATCAGGCCTGTTGTAAATCGCATTCATCTGAGCAAGAAGTGGGTCGAACGTGGACAGCTCCCAGGCACCGCAGGTGGACACGAGGACTATCGTCTGTTTTTTGGAATCCTGCTCCCATGGCATATGGACCGGTAGCTGCCTGTCCATCAGGTTCTTAAGAGGTCCAGTGATGCCTGAATAATAAACGGGGCTGGCCCACACGATCACATCCGCTTGCGCGAACTTTGGCAGAAGCATCTGCATGTCATCCTTCTGACCACATGTTCCCGGATTTTTGAACCAGCAGCTCATGTCTCCATTGCATGGGCCGATATTTAGCTTCCTCGTGTAAAACAGCTCCACATCGGCACCAGCTTCCCTCATTCCATCGAGGAAAGGATTCAAAATCAGGGCCGTGTTTCCATCATTCATCTTCGGACTGCCGTTAATGGCCAGAATCTTCATTATTTCATCTCTCCTGGATATGATGATAGATTTGCCCTTTGCGAGGATATAATTTGCGCAAGGAGCAGATAAAGGCTGCAATAAAGAAACCTTAATAACAGCCTAAGAGTAAGGTACGGATTGCAATGACTATGAAAGAGAAAGAGATCAAGAGAGCCGTGAAAGAGGGCTATGCCCGCATTGCCAAGCAGGCTACATCCTACTATGCTTCTCGAGGCTGTTGCGGTTGCCAGGATGTCTCAGAGGAGATATGCAGGAGGCTGGGTTACAGTGAAGAAGAGATTCAGGCTGCTCCTCCTGAATCAAACCTGGGACTGGGTTGTGGCAATCCTGTTTCTCTTGCAACCCTAAAAGAGGGTGAGATTGTCCTCGATATGGGTTCTGGGGCAGGATTCGACTGCTTCCTCGCATCCACAAAGGTTGGGTCATCGGGAAAGGTAATAGGCGTGGATATAACATCGGAAATGGTGGACAAAGCCCGCGCCAACGCTCGAAAAGCTGGATACTCGAATATAGATTTCAGGCAGGGAGACCTGGAGAACATGCCTGTGGCAGACAACTACGTGGATGTGGTAATATCCAACTGCGTCATCAATCTTGTCCCCAACAAGAAGATGGTCTTCAAGGAGGCCTTCAGGGTTTTAAAACCCGGTGGAAGGCTGGCCGTGTCAGATGTGGTATTGCGAAGAGAGCTGCCCGAGTTCGTGAAAAAATCCACAGAAGCGTATATCGGATGTCTGGCAGGAGCCATTATGAAGGACGAATACCTGGAGATCATAAAAAATGTGGGCTTCCAGGATATAAGGGTAGTAGCAGAGTCGAGCTTTCCCATCGAGTCACTGGTCTGCGAGACTGCTGAGTCCGCCAGGATCGATAACCCGAAGATATCAGAAGAGCAACTTGAAGAAGTGGCCGATTCGGTTCTGAGCATCAAGATAAGTGCCGTCAAGCCAAGCGCCAAGAAAATTTAAAAAATTGGGAATTTTTGGCTTCGTCAGCTTTTCGGGGCTCTGTTCAGCAAAAGCATCTGCGCACTTGCATCTGTGCCAGGAGTTGCTTTTGCCTTTGCGGCGTCGGCTTTCTCCTTTTCTTTTGCGTACCCAAGGAACTTTATGATTGAGTTCAACCCTTCAGTGCCGCCACTGATGAACAGGGCCGTTACTGCGCCATCTAGTAATGGGATCTTGTACCCAAGACTATCTAAAATACGAACAGGTGTAAATAATACGATAAGAGCGCCGAGAATTAGAGACATAACTCCTAAAACCAATTTTTTATCTGTATCTTTGAGGCCAAATCTCACGATTATGGGGTCAACTAATTCTATCAACTGCTGAATTGCGAATCCTGCAGCAAAAGCAGGAACTAGCGCCAAAATTAGCGGATCGACTTCTTGCAAGAACAAACCTCCTGCTAATTAAGAGTGTGTGTTGCCACATGATGTTAACTTTTTCCATGAAGACCAAAAATTTCAGTAAAAGGATGCCGGGGGCGGGATTCGAGCCCGCGACTTCGAGATGCCTCAGGCGCGTTCTTCGCTTTTAACCCTATGAGTCTCGCGCCCTAACCAGCTAGGCCACCCCGGCACGGCATAGTCCCTCAGGCGAATTGTTAAATAAGGTTTGTGCTTCCTCACTGGATGGAACAGGCATCTTTTTTAAGATCTCCCAACCTAGATGGACCATCATGCCCTCCGACATCTCTGGAACGGTAAGCAAAACACTATCAGGAAAGTGTATAGTAGTAGGAGTAACGGGCAGCATAGCTGCGGTCCGCATCGTGGACCTTATTCGCGACCTCATCAGGCGAGGCGCAGAGGTCCACACCGTTATGAGCCCAGCCGCGCGACAGATACTGCATCCAAATGCACTGGAATACGCCAGCACAAACCCCGCGATCTTAAATATAACGGGGCGCGTGGAGCATGTGGAATTTTGTGGCGTTGCAGGAAAGGCAGATCTCCTGTTGATAGCTCCTGCCACCGCCAACACCATTGGCAAGATTGCATGCGGCATAGACGACACATCGGTAACCACATTTGCAACTACCGCCATCGGAAGCGGCAAGCCTGTCATGGTGGTTTTGGCAATGCACGAGGCCATGTACCGCCACCCAGCAGTCCTGAAAAACCTGGAGACACTTCGAGAGATGGGCGTAAAGGTGCTCGATCCCAGAATCGAAGAGGGCAAGGCCAAGATTCAAGACAACTCGCGAGTGGTGCTGGAGGTGGAGAGGCTGCTTGGGCCAGGGGATCTGAAAGGAAAGAGGATCCTCATAACCAGCGGCTCTAACGCGGAAAGCATCGATTCTATCCGCATCTTGACGAACAGAGCATCGGGCAAAACTGGCGTTGCCCTAGCACTGGAAGCTTACAGGCGCGGTGCTGATGTTGTTGTGGTTTCGCGCTTTCCCCAGGGCCTGCCATTGCAAGAGGTTTATGCCGAGAGCGCTCAGGAAATGCTTGACGCTGTGCTAAGAGAGGTTTCAAAGGGTTGCTCCGCCATGATAAGCGCTGCAGCAGTAGCCGATTACACTGTGGATGCCGCCCCAGGAAAGATCAAGTCAGGTCAAGAGCTGAAGCTCACGCTCAGGCCCACCAAGAAGATAATAAAAACAGTGCGGGCCGCATATCCAGATCTCAAGATCGTGGGCTTCAAGGCGGAGGCCAGCGTAACAGAGGATGAATTATTGCAGAGGGCACGGGAGTCCATGCAGTCCTCCGGCCTGGATCTGGTGGTTGCAAATGATGTGAGCCTGGGCGGAATGGGCACAGAGGAGAACAGGGTTGTCATAATCGACCGCGAAGGTCGCGCCATCAGAGCAGAAGGCAAAAAGAGCCAGATAGCTGAAAGGATCATCGATGCCCTGGTGGAGGTCATGAGATCATGAGGTCTTGGGTTCCTTCGCATATCACCGGTTTTTTTGCAGCCAAACGTTCAGATGATCCAAAAACTTCAGGCTCAATAGGCTGCGGCCTTGCACTGGTCTTGGGCGCCACAACTGCAGTCGAAGATGCCCTGCAAACTGAGATAATCCTCAATGAAAGGCCTTCAGATGCCCCAGTGAGCCGCTACGTAGTGGACAGGCTTGCAAAATCGCCTGTGCGGGTGAAGACAAAGCTCGATATGCCTCTTGGCTCAGGCTTCGGGGCAAGCGGCGCAGGCGCTCTGGGGTGCGCTTTGGCACTCAATGCACACTTCGATCTGGGCCTGACTGCAGATCAGGCGGCCTCTGTGGCTCATGTCGCCGAGGTTTCGAACGGCACCGGTTTGGGAGACGTGATAGGCCAAAACACAGGCGGTCTTGTTATTCGCCTGAAGCCGGGCGCGCCAGGAATTGGAAGGGTGGACCGCATTCCAGTTCAGCCTCTTAAAGTCAACTATGTGGTATCGGGCCCCATCTCCACCAAAGAGGTGCTCTCCGATAAGGCCACGATGAAAGCCGTCAACGAGGCGGGTGAAGCTGCGTTAAAAGAGCTATTGAGGAGGCCGACCCTGAGAGATTTCATGCGTCTTTCCCGGTGGTTCACGAATCAGGCAGGGCTTGCAAGCGACTGGGTTCTTGACGCCATCGAGGCTGTAGAGGCAGAGGACGGGATGGCGAGCATGGTCATGCTTGGTGATGCGGTCTTTGCCTTTGGCGGATTGCAGGCCTTGAAA
Organism: uncultured Methanotrichaceae archaeon; assembly: GCA_964604285.1. Lineage (GTDB taxonomy): Archaea > Halobacteriota > Methanosarcinia > Methanotrichales > Methanotrichaceae > Methanothrix. The sequence goes on from CAZRYL010000005.1 coordinate 46,746, forward strand.
AGCTTTGGAGAAGTGCATACTACAACCATATCACAAAGAGGTGCCAATCTTGACTGACATTCCAAAATCTCATCCTAGATATGCATCATTAGTCGCGCGTGAGCGTGTGACAGAAGGTGTGAAGAGAGGATTTACCAGCAGCCAAGGGCTTATTGCCCAAGGCAGAGGCGAGTGTTTTGATTATCTTTTGGGCGAGAAGACCACAAAGTCAGCAGACAGGGCCACGCAAGCTGCAGCAGCCATGTTGCTTGCGGCCAGGCGCCCGGCGCTAAGCGTCAATGGCAACGTCGCAGCCCTTGTGCCAGGAGAGATGGTTAAGCTGGCCAGCATCTTGAAGGCGCCCCTTGAGGTTAACCTTTTCCACAGATCTGAGGAGCGGGTGAAGAGAATTGCCGACCTTCTGCGCGAGCACGGTGCAACTCAGGTTCTGGGGGAGAGGCCAGATGCAATCGTTCCAGGCCTTGATCATGCTCGGGCTAAAGCCACCAGGGGCGGGATCTTTGATTCGGATGTTGTGCTGATACCACTTGAGGATGGAGACAGATGCGAGGCCCTGGTGGCGATGGGAAAGAAGGTTATCGCCATAGATCTCAATCCCTTATCCCGAACCGTCCGCTGTGCCACTATTAGCATCGTAGACAATATCCTGCGAGCAGTGCCAAATCTGACTGCAAAAGCAAAGGAACTATCTGCAATGCCCCGTGACGATTTAGAAAAGGTAGTCATGGATTACGACAACCAGAGATCATTGCGAGAGGCAGTGATGGAGATTCAGAACCATTTGAATAGTCAATTCAGGCCTTGATTCTTACACTTTTTATCTACCTGGGAGCCGAGGGACGCAGGACCCTGGCCTTCAGGGCAGGAAGGAAGTCACCTCAAATATCTTTCCAGAAGTATGCTAACCAAATCGTATGGTATCTGATGTCGTTCAAATTTTATGTGATCTTCTATGAGTTTTCTTTCTATTTTATAAGAATCTGAAATCGATTTAGAATACTTCAAACCCTCTGAAGTGAGCATGTATTCATAGCGTTGAAGCCAAAAGCCTTTGTCCTCATAATGCCGTTGATCCTGATAGATCATGCCCATGGCTACCAGGATCTGAATGTCCTCAAAGAGCTTCTCGCTGTAAGGAAAGCCGTAGTCGGAGTGGAACGAGTAATCGAAAAAGCTTGATAGATTGGCCTGGCCCAGTTCCTTCAGCTTCAACACAGTTCTGTACAGCCAGGTTATGTTCCGGAACCTGGGGACGAGAATTCTCTGGCCGAAGGTCTCGGATAGCAGAAGATGCAATGTATAGAAAAGCAGCAGCAGGCCTTCGATAGGAAGGTAGCTCTCCTCCCGGATAAAGCCCAGGAGCCTGGCAGCCTGCGCCCTGACATCATCTAGCGAAACCTCCACTTTGCCGTCATGGAAGAAAGAAAGCGCGATCTGACGGGTTAATGACTTGACAAGGCCAGCTGCCAGAGCAGATTCATCATAAAGAAAGCCGTTTGTTTCTGTTCTTGTGGACCGTGGCACTCCGCTGCCCACGGTGATGTCCACAAGTGCCCCGTATTTCTTGCCAAGGCCGTCTTCGAAGAGCTTCCTCATTCGCCCATGACGGGAGATGGTGGACAGAGCCATCCTTATGTCCGGCGGCAAAGAACTGTGGTCGAACCTCGCTGCAAGGGGATACTCCTTGCCGAACTTTATGCGCTGCAAAAGCTCCCGGGATGAATCATCTCCCTTCTCCCAGATAAACCTGAGAAGGTCCTGGTCTGTGTACTCCCGGAAGAAAAGGACTATTCTGGACCTGGCTTCATCCGGATCGATATTCTCAAGAGCATTTTCGAGAGCCGCCAGAAGCATGGCCCTAATTGATTGAACCGTCGGGTGGTAGACGAGCGCATTGTAGTGATGCGCTCGGGCGATTAGCATCGATTCTGCAGCCGTTCGGGACATTTCGGCCTTATAGTCGCCTTTTCCTGCCAGCACTAACCTGCCATCGCAGATGGTTAGAGCCTGAATGGTCTGGTTCGTGTCCACGATGCCAAGGTTGACGCCAGAGTGATGGGAGTCGCGCAACAGGAAGTCGATCCTGTCGGCATCAAGGTCACCTGCGATGATCTGGCCTAAAGGCGGCCTGCCCCCAGATGCGATCTTTGATACCTCAGAGAAGAGCTCATCTGCGCTGCCGAATGCCTGCTCGCATGCCAAAGTCGCCTTTTCCCCGAAAGGGTGAGCGGCTATGATCTGACGAGTGAACTCCTCATGTCTTGAAATGCGCCTGCCGCCAAAGGTTGGCTGGATTTCCGGGTTGCGGCTTAGCACTCCCTCCACTGCGTGGGAGAGAGCCGAGTGCCCGACATCATGCAGGAGACCAGCCAGCCGGACCTTTCGCACATCGTCCTGCGACAGGTCCAAATGGTTGGCTATGAGCCCGGCCATGTGCATGGTTCCCAGGGAATGCTCGAATCTGGTGTGAATGGCACCGGGATAGACAGCATCTACCAGACCAAGCTGTTTTATGCCCTTCAAACGCTGCACAGGTCGGGAATTTATGATCAGCCACTCAAGCTCATCCACATGAATGGCCCCGTGAACTGGATCGCGAATGATCCTTGGCGAGCTGTTCACTTTTGCCTACTTTCCTCCAAGCCTCATTATAGCCGCTGCCAGGTCACCCCTTGCCTCCTGCAGGGCAGCCTTCGCATCTTCTGGCTTTGCGCCAGTCTGGGCGACCACTAATTCCACATCTGAGTCGGGGATCTCCAAAACTGGCTCCTCATGAGCAATACCAGAAATAGGACGCTCTGAAACATCGCCCGATATCTGGTAGCTGCGCACTCCGTGCGCATCCATAACTGCGACAGAGGCGTTCTCAATGACGATCTCCTTGTCAGGCATGCGAATGACGACCTCTTTGACACCTTCCAGCTCCTCGATGTCTATGCCCATGCTCTTCAACATGCCCTTCATCTTTCGAGGGCTCATTTGGCCCCTCCCGCCCAAGCCTCCTAATCCTGGAAACACATCATCACCTCAAATTCATGTAAAAATTATAGAAGACCTATATCTGAAACACGGACCAATAAAAGCTACCTGGCAACCTGGCTTATAAGGCTTTGGTCGATGACAACGCTCTCGTCGACCGCAGAGAGCAGCTCATCATGAATTGAGCTGGGAGAGTAATACAGCACGACCAGCACGCCCGCTTCCTTTGCAGCCTCGATGGCAGGCACAAAGTCGCTGTCGCCTGTAACTATAACAGCTTTTCCGATCATTCTTCCGCAGCTCAACCGGACCAGATCCACGGCCAGAGCGATGTCCACTCTCTTTTGCACAAACTCCCCGCCAACGCAGCCCAAGCGCCCCAGCTTCACCTCAAACCTGGGCAATTTGCGCAAAGTGTAGACGAATTTATCCATGGATGCAAATCTTCGCCGCTCCTCATCGGTTGGAGGAGAACTCTGGTAGGGCATGCAGTTGTAATAATACGTTCTCAGGCGTTCATAATTGCCGCATAAAATCTCAGAAAATCTTGCCAGATCGATCTTCGGTTTACCAAAATCGACATCCAAGATCTTCGTTAAATAAGCTCCGTCTACGAATACGGCTGCACGATTTCCCAAAATAGCCCCCCACCTGCATCCATTATAAACTGCCGTCCTCCGGAACGGCAGTGGCCATTATCCATTAGATTGCAATGTTTCAATTGTATATCTAACTTCCGTTCGATCTTATCTTCTCTCCCACATTTAATGAACCGTGTAACGGCCGATGAATTTTTATCGATCTTGATGAAATAGAACTGTGAGAAGATGGACGCAAAGGTGAAGAGAAGATATGAGAAGATGGAAATCTGATCGCGGACTTGAGGCCAGGATGTTCCTGACCATGTTTCTCCTGGCCATGGTCTACCTTGTATTTCTGGCAGTTCTACTGGCCATGGACACCAGCCAGACGGTGATCATCCTGTTCATGGCTGGATTCATGTTCTTGCAGTATTTCTATTCTGACAAGCTTATCTTAAGCTCAATGGGCGCGAGAATTGTATCAGAGAACGAGGCTCCCGAGCTTTACCAGATGGTTTCAAGGCTATGCGCCATTGCCGACCTGCCAATGCCAAAGATCGCCGTGGTGAAGACCAGCATGCCTAATGCCTTCGCTACCGGAAGAAACCAGAAGCACGCAGTGGTGGCTGTGACCACTGGCATCATGCAGCAGCTCAACCGCAGCGAACTGGAAGCGGTAATTGCCCATGAACTGACTCATGTGAAGAATAAAGACATGATGGTTATGACAATAGCCACGTTCCTCGCGTCCATAGCTCAGATGTTCGTGCAATGGCTGCCCTTCCTTGGTGGAGGCAGCAGTCGCGACAGGGATTCAGGCAGCAACTATGCAATTCTGTTTCTGGTCTCTCTTGTAGTCTGGGTTGTGAGCTTCATACTCATCAGGGCTCTGTCCAGATACCGGGAGTTTGCCGCGGACAGAGGCTCTGCGATCATCACCGGCCAGCCATCTAACCTCGCTTCGGCCCTGATGAAGATCAGTGGCTTTCGAGTGCCCACGCAAGACCTGAGAAAAGTTGAGGGTCCAGTAAGTGCACTCTTCATCGTTCCTGCCATCTCAGGATCTTCCATCATGAATCTCTTCTCCACACACCCAACAACCGAGGCCAGGATTGCAGCTCTGCAGAGGATTGAGCAGGAGCTGGAGGCAGCCTGAAATGGGATTTTTGGACTCCATCCTTGGGAAAACAAAACTGCCCGAGGCCAAAACGGACAAGCTCTTTGCCATCTCCACGGCTGCAGTGACTCTCGAGGCCAAGCTAGGGCTCAAGCCTGGCGGCTCCGCAGGAGTTTGCATCAAGCCCATGGAGTCATCGAAGTACGAAGCTGCAAGAACTGAGATTGAGGATCTACTCAAGGTCAGCTTCAAAGAGACCGGGACCATTTACAGCATCCAGAAAGATGAGTACAATTACATTTGGGTGATTCTGAATGACCCGGATTTTGACGATTTGGTGACCAATATCCAAATGATCTGCCAGGTCCTGATTGAGCAGGGTTTCGGCACCCAGCTACTGGCAGCAGTCTACCTCTTCAGGGGAGATGGTACAGTCTATTTTATCTACAACTTCAAGCTGGGATCCTACTATCCTTTTGTGCCGCGAGGCGGCCAAAGAGACACATCTGGGGAGTTCAGGTTGAGATCGCTTATGGAAAAAGAGCTTCCACTGGAAAAGGATGAGTCCAAGTGGTATCCCCTGTGGGGAATGCCAATTTAAGGCAGTTGGGTGTGGTCAATTCGGTCTCCTCTTGGAAGAGATGGGTCATACGATATATTTAATAAGGTTTGATGTAATATCGTATGCCATCTAAAAAATAGGGGATGAAACAGCATGAAGGGAGTAGTAGTAGCAATAGTGCTAGCAGCTTGCCTTTTTGGATGTTGCAGCACAGGGCTGGCAACTCCGCCCATTGTACCGCCTGTACAGTACGAACAATTTTGCGAGGCCCAGAAGGTGTCTGGCACCGGCGTTATCGATGTGAGCACATCGATAGTGGACAAGAAGATAGCTCTGGAGTATTACAATGTCATGTCCGGCAACGGCGACCTGGAGCTCGACCAGGAGCATGCTTACTCACAGAATGCCGATAAATTGAAGAGGGCCATTGCTTCAGTCAACGGCGGCAATAACTCTAACCTGAATCTCTATGAGAACACCAAGATGACATACTCAGGCGCGACGCCTCTGGTAGGCGCAAAGCTTCTGAACTCTAAACAGTTTTATGGAGGGCTCGGAGCCCAGGTTCAGGAGACATTCGCGGTAAATGAGATGGAAAAAGACGAAACCTCTTTCTTCACTTCGACCACGCCCTACAATCCTGCATGCACAACACCAGAGAAACTTCTCAAGAGCCTGAAAGAGGCTGGCAGGGACACAGATAAGGTTGCATGCCTTATGGGCAACAATCCTGCACAGCTGATAGGCATGGAGACCAAGAACACATTCAACGGCACATGGGGCACCGACGCCACAATGCACAGGATCTTCTACAAGGACATCAAGGCCCACGAGATGTTCTCAGGAGTCTTCGAGGCTGAGAAGACCATCAAGTTCCACGACAGCCCTGTAGAGGAGCGGGATCGACCTGTATGCGATGGCATAGATTGCTAAAAAGAACAATCTATAAAGATCGAATTTAGGAGGTCAGACGATGAATAAGGCAACGCTAATACTGGTTGCAGTGGGACTGCTCGCGTGCGCTGCTGCAGTTCAGGCCACATCTCCGGCGGATTTTTGCGGAAAAGGGGCATTTGATAAGGCGGATTGCGGCAAGTGCAGCGACGGCCATATCCTGGATCCCGTTTTCTGCAGCGAAATATGCTCAGATACAAAAGGCTGTGAGCATTACGCCATGCTTAAAAAAGCCGATAGGTGCATAGATCAAAAATGCCTGGAATGCATTGTCGAAGAGAGATGCGACGAATGCGGCAAGACTTTCTACTGCGATGGCATCTGCAACAGTTGTGGTGCGCCGTGTCTGGTTTATGAATACTGTCCAAGCTGCGGTGCCATGTACATAACCACTCATGCGGACGGGATATGCGATAAATGCGGCAATGGATGCTACTGCATAGAAAAATGTCTCAAATGCGGCCACACTCATAACTACAATGGATACTGCGACGAGTGCGCCAGCAGGTGTCATTACCTCAGGTGCTGCTACGACCTTTGCGAGATGTTCAACCACGGGCTGTCTGAAGATTACAAAGGCGGAGCCGCCGAGCAGCCAGCAATCTCAGGGATCTATCCAGTGGCACAAGGCGAGATGATGCAGTACCAGGGTCCCGCTGAAAAGAAGAACCTGGATCTCTGAGCGATAAGCGAGAGTTGGGTTTTGCTCGCCCGGCTGTAAATGACGGGCGAGCGCATTTGTTATTTTTCTAAATTTGACAACAAGGATTTATCAAATAGAAGATACATCTTCTCATAGCATGGGCGTTGACTTGGGGGACCTGCTGCAGAGAAAGAAGATCGAGATCAGGGGTCTTTCGGGAAAATGGGTGGCGGTGGATGCTTTTAACACCCTCTACCAGTTCCTGAGCATAATCAGACAAAAGGACGGCACTCCGCTCATGGATAGTCAAGGAAGGATAACTTCGCACCTCTCGGGCCTATTGTACCGCACGACAAATCTGATGGAGGCCGGGATAAAGGTTGCCTTCGTATTCGACGGCGAAGCGCCATCTTTTAAGGCAGGTACGATTGCACAGAGGGCAAAAGTAAGAGATGAGGCAGCTGATGCCTGGGAGAGCGCGCGCGCTGCAGGAGAGGATGGGTTCAAGTATGCACAGGCTGCGTCCCGCATCAGCTCGGAGATTTTGCAGGATGCACGGCGTCTTATCCTTGCCATGGGGCTTCCAGTAGTTCAGGCATCATCCGAAGGCGAGGCGCAGGCTGCCTACATGGCAATCAAGGGATCTGTCGATGTTGTGGGCAGCCAGGATTACGATTCTCTCCTTTTTGGAGCTCCTCTGGTGGTTAGGAATCTGGCCATAACTGGCAAGAGAAAGCTTCCTGGTAGGAACATCTATGTGGACGTTGAGCCAGAGATCATAGACCTTGATGAAGGACTGAAAAGCCTTGGCATCACCAGAAGACAGCTCATTGAGATTGCCATCATGTGCGGGACGGACTACAATCCAGGCCTCTCAAGGGTCGGGCCAAAGACTGCATTAAAGCTCATCCGCGAAATGGGAGATCTGGAATCTATCCTGGCGAACAGGGATGAGAAGATCGAAAACTTCGCAGAGATAAGGGAATTTTTTCTGCATCCTGATGTTACAGATCAATATACTATTAAGATGAGCAGGCCGCGCATTGATGAGATCGTGTCTTTCCTTGTCGATGAGAGAAACTTCGATTTGGAGAGGGTAGAGAGAACAGCTAACCGACTTGATGAGGTCTACAAAAGTGGACAGTGCACGCTCGACCGCTGGTTCTAGTTCATACCTTGCCTCAAGCTACGATATCGAACTGGAGAAGGCAGTAAAGCTTATACGGGACTGCGGCGCTGAGCGCGTCGGTCTGCAGGCTCCGGAGGGTCTGAAGAGAGCCTGCCCTGCAATTGCAATCCAGATCGAAGATATGACTGGGGCAGAGGTGATAATTTCCGGAGATCCCTGCTACGGAGCCTGCGATGTGGATCTTGAGCTATGCGAAGAGGTGGATCTGATGCTTCATTTGGGCCACTCAGAGCTGGGCGAGGGGCCGAGCAAGGTCATCTTCCTTGAGGCCAGGATGAAGGAGGACCTGAGGGAAGCAGTGCAAAGAGCGGCCCAGGTCCTCAAGGCCAAGAGGGTTGGAGTTACCACTACGATTCAGCATGTGCATAAGCTTGGCCAGGCACTGGATGTACTCCGAGAACATGGAATTGAGGGCGTGCTCGGTCCTGCAGGCGGACGGGTAAAGTATGCGGGGCAGGTTTTGGGCTGCTGCTATAGCACAGCCAGGGCTCTTGAGGTCGACGAGCATCTCTTCATCGGGACTGGCAGGTTTCACCCAATGGGAATTGCTCTGGCCACCGGCAAGAGAGTAGTAGCAGCAGATCCAGTTAGCGGTCAGGTCTCCGAGATCGATACCGATTCCATGCTCAGGCGCAGGTTCGGAGCAATAACTCGCGCCATGGATGCCAGGAGGTTTGCAATTCTTGTATCGAAGAAACCAGGACAGAGGCGCATGGAGCTGGCCAGACGCCTGAAAGCACTGGGCGAGTCTGCAGGAAAAGAGATGCTTCTGGTTTACTTGGATAACATCGAGCCGGACAGACTGCAAAACCTCGGTGCAAAAGCCGCGGTTTCGACAGCCTGCCCCCGGGTGGCCCTAGACGATGCTGCCAAGTTCCAAATTCCTGTGCTCACGCCACCGGAGTTCGAGGTGCTGGTAGGGGTAAGGCAGTGGGAACTTTACAGGTTCGATGAGATCGATGATTTAGGCGAACTCAAGGCACTCTGCTCGCCCTAACAGTTCCAGATCCCGTTTGTCCTCCATATCTGAAAACGTTGTACGATGAGGAAAGATGCAGCCTGCTGATGTCCAGGGATATCGAATACAGCTCCATGCCGCTCTCGGGTACAACATCCAGGATCATTGTGCTGCCTGAGATTGAGCCACTGGCCAGCGCTCCTTGAGTTTTCTGGCCTGTCGTCATGCTGCCTCGGCCGAAAATCCGTGAACCAGACTGATAAAGCTCCAAATATATCGATCTGCCATCGGAAAGAGACATGCTCCAGCGGCCTGCAGCATCTGCAGTCTGGATGCTGAAAGTCGCTTTGCTTGTCGCTGGCCTTGCAACCACAGAGCCAAGAGATATTGGTCTGTCCATTGATTCTTGCATCTCTCTCGTAGCTGGATCAGATGATAAGTAACGTCCTCCGGGCGAGGAGAATATTGGATCCGTGAAATACTGTCCGATTTCGCTGTTTCCTCCGCTGCTCACATATCCTCCTTCCAGCCAGTCGGCGCCGTAAGAGATCGTTGTCAGAAGGATCAGCAGTGATGCGATACCAAATTCTTTGATATTAATTCCTCCTGCATAGAATCAGTTCGGCAATTGACTTAAAGCTAACCGTCAAATACAACCTTTAATTAGTAGTACGACAATAATAATTCTACGATTGAGGGAAAAATATGTGCCAAATGAATATACCAATGGAAAAGCATATGGAAATGGCCAAAATTGGAATGGGCCATATGGGAATGATGCACCAAATGGGCGGCTTTCCGCTCATCGGAGATAAGATGCCTCAGATGGAGGTCAAGACCACGCATGGTATGATGACGCTGCCTGATGCCTTTGCAGGGAAGTGGTTCGTTCTTTTCAGCCATCCTGCAGATTTTACTCCTGTCTGTACAACTGAGTTCGTGGCCTTTGAAAAGAGGAGAGAGGAGTTCGATAAGCTAAACTGCGCTCTTATCGGACTTTCCATCGATCAGGTCTTCTCCCATATGAAGTGGACGGAGTGGATATCGAATAATTTGAAGGTGGAGATCAAGTTCCCCATCATTGCCGACGATCAGGGAAAGATAGCAACAAGGATGGGCATGGTTCACCCGGGCAAGGGAACCAACACCGTTAGGGCGGTTTTCATCGTTGACCCAGAGGGAACTATCAGGCTTATCCTCTTCTATCCTCAGGAGGTGGGCAGGAACATGGACGAGATCCTGAGGGTCCTGAAGGCTCTGCAGACCGTGGACAAGTACAAGGTGGCTGCACCTGCCAACTGGCCAAATAACGAGCTGATCGGCGATCAGGTAATCATACCGCCACCAGCAGACGAGAAGACTGCAGCAACCAGGAAGACGAGCAAGGATATGGTCTGCGAGGACTGGTGGTTCTGCCACAGGAAATTGTGAGTGGGCAGTTTAAGCTCTTTTTTTGCATCCCTTTAAAGCAAGTTTTAGGACGAACTAAGGGCTAGTCTTTGCAAGTTCATTGACAAGATTAGGTCTTGACTCATGTGATTTCAAAGGGCATTGTGAATGAGTGCACTGACTTATGAAATTTTAAAGCAGGATAAAGAGACGCATGCCAGGCTCGGCCTGATAAGAACAAGGCGAGGTGACATCATCACCCCATACCTCGTGCCTGTGGCCACATTAGCCAGCGTGCGCGCTCTTGGCTCCGATGATCTGGCACTGTTGGGCGTTCAATGCGCGCTGGCCAATACCTACCATCTCCACCTAAAGCCCGGAGATGAGCTGATAAGAAAGCTGGGGGGGCTGCACAGGTTCATGAACTTTCCAGGGCCCTTGTTCTCGGATTCCGGCGGCTTCCAGGCTTTCTCGCTGGGCTTTGGAAGAGAGCATAACATCAGCAAGATCGGCAACATCTTTCCGCAGGAACCAGAGTGCCATGGGACGAGCCGTATGGGTCTGGGAGAGAAAAAGAAAATTGGGCAGACCAATGTCACTAAGAATGAGAACCTGACGAGGATCACAGACGAGGGCATCTCCTTCAAGTCCATGGCAGACGGTGCATGGCATTTTTTGGATGCCGAAACGTCGATGAGGATCCAGTCAAACCTCGACTCGGACATCATCATGGCCTTCGACGAATGCACCTCTCCACTATCCGATTACGATTACACAAAAAAAGCCATGCACAGAACTCACGATTGGGCAGTGCAGTCCCTTCACTATCACGACAAAAGCCAGGCCCTCTATGGCATCATCCAGGGCGGCTGGTTCGAGGATCTGAGACACGAAAGCACCAGGTTCATAGCATCCCAATCCTTTGACGGCATTGCAGTTGGCGGCTCATTGGGAAACTGCAAGCAGGATATGCATCAGGTCCTGGACTGGGTTGTGCCCATGCTCGATGACCGGCCTCGCCATCTTCTGGGCATCGGGGAGATCGATGACATATTCGAGGGCGTTCAGCGTGGAATCGATACCTTCGACTGCGTCTCTCCAACGCGAATCGCGCGCCGGGGGAGCCTCTTTGTCTCTCCAAAGGCCGGCGGGAGTCCGGAGAACAAGTTTCGCATCAATATCAAGGCCGCCAGATACAAAGATGATGAGCTGCCCATTGACCCCAACTGCCAGTGCCTGACCTGCCGCAGCTATTCAAGGGCTTATTTGAAGCATCTTTACGACTCAGGAGAGCTATCCTACTTCCGGCTGGCATCGCTTCACAACCTGCATTTCATGCTCAGGTTGATGGAGGAGATAAGGGAAAGCATAAGAGCAGGGAATTTCATGGAACTCAAAGATAAATGGCTGAAAAAGATATAACAGAAAAGGGCATTTCAAGAATATTTTGGATCGATAAGACTCAGGCTGCCATAATACTCTGTGGCCTTTACCTGTTCTTCTCCCTGGCGGGAAACATCGCTGCCACCAAGGTCACTTATTTTGGAAGCCTGGTCATGGATGCAGGCTTCATCTACTCCCTCACCTTCACCTGGCGCGATCTGATCCACAAGCAGCTTGGAAGGAGGGCAGCCATCACCACAATCTGGCTGGCGGCAGCCATCAACCTGCTTGCAGCAATATATTTTCAATTGGTTGTGCTGCTGCCAGCCCAGGCTGACTGGGCAAATAGCGGAGGCCAGACGGCCTGGACATTTTTATTTGGCATTTTAGATACCTCTGGAGGTAGCTGGTGGCAGTCAATTTTCTCTTTGCAGATGCGTATCGTCCTGGGCTCCATCCTCACCGCCCTTATCGCTGAGACGATCGACACTCAGGTCTATCACTTCTGGATTGGTGGCATGGGCGCCAGGCTGCCTCAATGGACGCGAGTCTTCGTCTCCAACGCTGTATCCATCCCCGTGGATAGCATTCTCTTTCCCCTGATCGCATTCACAGGAATATTAGGCGTTGATGCCCTGGTGCAGATGTTCTGGACCAATATCACCGTCAAAGCGATAGTAACACTATTGGCATTCTGGACCATTTACCTTGTGCCGGAGAGGCCAATTTACAAGGACTAATAGAGTGCGACTTTAATGCCCATGACAACAGTCATGACCACAACTCCAGCAACAAGAACGCCAGATGCGATGGCTGCAAACGCTGGCCAGAAGCGAAAGCCCAGAAGAAAAGCAATGGCGCATCCAGTCCAGGCTCCGGTCATTGGCAGCGGGATGGCCACGAAGATGGCAAGTGCACCAAGGCCGAAGTTTTCATGGTCCTTTATGTGCTTGTTGCGGGTGCGAGCGAAGAGCCATGTGAAGAACCTGTCTCCAACGGAAAATCGCCTCATGTATTCGGAGCACGGCCCTAAAAAGAGCAGCAATGGGATTACAGGCAGCAAGTTGCCCATGACGGATAAGAGATAGGCCTGCATCGGAGAAAGACCGTAGACTCCCACGGCCAAAGGAATAGCACCTCTGACCTCTGAGATGGGCAGCATTGCGACGAGAATTGTCGTCACCCAAGCTGGTACTGAATCGATGATTATTATTGCCTCCCTGAAGCATATGCAGCGGGTATATATGCAGCCGGTATTATTACTCACCCACAGTTCCCTTGATCTCTACCTTGAAAACAGTCTCCTGTGCAGGAGAAGATACTGAAATGGTCAGGTCGATAGGCATCTTTCCCAGAGCAATGGACAGAGGCGCTCCTGAGGTAGCAATCTCAACTTTCAATCCTTGAGATAGCCTTGACAGCGCATCGACAACTGCAGGGACGTTCAACGTCTGTGCAGCCGATTTCAGATCCGGAGCCACTGTTATTGGCGAGATCTCAATTGGTCCGATGGCGAGGGGATTCTTCGAGTCGCCTGATATCTTGGCCGATATGGGACTTGCACCATCTCCCGAGATCTGGACGCCCAGGCCCCCGTCCTTTCCCGTTCCCTTGACTTTTGCATCGACGTTGAATGTCACCATCATATCACCGCAAAGTCATTGGATATACTCAGATATAAAGGATACAGGGCCGGATCTGACAATTCTGACAACAGCGAAAGGCTGATATCCTGAAGCAACTCTAAGAACGTCGATGTTTGAAGTAGGATATCTTCATATCGACAATCCCATTGCCACCATATCTTCTTATCATCAGTTTGCACCAGAAAGCCCATGCGGCTTGCTTATGCTGGATGGTTTCGATCTGGACGAAGTGCCTCTGGCTGAGATCGAATCCTGCCTGCTAAAGATGAAAGAGCATGGAAAGAAAAGATCAGTCGGCATATCCGTCACCTGCTCGCGGGATGAGCCACTGCTGGCCGCCGCAAGGATTGCCAACAGAAACTTGTGCCTTCTGGAATTACGGCTATCCAAGATTCGCGATCATGTCAGGCTTCTGGAATTGATCCCCAGCTTGAAGCGTTGCAAAGTCACCCTGTCACTGAGAATCCGGCCCGAGGAGCTCTCGGATGCTCTGTTGCAAAAGCTGAACGAGACAGAGCTGGACTTGATTCATCTGGATCTTAGGGGCTTGAACGGAGCTGGCCCGAGAATTGTGAAGAAAGCTAAAGATATGCGAGGTCCTGCCATTATGGCTCTTGCGGATATTGGCGAGTTTGATGATGCCAAAGCTTTGCTAGCCATGGGCGCAGAGGTGGTATCCCTGCGTGGTGCAGACCCGGATTTTGCAAAGTGGCTCTCTGAGACAATGAAAGAGTACGAGTCTTTGAGCGGCTGGTGCAATGCGCCAAAGCACATCTGCGCTGGCGGGGACTTGAGGGGGCTGGCTTACTGCTGTCCGCCAGTGAAGCACTGTGCTGTGCTGAACGCTCTGAAGAAGGCTGGCATGACGCCGGAGGAGTTTGTGGAGAAGAAACTCTCGCTGGCAAAGGGCACGCCTCTGGAGAAGGGCGATGGGACCTGCTTTGGCAGCCTGGTTTGGTGCTGCAAGATCACCAAGCTCTGCTACCTCAGAGATGCTGCAATGGCGAGAATTGGGCTCTCTGGAAAGGAGTACATGGAGCTCAAGAAGAAGCTGGCCGAAGACCTGCTCAAGAAGTAGTCCCGATTCACCATGAGCCCTGATCGCGTGGCCCAGTGCGCACAGCTGGCCATGCTCTTCGAGCTTTCATCAAGCCCAAAGCCCGGCAATGTAGATAGGTGCCATGATTTTTTGGACCTTGGTTTTCATCAATTCCTCGTCAGCTCAGTTTCTGCTTATCCCGTTTTCAGAAAAGCTGCCCAAGGCAAGGGAAGCGTGGGCTCCTTGATCCTTGAGGGCGTAGCGGCCTGGCGGGAATGGAATCTTTGCAGCAATACTCACTTTGGTTCGCTGGTGCTCATGCTCCCCCTGGCCTGTGCGGCAGGGATAGATCGGCCTGAGGAGCGTCTGCATGAAAATCTGGCACGAATTTTGCAGGGTACCACTGTGCAGGATGCAGTCGATTTTTATGAAGCCTTCCATATGGCTGGAGCCAGGGTGGCAGAGGTCGAAGAGTTCAGCCTGAGAGATCCGCGATCCGCAGAGCGACTGCATCAGGATAAGAAGACCTTGCTTGACTTGATGCGCCTCTCCCAGGGCCATGACCTTGTGGCCAAAGAATGGTCCACGAATTATGAGAGATCGTTCTTGCTCGCGAAAAGACTGACAGAGCGGATCGGGAAGATCGGCCTGAACGACGGCATCGTCATGACGTTCCTTGAGGCGCTCAATGAAATTCCAGACAGCCTCATCTGCGCAAAGTTCGGGCCAAAAAAAGCCCACCAGGTCTCGCTTCGTGCTGGCGAGGCACTGCAAGACCCAACACTTGATCTGGCAAGGCAGATGGACCGCGAGCTTCTGGCCGAGGACGTCAATCCTGGCTCCACTGCAGACCTGATTGCAGCATCTTTATTTATCTCCCTTCTGAAGGGTTTGAGGTTTTGATAATGTTTTATGGCAACGAAGCTCTGGAGAAACTGGGAATTTTCGATGGCATAAACGAGATAGTCGCTACCACCGAAAAGGATGGCAGATTGAACGCAGCGCCCCTGGGCATCATCAAAGATGCAGACAGCCTGTACGTGCGGCTCTTCTCAGGCACTCACACCTATGAAAACATCCTGTCGAGCGGATGGTTCGTGGCCAATGTGACCCATGATGCATGGCTGATCGCGGAGACTGCCCTGGAGGACCTCACAGCAGAATATTTCATGCGCTGCGATGGAGTGCCTGTGCTCAAAGGAGCTGAGGCCTGGGGGCTTTTCAAGTGCGATGCCTTTATGATGGACATCATCATCGCCAAGGTTGAGCTGGTGAGGGGCGAGATAATCAGAAAGGACTTTCGTGCCTTCAATCGTGGAGCCAACCTTGTGGTAGAAGCGGCCGTTGCTGCTACCAGATACATGGCACTGCGCACCGACAACTACTACGATGAGCTGATAAAGATGCAAAGGATCATCAATCGCTGCGGCGGCCCGAGGGAGCGCGAGGCCATGGAACGGCTCATGGACAGGGTCGACAGCTACTCGCACATATGACCATGCTTGATCGCTTACCATCCGGCTGCCAGAGCCTGGACCTGCTCCTTGGAGGTGGCTTTGAATCAGGAATAATAACTCAGCTCTATGGAGAGTCGGGCTCTGGCAAAAGCAACATAGTCCTGCAACTTTCGGTTCAGGCTGTGGCCAGGGGCATGCGCGTCATCTTCATTGACACAGAGGGTTTCAGCGCAGAGAGGTTCAAGCAGATCGCAGGGCCAGGCGCAGAGCAGATGGCATCCAAGATCATCGTCTTCGAGCCCATGAGCTTGGAGCAGCAAGCGACGTCCATTCGCGAAGCATCAAAGATCGCAGGCAAGGATATCGGGCTTGTAGTACTGGATTCGGCGACTTCGCTTTACCGTGTGCTTCTGGAGGCCGATGACAATCGACCTGCACGCCGGACTTTATTGGCCCAGCTCTCCGAGCTGCAGGAGCTGGCGCGAAGAAACAGAGTTCCAGTGGTCATAACCAATCAGGTCTACATGGACATAGAGGGCAATGTCTTGCGCCCGCTGGGCGGCACGTACCTCGAGCATATGTGCAAGGCGATAATTTTCCTTGAAAAGATCGGAGAGGGGCTGCGGCGCGCCAGATTGATGAAGCACCGCTCTCTTCCAGAAGGAAAGAGCACGGAGTTTTTGCTGACTGCGCGCGGCGTAGAATAGCTAGAGCTTGCGTTTCATGACTATGGCGGCCTCGCCGTCGGTATAGTAACCGGGATATACGCCGATCATGCGAAAGCCCAGGGAGGAATAGAGTGCTTGAGCTTTCTTGTTGCTCACCCTCACCTCAAGAGTGGCACCAAGAGCGCCCATGAATCTGAATACCTTGAGGACCTCGAGCATGAGTCTCATGCCGATGCCCAAGTTCTGGTAACTTGGTTTTACAGCCAGCCAGAAGATTCTGCCCTCAAAAGGTGTATGCTTAAATCCCAATAAGAAGCCCGCGACCTTTCCGCACACCTCAGCGACGAGGGTAGAGGCCGGATGGTATTCGTAAAATGTCGCAAAGATATTCGGATCGTAGCCTCCAAAGACCTCACGGTCAATCTCCAAAGCTGCATCCAGATCAGCGGGGCGAAATCTCCTGATGATTACAGACTGCATTATGCCTGTATCATCAAATCCGTCCTTGTGCCGACTGCTGACTTGTTCTTCCGGCCACATCTACTTTGCATTGGAGTCCTTGCGGAAATAGTTTATTGAAAATGCCAGGCGATGAAGCCCAAATGTTTCTGCCCTGAGAAATAATAAAAAGATGATAAAGGTTGTGGCAGGTCTACGTGATCGTTGTCAATCCAGCGTTTTGCAGGGCAGAAATGCCGCCTGAGAGCACATATGCATCGCGGTCAGCAAAGACCCTCAATGTTTCGACTGCATAGGCTGCATCTATGTCAAGGTCACCGTAAACCGCGACCTTCTTGCCCGCCGGGATCATTCCGAGCTGAGAGACCAGGCTCTCGAGTGGTATGCTCAGAGCATCCTGTGCATGTCCTTGAGCATACCGATCAGCAGTCCTGACGTCCACAACCACCCAGTTGGGATCGGCTTTGCTACTGTTGACGAAATCGGGGATGCTGATGATGTACAGACCATTGGCTTTGGATCCCTTGAGGAATGAGTCGGCTACCATCAGGTAATTGTTGGACGTGCCCTGCGTCCCAGCCGAAATTTGCACAGGCACAGAAGTGACGGAGACGGCTTTCTGATTGGACTCATTCAGAGACGATGTTGCCCAAGGCTGGCCCTTGTAGCTACCACTGACCGTAGGTTTTTCTTCCAGAACCTGCTTTTTCAGCTCATTTATTGCCGGATCGGAGTACGTGTTGGCTGCTGGGCTTTCATCAACGGCACAGGCCTGAATCAAAAGACAAGATAGCGCCACTGAGCAGAGTAATAATTTACTGATTATCATTTGAATCACCTCACACTCTAACGGTGCACCTCATACTAATAATATTGGGTTGTTCAGGCCTTCGTTTTGAGCAGACTTTTGCAATGCAGCTTGGGTGGTGGCTGAGACATTTATCCGAGCCTTCAGCTGCTGCCAGAAATATTCAGCGACTTTGTCGATCTCCGATCCTGCAGACTGCAAAAGCTGGCCGAGCAGATTCTGGAGTACGCCGTCCAGCGGCGTGGTTTTATCTGCCGATTCCCGATCTGACCACCAATCAGCAGGTTCGAATTCATTGTTGGTGAAATTCTCCAAAACGGCATGCCCGGAATCTACAAGCATGCGGTTGAAGTTGGGCGAAGCCAGAGGCTGTCCGTAAAATCCCGTGAGGTACACGACAGCAATCAGCCTGCCATATGAATCTCGGCCTGTGCCCGATAGATCGTCGATGTCCAGATAGACCCTCTTATTCATGAGCACCGCAAAGGTGAAGTCCATTGCAGCCGGCCCATCGGGCGTGCTCAGCTCAGGAGAATTGACATCCGCCAGTCGGACGCGTTCAACGGCGGAGACTATTTTGGGATTTGCCTTTTCGATTGTCACATCGAATGTATCTCCATCCACAACATTAGTGACCACACCATATGCCTCGTCCTGTGCCGCCTCAACGATAATAGGCAGCAAGATAATCAAACCAAGTGACAAAAGCGAGATTGTCCTCGTCCTCAAACCCCCCTCAAATAACGTAAGTATGACTTTAAATTGGGAGATTGTGTATTTATACGTTCACAATGATTCTGAGATCCCTGGACCTATTCCTGCTACCATTAATGGCCATCAGCGTATATGTGGTAGTCTCAGACGGCACTACCTTCCTGAATCCCTTCAATTCCACCTGTCCTATCCCGTGATCAATCTCCACTCGGCTTGCACCGACGACGCTCCAGCTCAGGTTGGCGGCATTGCCGGGGCTGACGACCACAGGTTTGGCATAAAAAGACTCGATGACAGGATACGGAGAGACGAAGATATTGAGCGCTAACAGGCCACCTACAATAAGGGACGCCAGCAACACAACCCAGATTACAATTCCAGCAGGCGTTTTCCAGAAGGATTTCTGCATCTCCCAATAGTTCATCTTGAACCACCAGATAAATGGCATTACATCCAGGTAGATATAATCTGCTGATCGCGCAAAAAAAGTGCAGAGAGCGCTCGCAAGCGCTCAGATGTGACTACTCCCATGACTGAAGTCATAGGCATCTACGGCCTTTCAACCGATGCTATGCAGCCCCATAGCAACTGTTTAATGGTCTCGCGATCCCACGTTCCAAGTTTTACGCGATGGCCTTCCCATCGCAACCTTCTACTTAGAGTTCAGGTGCAAAGTCTGATTGACCTACCTGAGTCTATTCTACTTCTAGTAGCAAAAATCAGACAGAAATGCATAGCCTTGTTGGGATATATAGGTATTCCGTGGAGTGAAAGTAATAGGCACGGGCTGTATCCCGCCAATGAATTGGCGGGGATTAGCCCTGCTTTCGT
>CAZRYL010000006.1:0-60466 GCA_964604285.1 uncultured Methanotrichaceae archaeon
TTGCAGTTCTCATCTTCGCCCCTTCAGGCTGCTCGAACTGCATTCCCTTCAGCTCCCTTGGAATGCCTACATAAATCCGCAGTCTGGAAAATGCATCCCTTCCTCTTCTCATCTTATATGGGAGCATTCCGCGCACAGTTCTCTTGAGGATCATATCCGGCCGACGGGGGAAGTAGGGTCCTCTCTCCTTGTGGCCGCGCTCACGCATTTGACCGTAATCACGGAAGACGAACTCTTTCCTGCCGGTCACAATGGCCTTTTCAGCGTTGACGATCTTGACCTCCTCGCCAGCCAATAGGCTCTTGGCAGTTACACTCGCCAGACGTCCCATAACCAACCCAGTTGCATCAACTACTATCATCGCCTCACCTCAAAATCCTTATGCCTGAACCCTTGGGGTGCTCTTGCACCAGCTTTTCTATTGGCAGGCACTTCCCACCTGCTCCTTGGATCTTGGCCATGGCAGCGGAACTAAAACTGAGGGCTGCAACGGTAACGCCATGCTCGAGGTCACCTGATGCCAACACCTTCCCAGCTACAATCACTGTGTCGTTGGATTGGGTATGCCTATTGATCTTGCTGAGGTTAATGGCGGCATAATTGCGCCTGGGTTTCTCCAGCCTGTGGGCGATGTCGCGCCAGAGAGGAGAGCCGCTTTCGCGAGAGGCCGCCTTAAGTGTGCTGATTAGACGAACTATCCTTGGATTTGTCTTTTCTGAACTTGTCATTTCAATCCTCCGCAAAGGCCTCATTTCGAGACCCACTCACGCGCTGCGCGCGTTCGGACCTCACGGTCCATGCGCCCAGGGCATCCTGCCCTTGTGCGGAATATCTAGATCGACTATTACGCCAGTATTTAAGGGTTTTCCAAAGCCGGAGGCTTGCGGCAACCGAGCACGTCAGTAGCAAAACGGCACGCTGCAATGGACCCAAAGGTTAAATCAGTAATCAAAGTAAGGTATTAATATACTCATTTCAAATTACTATAAAGTAGAATGATCGACATCGTCCTTGCAGCCTGCATAACCTTTGGCTTCATCCTCGGAATTCTCAGCGGCCTCACCCCCGGCCTGCACATCAACAACTTTGCGACGATGCTCTTAGCGCTCTCGCCTCAGCTCGCGGATCAGGGGCTTACGTCATATCAAATAGCATCCATAGTCCTTTCAGCCAGCATCTCCCAGACATTCTTCGATGCCATTCCCGCGATCTTTTTAGGCGCGCCTGATTCCGATACTATCCTGACCGTCCTCCCGGGGCAAAGGCTCATGCTCGACGGCAGGGGCATAGAGGCAGTGAGGCTCTCGGCCTTGGGCAGCTCAGGATCGATAATAGTTGCCCTTCTCCTGATAATTCCAATATCCTGGATATTCTCCAGCTACTACGATTACCTCACTAAGTACGTGGGAGTTCTGCTTCTGGCAATTGCACTGTTGATGATTAAATCAGAACAAGGACCTTTTATTGAGGGGCAAGGATCTCTTGTGCACTGGAAGTTCAAGGCGATCTCGGCCGCACTCTTTCTGACCAGCGGCCTGTTAGGCATCTTCGCATTCGAACACGAGAGCCTCCTCTCTTCGCCCGTGGGCCTGGAGCCTCAAGTGCTGCTGCCACTGCTGTCAGGCATATTCGGTGCTTCATCCCTCCTGCTCAGCCTGTCGACAGATGTGAAGATTCCTGAGCAGGAAGAGACCACGATCAAGATGCCTGCAGGCCTTCTTGCCAAGGCGGTCCTCTCTGGAAGCATGGGAGGATCGGTTGTGGCCTGGATTCCCGGCGTCTCGCCATCTGTGGCATCCATTGCCACGCGCCTTGGCGCGCCATCTTCTGAGGAGGAGTTCCTGGTATGCATATCTGGAGTGAACACCGCTAATGCGCTTTTCTCGCTTGTTGCGCTCTACGTCATCGATAAACCCCGCAGCGGCGCTGCTGCGGCCATACAGGAGCTGATGATCCTTGACCAGAACGCACTGCTGCAGATGATTTTAATCGTTTTAGCTGTAGGCGCTGCATCCTACATCGCCGCCATCGCCACCGCGAGGGTTGCTGCGCGTGCATTCTTTGCTATGAACTACAGGGCGCTTTGCGTGAGCGTGCTGGCGTTCCTGGTGACCATGACGCTTGCGTTCACAGGGCTCTTCGGACTTTTTATCTTCTTTTTGTCCACAGTGGTAGGGCTGATAGCGCCAGTTGCCGGCATACACAAAACTCATGCAATGGGAGTCTTGATGCTGCCGCTGATTGTGCACTACCTATGATGGCTCGTTGACCATATTCTTTTTTTTCAGGCTCCTCGGCGGTTTGCAAAGCTTTAAAGATCATCGGAGACTTCTTCGTTTAGACCATGACCAATATTTTATTCTTCAGCACAAACGGCCACCCCGAGCGTGTGGACTTCCGGCGAGCGCTACTGATGGGACAGGCCCCGGACAAGGGACTCTACATGCCAGAGAAAATTCCCTGTATCCCAAAAAGCAAGATCCTGGAATTCACTGGGATGACTTATCCTGAGATAGCCTACGAAGTCATAAAGCCGTATTTGGGCGATCTGGTTTTGGATGCAGAATTGCGATCTATGCTTCAAGATGCCTACAACTACGATGTTCCAGTGGAGAAGGTCTACGATGAAAAGTACGTCCTGCGCCTCGACCGTGGCCCAACCTGCTCCTTCAAGGACTTTGCAGCCCGGCTCATGGCGAGGCTGATGCAGTACTTCCTAAAACAAGTCGGCAAGAGCATCATAATCCTCACTGCCACCTCGGGAGACACGGGATCCGCTGTGGCTCATGCATTCTTCGGCCTGGACAACATCAAAATAGTGGTTTTATTCCCTGAAAAGGAGGTGACTGAAAGGCAACGCCGTCAGATGACAACACTAGGAAAGAACGTTTTCCCTCTCGCTGTAGATGGCAAATTCGATGACTGCCAGGCCCTGGTCAAGCAGGCTTTTGTCGATCCTGATCTAATTGGGCTTAACCTCTCATCGGCCAACTCCATCAACATCGGAAGATTGCTTCCTCAGGCCGTTTATTACTTCTATGCTCATTCGCGAGCCTCACCAGATGGCAAAGCTGCGGTCTTCTCTGTGCCTTGCGGAAACTTCGGCGACCTCATGGGCGGTCTCATCGCTCAAAGGATGGGCCTTCCCGTACATAGATTCGTGGCTGCGACGAACGAGAACGACGAGTTTTTAAAATTCATGCGCACAGGCATCTACGAGCCCATCAAACCCAGCAAGAACTGTATCTCCAATGCCATGAACGTCGGCCATCCGAGCAACCTGGCTCGGCTCTTCAGCCTTTACGGAGGCAGGATGGACGAGGCAGGGCACGTAAGCTTGCAGCCAGACATGCAATCAATGCACCGCGAGCTTTATGCAGTCTCAATATCGGACAGCGAGACCCGCCAGACCATCAAAGAGGTCTATCTGACGCACGGTGTTCTGCTGGAGCCTCACGGAGCCGTGGGCTACGCCGGGCTCATGAAATATCTGGCTGAGTGTGGGGACTGGAGCCCTTGCATCTCCCTGGAGACCGCGGATCCCGCAAAGTTCCCGGATGAAATTGTGAGGCTTGTCGGCATAAATCCGCCATTGCCAGCGGCGATGGCAAAGCTGGACGAGCTTGAGGAGCACTTCGAGAGGATCGGGGCAGACTATGCCTCAATAAAAGAGTATCTTAAGCGGCTCCTCTAGATATTTGAAGGTGAGGAAGATATGGCTTTGCAAAGCGACTGCATCTTCTTCGACGACATTGGCAGCTACCCACTGCCAAAAGGCGTCAGGCCAGATGGTCTATCCGAGGGGCAGTATCTGCAACTGGTGCGTGATGTGCTGGCCCGCAAGATCAATGCAGGCGTCGAGGTTCCAACCTACCCGCAGTTCAGGGACATGATCCGCATGTTCATGAACCCGATTGAAGACCCGGAACAGATAGAGAGCCCATATCTGATAAAGAAAGAGAATGCAACGATCCTGGAGCTGAAGGCCGTGCCCCCTGGCCAGAAGGTTCGCGTTTGCGTCACGGGTCCTCTGGAGCTTTACATATCCGCCTTCGGAGCCACAGCTTATACTGACATCCTCTACAACCTGGCCAAAAGCGTTGCCAGGTTCCTGGAAAAAGCCAAGGACTGCGGTGTTATGTCAGTTGCTTCGCTCGACGAGCCGTCTTTAGGAATCAACTCGAGCGTGGTGTTCTCGGAGGAGGAGGTCCTCCAAGCTCTGAATATTGCAAGCTCGCCATGCAGGGGCATGGACTGTGAGGTGCATTTGCACTCTCCTCTTTGGGTCGAGCCTTGTGCGCGCGTTCCTGGGATCAACATAGTAGGCGTTGAGTCTGCAGCGCATCCAGACTATCTCAGGCTTATCGATAAAGAGGTCCTGGTTCAAACAGACACATATCTTCGAGCAGGCATTGCTCGAACGGATATTCTGGCCATGGTTGCGCGATTGAATGATGAGATGGGCGTAAACCTCTGGGAGAACACATCCAGGCTTGAGAGGGAGGTTCTTTTGATGGAGTCTCCCAAGATCATAAAAAAGAGGCTGGACATAGCTTACTCCTTGTTTGGGGAAAGGCTCAGGGCAGCAGGGCCTGACTGTGGTTTGGGTTCCTGGCCAAGTCAAGAGCTGGCAGACAAAATTCTGGCAAACTGCGCACATGCTGTCCGTGCCTTCCGCAAGGATGAGGAGCTCTGAAACCAGCGGGTTTTTTCACAGATAACAAACCGCCTAGCATCAGAAATCGACATCTATAACCATAATATGTCTAATTTATGGACGCTTGGATCTCCTTTAAAGTCGAATCGCTAACAACTGAGCGATTTGCTTTATAAACATAAAAACTCACATATTATAAAAACAGATTGAAATACTTCACATAATTTATCAAATATTTTCTGTGTTCAGCACTGATAGATAAATATTTCATGATTTCAGTTTCTGATCTCAGTATATCTAATTAAGGATTACTATGATTACCATTATCTATAAATATTTTAAGAGCATTGCTAAGTGGCATGAAGCTGAGGGTAGTGAGTTCTAAAAAGGAGATCAATGATCTCAACAGAAACGAGCAGATAGTTCATTTGGCTTTTAGAGCCTCTAATATGGATGTGATGAGCTTGGTCCAGTCGTGTCCGCGCCTGCGGGCAGTGCAGATCCCGCCATCATATCATGAGACTATGTCCAAGGCCGCCCAACAGTTCCTGGAAATTCAGGGCGTCCAGCTATTGAAGGGTGATGTCTGGGGCCATCGTAAGGATATCGACGAGTATTACACTGTGGGCGATAAGATCGTGCGCAGGATATCTGCACTCATGGCTGAGGGCAATAGCATAGATGAAACTGTGAAAAAGCTTCAGAGGGAGACCAAACTCTCAGAGGACTTGATCCGGTATATATTGAAGGAGCAGGTAATAGCGTAAGACATGTACAAAAAGGTCACATCTGCCCTCAGACCTTTTCACATCTTGTCTGTTTCAACCGGCTTTGCACCACTACGATTTTATGGAATGAATTGAACAGCAAAATGCATGGATCTCATTGCCCGCGTGCAGGGATTCATGGCTGCGAAGCAGGAAAAGCTCCAAGAGGAGCTGGCTAGGAAGTATGGAGTTGCGGAAGACGAGTTGTCCGGCATAGTAGACTCCTTTTTGAGGGATACCTATGGTCCGGCAATCGAACTGGCCAAAGCCATCAATAGCAAAGAATGTCCAGTGCTGCTTTTCATCGGCAGAAAGGATTGCAGCATCTGCCAGAGAAGCCTTCCTGCCCTGGAGCGCTTTCTTCAGGGCCGCAAGGAATTCGAGCTGGTGAAACTGGATTATTCCGATGCACAGGGCCTTCTTTACCATATGATCCAGCAGCAGGACAGGGGAATGCTTCCTATGATCGCCATGATCTTTCGTGGTAGCATCCGCATGATCTTCACGGGAGAGAGCATACATGAAGAGATTTATGAAAAATATTTCGATGAACTGCGATCAGAGTGCAGCCAAAATATATATGTTCACTGAGATTGCAGAGGTCCTGCGAGGGAGATTATGGCCATAATAGTGCTCAACTTTAAAACATATCGTGAATCAACGGGCATTGAAGCTCTGCGGCTGGCAAAGATCTGCGAAGATATCTCCAAAGAGTACTCTGTACAGATGGTGGTGGTGCCCCAGGTGGCTGATATTCATGCCATTTCGAGCGCTGTGAATATACCCGTCTATGCTCAGCATGTGGACGGCGTCGGATACGGTGGATTCACAGGTCATGTGACAGCAGCATCCCTGAAAGCAGCTGGAGCAGCAGGTTCGCTGATCAATCATTCAGAGCGGCGGCTCAAGCTGGCCGAGATCGAGGCATCCATCACTGCCTGTCGCTCTTTTGGTTTGAAGACCATAGTATGCACCAACAATGTGGCCACGACGCGGTCAGCAGCCGCATTGGAGCCGGATTTCGTAGCTGTGGAACCGCCTGAACTGATAGGCAGTGGAATTCCTGTTTCCAAGGCCAATCCCGAAGTTATCCGTGGATCTGTGGCGGCTGTGAAGGATATTGCCCCAAAGGTTGCAGTGCTTTGCGGTGCTGGAATCACTCATGGAGACGATCTAAGATCAGCCATTGATCTGGGCTCCGAGGGTGTTCTGCTCGCTTCAGGGATAATCAAGGCCGCCGATCAGCGAAAAGCGCTGGAAGATCTGGTGTCCGGAGTTCTAAAATGATAGCTGTGCATGTTCGTGTCTCAGGAAGAGTGCAGGGTGTATTTTATCGCGCTTTCACCAAGGATAAAGCCAGGGAGCTTGGGGTCAAAGGCTGGGTAAGAAACATCCCTGGCGGTGGGGTAGAGGCTGTGCTGGAAGGAGAGCGGCAGAAGGTGGGCGAACTTCTCAGGCTCATGAAGAGCGGACCTGCAGGTTCCATGGTCTTGGGGATGGAGTTCTCCGAGCTGGAATGCAAAAATTATGAGGATTTCACAATAGAATACTAGGATGTGATCTCTTGCTTACAGTCAATAGATACAAATGCTGCTACTGCGGAGCTTGTGTTGGCGTCTGCCCGACCTGTGCCCTGGAGCTTGTGGAGACCTTCATAGAGGTTTCCGCTGATTGCAAGGAGTGTGGCATCTGCACAAAGATATGCCCTGTGGGTGCCCTGGAGGTCAAGGCATGAGCATGAAGTGCGACGTAGTCGTGGTGGGCGCGGGACCCGGTGGATCGATGGCTGCAAAAGCTGCCGCTCAGGCGGGCCTTCGCGTAGCGCTCCTCGAGAAACGCCAGGAGATCGGCGATCCTGTGCGGTGCGCTGAGGGCGTGGGCAAGAGAGTCTTAAGCCAGATGGTAAAGCCCGAGCCGGAATGGATCGCTGCGGAGGTGAAGGGCGCCAGGATCTACGCTCCAGACGGCACAAGCATAGTCATGTCCGAGGATAAGGGCGGGGCTGAGGTGGGCTATGTCCTGGAAAGGAAAGTTTTCGACCGCGGGCTTGCCATGGAGGCGGCACGCTCTGGTGCGAAGGTCATGGTCAAGACTAGGGCTGTTGGCCTTCTCAAGAAGGACGAAGTGCCCTGTGGGGTCTCTGCCATGCGCATTGGCGAGACACTGAAGATAGAGGCGCCGATAGTCATAGGCGCTGATGGTGTGGAGTCCAAGGTGGGGCGCTGGGCTGGAATAGATACCACACTGAAGCTGAAGGACATCGAGACCTGTGCTCAATTTCTGGTCACGGACACGAATGTGGACGATCAATACTGCGAGTTTTTTTTAGGAAACAGCATCGCCCCCGGGGGATATGTCTGGTCCTTTCCTAAAGGCGAGAAGCTGGCGAATGTAGGCCTGGGAATCCTGGGCTCCAGATCCAAGCCAGGAGAGGCAACAAGGCTGCTTGGAGAGTTCATGAAGATGCATTTTCCAAATGGAAAGGTGCTGGAGATGGTAGTGGGGGGAGATCCGTGCTCTGGGCCGATAGAATCCACCACAGCGGACGGAGTTATGCTGGTGGGCGATGCAGCACGTCTAACCGATCCATTGACAGGCGGAGGTATACTTACTGCCATGCAATCCGGGATCATCGCAGGCGAGGTAGCTGCGAAAGCAATATCGTCAGGAGATGTGAGCAGAGAAGGGCTCAAAGAATATGAAGATCGCTGGCGCGCGGATATCGGCAAGAGCCTCGCCCGTAGCTATGAGTTCAAGGAGTTCTTCGTGAAGCTTACGGACGAGGACTTAAACCAGCTCATAGGCTCCTTGAAGAAGGAAGACATCGCCAAGATGGACCTGCGCGGAATGCTGCGCGTGCTCTTCCGGCTGAATCCAAGGCTTTTGTGGGAGCTAAGACATTTGGTGGTCTAAAGGCAAGGTCTTAGCCTCATTTTATTCCAATACGCCCGAGCCGTCGGCCCTCTTTGGGAGTCTATCAGGATCGAAGTTTACTATTATCCTTTCTTTATTTGCATCTACAAAGACCACGCCCATATGAAAGATGTAGCGCAAGGTCCTGCGCCCGTCGGGAATGCGCAGCTTGTGCTCTTGGCGCAGCAGTATGGCGCTGGCAGACTGAAGCGCAGGGCCGCTTTGCAAAAACAGTAGGCCAGGAAGGTTCAGGCGATGATGGTCAGTGGCCGGATACCTCTCGCCCATTAATTCGCCCAGCTCTTCGCGACTGATCTCTACTACTTTATCGCCGCTCTTCACGCTGATCACATTCTCATCAGCGTGCACCTCATCTATGTGAGAATGAAGAGCAGAGAGGATATAGCTTTCACTGCGCCCTTTATTTTGCATTGGCAGCAGCATCTCCAGCTTCTTCATGAAGGGCTTGAGAAGCGGGCTAGTCCCAGCAAAGAGAGCACCTGGCAGGTTGTGAACCTCGGTCCTGGTCAGCTCATTGAGATCCGTCTCGTGGATCTCGATTGTAATCATAATGATCCATTGGCTTTCGGGAGATATATCTCTGTTGCGAGCCAATACTTCTTAAATTATTCTAAAATTCCTCTTTGTGCCTATCTCATGGATATGGGCTGAAAAACTATCATTATTACTATGCCATATTTAATAAGCCTCAGGAAATATTTATAAATATAAATTTGTTTAAGAGCCCTTAATTGATTAAATAATCACCAATATGTAAAAGTATGTGGTCTATAAACTTATTATCTAAAGTATTAGTCTAATTTAGTAAATTTAATTGACATTGCCTTTCAAAACAAATTATTTATATCATCAAGTAATTGTGAGCAGAAAAATATGGTGTTGATTATGAGAGAGTCCACCGTAAAGATCCTGGACGACAAGGATATGGAATTTGTCGAAACGCTTAGATCCCTCGGTGTGCCGCGTAATGTTGCAACCTTGATTACCTTTCTGGCAAATGTGGATGCTGCCTCATCACGCGAGATCGAGATGGGCTCTGACCTGAGACAGCCGGAAGTTAGCATTGCCATGCGCACCCTTCGCGACAATAATTGGATTGAGGAGAAAGAGGTCAAGCGCGAGGGCAAAGGGAGGCCGATGAAGGTCTACTCGCTGCGGGCGAGCATAGATCAGATCATAAAGCACTTCGAGGAGGAGAAGCTGAATGAATCTGCTCAGGCCATGGAGAGCATCCAGAGGCTCAAGCAGCTCATATCAACCTGAAAAACTAGAAGAATCAAGCAGCCTTAATTAGTATCATGCTGGAGGGGAGCGGGGCTCAATTCAGACTCTGACGTTCACTCCCCGCTCTTTCAGGTACCTTTTCACATCTGCAATATTCCATTCGCCGAAGTGGAAGATGCTTGCCGCCAGTGCGGCAGAGGCGTCTGTCCTCTGGAAGACCTCTAGCATGTGATCAGGACTGGCACAGCCCCCAGAAGCGATCACAGGTATTCTGACGCTTTTTGCAACTGCATCGGTGAGTGGAATGTCAAAGCCGTCATATGTCCCGTCGCGATCCATGCTGGTGAGCAGGATCTCACCTGCGCCCAAAGAGACTGCCTTCCTGGCCCACGAGATGGCGTCAACCCCCGTGAACTCGCGACCTCCATAAAATGAGCATTCAAACCAGCATGGGCCTTCCGGCGTTTGCACTATCTCGCGACCATCCTCCAGATTATAACGCCTTTTAGCATCTATTGCCAGTACTACTGCCTGGTTCCCATACTTATCAGATATCTCTGTTATGAGCTCCGGACGCTTGAGGGCGGAGGTATTCACAGTGATCTTGTCGGCGCCAGCGTTGAAGACCTCTCTTGCCTCTTTGACGCTCTTTATTCCACCGCCAACTGCCAGGGGCACGAAGACAGACTCGGAGGTCTTCTTGATCACGCTGGTCATGGTCTCCCTCCGCTCATGGGATGCTGTGATGTCCAAGAAGACGATCTCATCTGCCCCGTCCTCGTAGTACTTCCGAGCAAGTAACCATGGAATGCCAGCGTATCGAATCTGTTTGAACTCAACTCCTTTTACTACTCTACCGCCTGGCACGCCAAGATCGCAGTCCAGACATGGAATGATCCGCCTGGCTAACATCGTGTGAACCTCACAAAGTTCTCCAATATTTTGAGGCCTTTTGCTCCTGACTTCTCGGGATGGAACTGTGTTGCAAACAGGTTGTCCTTGGCCACAGCAGCGACGACCTCGACTCCGTGCTCTGTGGTGGCTGCGACCACCGAGCGATCTTTTGGCCTGCCATAGTAAGAATGCACGAAATAGAACATGTCGCCGTCAAAGATTCCATTTAACATCTCCACTGGCTGTTTGATGGTGATGCTGTTCCAGCCCATCTGTGGTATCATCACACCTTCGGGCAGGCGTACAACTCTTCCCTTGATCCAGCCAAGGCCCCTGGTTCCAGGGCTTTCTTCGCTCTCCTCAAAGAGCACCTGCATGCCAATGCAGATGCCCAGCATCGGCACTCCTTCATCGAAGGCCTGAATGAGAGCGCTTTCGAACCGCGAGAGCTGGTCCATGCAGCTACCAAAAGCGCCCACGCCTGGAATCACAATTCCGTCGGCTTCTTTCAGGCCATCAGGATCTAGAACGATTTTTGGACCTGCACCTACCCTGCTCATGGCGTTGTAAATGCTGTAAAGGTTGCCCATGCCATAGTTGACTATCGCAATCATCTTCTACCTCGTTCTTCCTCTACTGCCTCTATCTAATCTTTCCGCTTTAAACCCACGTTTTAACCGGAAAAGCCTTTCCTTCACGTTTTCATAAAAGTTATGATCTTTTATGAAAACGTATTTATAGCGGTGAATAGGAAGGCAACTGGTGCCCAGGCCAAAAAGATCGATGATCCCGCCATAAGCTGGGCGGACGCCTGGTCTGTGATAATATTATAAAAGGGTTGAGATTAATGAACTTGAGAAGGCCAAATGCAAGTGCTGCCACTGGAACTTTCAATCGCTCGCGAAGCGTAGTCCCCATGTCGGGACTATGCGCAGACTGCCTAGATGGATGCCGGGGAGGTTGTGAGACATGGCTGGCTTCCTTCCGGGGCCGGGAAGTGCTTTATCCGGGACCCTTTGGGGAGATCACGGCAGGAGCGGACAAGGATTATCCCATTGACTATTCACATCTAAGCATTCAAGGATATGCTGTCGGGGCAGTGGGCCTGCCAGAGGGAGTCGAGGTTGGCCCGGATACAGCGCTGTTTCCGGATGTCGACACCATGACAGAGTACGGCTGGTCCAAGAAGGTCAAGATGCAGGTGCCGATCTTCACCGGCGCGCTCGGCTCTACTGAGATCGCCAGGAAGAATTGGGAGCATTTCGCTATCGGTGCGGCCATAACTGGCATAACTCTGGTCTGCGGCGAGAACGTCTGCGGAATTGACCCTGGCCTTGAGAGGGATGGCAAGGGATTGGTCGCCAAGTCTCCGGAGATGGACCGCAGGATCAACACCTACAAGAAGTTTTACAATGGTTTCGGCGAGATTTTAGTACAGATGAACGTGGAGGACACACGTCTTGGCGTTGCTGAGTACGTCTCCTCCAAACACAACCTGGAGACCATCGAGCTCAAGTGGGGTCAGGGTGCTAAATGCATCGGCGGCGAGATCAAGGTAAAGACCCTTGAGCGTGCTCTGGAGCTCAAGAAACGTGGATACGTTGTGTCTCCTGATCCAACGCTGCCCGAGATTCAGGCTGCATTTAAGTCTGGCGCAATCAAGGAGTTTGAGCGGCATTCGCGCCTGGGCTTTGTCACCTATGACGGGTTCATGGCAGAGATCGACAGGCTCAGAGACCTGGGATTCAAGCGCATCACTCTCAAGACAGGCGCATATTCCATGGTGGAGCTGGCCATGGCACTGCGCTATGGCTCAGAGGCCAAGCTTGATCTGCTCACAATCGATGGCGCGCCAGGTGGCACAGGCATGAGCCCATGGCCGATGATGAACGAGTGGGGCATACCGACGTTCTACCTGCAGGCACTCGCAGTTGAGTTCGCCAATCGGCTGGCAGGCAGGGGCATGCGTGTCCCCGATCTGGCCATGGCAGGCGGCTTCTCCACGGAGGACGGCGTCTTCAAGGCTCTGGCCATGGGCACCCCCTACTTCAAGGCGGTCTGCATGGGCCGGGCCCTCATGATCCCGGGCATGGTTGGCAAGAACATCCAGGACTGGCTGGCCAAGGGAGATTTGCCCAAGAACGTCTCAAAGTTCGGCAGCAAGCCTGAGGAGATCTTCGTTGCATACGAGGAGCTCAAGGCAAAATACGGCAACGACTTCAAGGATATACCCTTGGGGGCCGTAGCCCTCTATACCTACGGTCAGAAGTTCAAGACGGGGCTGCAGCAGCTTATGGCTGGCAGCAGAAACTTCCGCCTGTCCACCATATCACGCGACGACCTCATGGCCCTCACGGAGGAAGCGGCCTTCGTATCCGGCATCCCATATGTGATGGAGGCCCGCCGCGAGGAAGCAGAGAGGATTTTGGATGCAGTAAAGCCCTAAGCTGTCTTTGGGCCCAAGAAGGCCTGGGCCCAAAGCACAATTTTATCCTTTTTTTTGAAATCTAAGCTTTTTTGCAATCCAAGCTTGCATATCAAATTGGTAATACTCAAACCAAAATGTTTATCAATAGAGACATAATTTTCTTGGTTTGATTGATAAACATTTGGGGATGATGTCATGAGCATCATGCCTGGAGAGCTGAGATGAGAACCGAATCTGCCGCCAGAAAGATCGAGCTTAAGGAGGAGTATGAGAGGTTTGTGGGCAGGAAAGTCCTGTTTCTCGCAATTCTCATAGCAACAATAGTAATTCTGGCGGGAGTCGCCGCCACACTGGGCTCGGCCAATATCAGCGTCCTGGACGTGTACACCGCCATTTTGGCCAAGTTCTTCCCAAAACAGTTCCAAACCACCTGGTTTGCAGATACGATTGTCTGGGGCTTGCGGCTTCATCGCATTACCATGGCTGTCGTGGCCGGCACTGGCCTTGCCATTGCAGGAGCAGTCATGCAGGGCATCCTGAAGAATCCTCTTGCCAGCCCGTTTACCCTGGGAATATCTTCCGCCGCCAGCTTCGGAGCTGCTCTGGCCATAGTTCTTGGCGCGGGCTTTGTTGGTGGCGAGTGGCTTATAATCGGCAATGCATTCGTATTCACCTTGCTTGCATCTCTGTCGGTCTACGGCCTTGCAAAATACAAGGGAATATCTCCCGAGACCATGATCCTGGCGGGCATCGCCATCATGTATCTCTTCTCGGCCATGACATCATTCTTGCAGTATCTTGGCAGGTCGGAGCAGGTACAGGAGGTCGTGTTCTGGATGATGGGCTCTTTAGGTCGCTCCTCCTGGGATAAGGTCTGGATCGTATCCGCAGTCATCGTCCTCTGCTTCCCGTACCTTTTCCTCAAATCCTGGGACATCAACGCCCTCGGTGCCGGGGATGAGACTGCCACAAGCCTTGGCGTGAACGTTGAGCGGGTCAGGATCGTCAGCATGATGCTCGTCTCGCTCATCACTGCGAGCGTGATCTGCTTTACGGGCACTATCGGGTTCATCGGCCTTGTCTCTCCACACATCGCACGCATGGTGATTGGGGGAGATCACAGATTCCTGCTTCCTGCATCAGCTCTGATGGGAGCTCTGCTGCTCCTTGGGGCTGACACTGTGGCACGCACTATTCTGGCTCCTGTGATTCTGCCCGTGGGCATAATGACTGCATTCTTGGGAGTGCCTTTCTTCGTCTACCTGTTCCTGAAGAGGAAAAAGGAGTTCTGGTGAGGGCGAGTCGCTGAATCATGAGACAAATGATTTATACCAAGGACATAACTTTAGTTACACCCGCAAGGGTGTAGTGAATACCATGGATAGAGAAAGACGTGGCGGCTTCAACCGAGGCCCAAGAGAAATGCATGATGCAGTGTGTGCCGACTGTGGCAAGCAGACCCAGGTTCCATTCGTTCCTGATCCAAACAGGCCAGTTTACTGCCAGGAGTGCTACCAGAAGCATAGACCTCCTAGAAAGAGCTATTAACAAAGGTTTTGGGTTATTTATCCTGGTCTTGCAGCCTTTCAGCAGAAAGCGTAGAGGTGCTGCAGATGCCTTGTGCAGCCTTCTCCTGCTGAATCATGTAATACAGAACCAAAAGAACGCAGATATTGCCCGCAAGCCCCAGGAATGCGAGGAACTGAGCCTTGTAAAATAAGAAGACCTGGACCAAGAATATCTGCACCAAAACAGCATCCTTGAAGAGCTTATAGCCCATAAGCCGGTTTTTGCGCATCTTCATGATCGCTGCGATCACAATGGAGGCGGCCAGCGTGGCAGAGGCCAGGCCGATTAGATCGGAGAATGTCAGCAGTGGAAAGACGTTGTGCAAATCATCTCTCCACCAAAGCTTTACATAGAGCAAAAAGGAATCCAGTGCCAGGGCGAAAAAGGATTGCAAAAGAAAGAAGGAGATCACCGCCTTCACAAACCAGCCCTTCCGAACCAAGTTTCTGTAAAATCTCCTGCATTTCATCTTGAACTGAGTGTATATGTCCGGCTTGGGGGTGGGTATCGAGTCGGTGGCGTAGAGCAGTTCTCGCAATGCCCGGGTCACGGGATCTGAAGGTGAGCATTCTTTCAAAAGGTTCAATGCTCTCCTTCTTTCGCGGTGATCCAGGTCTTCCAAGACCACCTCTTTTGCAAGCTCCATGGCGTTGATGAGCCTCTCCTGCTCAGAGAGATTTGGCCTGTGCATGAAGGCCTGTATGCCCAGGTACAGCAAAATGAATGTAATGTAAATCAGCGCAGCAGTTGGGCGGTAAAAATAGTTATTGTCCATGGTGATGAACTTGCCAAGCTCGTCGATGAAAGCCCCGAAACCAAAGCCTCCCAGGACCGCAGCCAAGTAATACGCCCCCTTGTTTACATATCCGAGAGCGATGACCAGGGCGATCATCATGAGAATTCCGCCCAGGAGTACATGGGCAATGTGCAGGTTTCCGGGGCTGACACGAGGATAGCCGGTCAGCGCCAGAAAGAAGCGAATGCCCAAGACCGAAGCTACTGCTGTAACGAAGAAAATCTCCAGCAGGCTCTGACCTTCCAGGTTACGGATGAAATGTTGACGGAACAGCCTCATCGGCCTTTTGCCTCTTCAACAGGATAGTAATACTCGCCCAGCTCCTTTTGCATCCTGTCCAGCCTGGACTCCGGCTTATTGACCCTGGGCCTGTGGGTATCATCATCGCGCCGAAAAGTAATGCCGATGCCCTTGAGGAAGGCGTTCATGCCCTCGCGCATCTCCAGAGGGGCATGTGCAATGCCCCAGCTTCCAGGAATGCCTTCGAAGACCATCAACCTCTCAGACAGCAGGTCTATGAGATAGATATCATGGTCCACTACCAGAACAGTCTTCTGTGTCGACTCGGCAAACCGTCTCATGACCTTGGCTGCCAGCATCCTCTGCTCCACGTCTAAGTGGGCACTGGGCTCGTCCAGCAGATATAAATCCGCCTCACGGCTCAAGCAGGCAGTAATGGCCACACGCTGTAGCTCGCCGCCCGACAGCTCCGTCAAGGCCTGATCCATAAGGGTCTCCAGCCCCATGGGCCGCAAGATCTCTGTTTGGTAGTAACTGCTGTCGAACTCGCGCGTCACGCCGCGCAGCAGCGCCTGAACAGTCACATCCAAATCCGCTTTGAGGTACTGCGGTTTATAGGAGACCTTGAGCTGATTTTCGAAGCTCCCCGAGGTTGGCTTCTCCACGCCTGCCAGGATCTTGATGTAGGTGCTCTTTCCAATTCCATTCGGCCCAAGAATTCCAACCACCTCTCCTCGGCGAATTATGCCGGGATCGGCCTGGAGGCGGAAGGTGGAATATTGTACGCTGAAGGCTTCATATGCGATGAGCGATGGGATCTCCTTTTCTACGCGAGGCGCATGCACCTCGAAGACAATGGCAGAGTCGCGGAACCGCACATTCTCCTCGGGCAGACTGCCACGCAGATACTGGTTGATGCCCACGCGCACGCCTTTTGGCCGCGTTATGACGCCGTATGCTCCAGGCACACCAAAAATTAGATGCACATTATCTGCCAGTAGATCGAGCAACGCCAGGTCGTGCTCCACAACCATGACCGCCTTTTCTCTGGCAAGTTCCTGCAATACTCGCGCCACATTTATGCGCTGGTAGATATCCAGATATGGGCTGATCTCATCGAAGAAATAGAAGTCTGCATCTCGTGCGGCTGTAGCCGCAATGGCCACGCGTTGCAGCTCGCCTCCGCTGAGGCTTGATATCTCCCGGTCCAAAAGCTTCGATATGACCAGCCGGTCTATCAGATCTTGCAGGGCACCGCGCTCATCAGTTTTGTCCAGAAGGCCGGCTACAATGCCTGAGTAACTCTTAGGAATGCGGTCAACATATTGAGGTTTGTATGAGGTCTTGACACCTTTCTCTGCCACACGTTGCAGGTAATCGCCAAGGGCTGAGCCTGCATAGCGCTGCAATACATCCTCCCAGCTGGCATTCTTTCCCAGGTTGGGCCTCAAGATGCCGGCGAGGATGGACACTGCCGTGCTCTTTCCTATTCCGTTTGGTCCCAAAAGGCCTGTTACCCTACCGTTCACGGGAACCGGCAAACCGTATAGCGCAAAGCCATTCTGGCCGTATCTGTGAATCGGGTCTTGCATCTCCTCAGGAAGATTGGTAATGGTAATTGCCCCAAAGGGACATTTCCGAACGCAGATGCCGCATCCCACACAGAGGTTCTCTGTTATTACAGGCTTGCCGTCTACAAAGACGATGGTTTCATCACCTGTGCGCACTGGCGGGCAGAAGTATTCGCACTCCTTGGAACACTTCTTGGGCTGGCAGCGATCGCGATTGATGATGGCAATCCTCATTGCAAAACCTCAGTTTAGAAGAAGCGTCCAGGTGACCAGCCAAAGGTCGACGACCATGAACTCCACATAGAACCAATCCTTGGTCTGGAATGCTGCTGCGTCTATCTTAAAGAAGGAATAGGTATACTTTTGGATCAGGAACGTGATGAATATCACTGACAGCATTACGGAATGCCAGGGAAATGGGCTGATTGCCGCAGCCCCATGATAGCATGCAAAACCCGCCAGGACTCCCAGGGCTGCGGGATAAACGGTCTTTTTTATTCCATCTATGCGGTCCTGTCTGCGCTCGGCTGCGCTCTTGGGCCTGGCTTTTGGTGGTGCTTTTGCGACACGAGGCTCATGGTCTCCCTGGGCCACTGCCATGGAGTCCTTGCCTTCCTTATTTCCAGCCTTCTTTCCTTTCTTGGGCATCCAATTCCTGGATTGCATTATATGATAATAGCGTTTTGGTCCGGGAAAAGTCCAAGTACTATAACTTTCAAGAGCCTCTGCATGTGTATGTAGTAGCAGATGCTTCGGTCTTCATCTGGGGTAAAAAGCCTGCAGGAGAATTGATCACTGTGCCGGCAGTAGTCGATGAGCTCAGGGATCTGCGATCCAAATCCATGCTTCACATATTTGAGGCAAGGGTGGAGAGCCCCACGTGCCAGGCACTAAAAGCAGTGAAAAGCGCTGCATCAGAGACGGGTGACCTCAGAGTTCTGTCTATTGCAGACCTGGAGGTCCTGGCCAAAGCACTGGAGTATGAGGCAGCTCTCGCTACAGACGACTACGCTTTGCAAAATGTTGCGCTTCACCTCGGCCTGAAGATCGAGCCCATAGGGCAGCCAAGGATAAAAAGGAAGCTGAAGCACGTCCAGAGGTGCCAGGGCTGCGGCAAGAGCTTCGAGGGAGAAGCATGTCCTGATTGCGGAACTCCTGCCCGGAAGAAAAAGAGGTGCATAAAATGAAGAACATTGAAACTTTGATGAAGAAGGCAAGTGAACTGAAAGCTGAAGGTCTGGTGGAGGGCCAGATCTCAGAAGAGCTGAACATCTCCAGCGAGACTGTGACCTGGCTTCTCACTCATGCCGAGAAGGCGAGCACAGCCCCAGGCCCAAAGGATATCTCAGTGGACTGGTCGATAATCGGCAAAAGCGCTTTTCGACTGAGCCATATCTCTCAGGCTCTCACCGATGTCATTTATGAGACATTGGACGTCAATGATCGCGGAGTGGACGTCGTCGTGGGGATCGCTTTGAGCGGCCTTCCTCTGGCGAGCATGGTGGCCAACGACCTTGCAGCAGACCTGGCTGTCTACACGCCCAGCAAGCAGATGCTAGCTTTGGAGAGCAAAAAAGTGCGTGGCAACTTGAGCTCCAACTTCTCAGATGTCAAGGATAAAGATTGCATCATCATCGACGATGTGATAACCTCAGGCAGGACGCTGGAGGAGACCGTTGAGTATCTGGACGAGCATGGAGCCAATATCAATGCCATCGCAGTTCTGATCGACAAAAAGGGCACTGACGAGATCGCAGGAGTGCCTGTGGTCTCTCTGCTTAAGGTGATAAGAGTAAACTGAGTCTTTGGACGAGGCCTGATTCGGGATGGCCTCTCAGTCTCATTTTCCCAGAAAGCCTTTTAGCATTCCTGTCCCAATAGCGCCGCTCAACATGTTCTCCGAAGATGAATATCGATTGGACTTCTTCGTTGATGAGGGATTCCAGCGCAAGAAATGCGAGAAATGCGGCAAATTCTTCTGGACCAGGGACGGGGCCAGGAGGACCTGTGGCGATCCGCCCTGCGATCCTTACACATTCATAGGCGCGCCCGTCTTTTCCAGAGAGCACGGCCTAGACGAGATGCGCGAGCATTACCTGAACTATTTCGAGGCCCGCGGACATGCGCGCATAGCCCGCTATCCAGTCGTTGCCCGCTGGAGGGATGACATTTACCTGACAATTGCCTCAATCGCCGACTTCCAGCCCTTCGTGACATCCGGCCAGGTCCCTCCGCCCGCGAACCCGCTGACGATCAGCCAGCCCTGTATTCGTCTGGATGACCTGGATTCTGTGGGCCGCTCTGGCCGCCATCTCACCACATTCGAGATGATGGCCCATCACGTCTTCAACACCCGCGAGCACGAGATCTACTGGAAGGACAGGACTGTTCAGCTCTGCGACGAGCTCCTGCGCGGCCTCGGAATGAACCCCAATTCAGTGACCTACAAGGAGAACCCCTGGGCTGGTGGCGGGAACGCTGGTCCAAGCGTTGAATGCCTGGTGGCGGGCCTGGAGCTGGCAACTCTCGTCTTCATGGACCTGAAAGCCACGCCCGGTGGATCGATCAAGATCAAGGGCGAGGGCTATGAGAAGATGGACAACTACATCGTGGACACTGGCTACGGCTTAGAGAGGTTCGTCTGGGCCTCCAAGGGATCGCCTACCATTTACGATGCCATCTTCCCCGATCTTGTAAGAAAGGTCGCAGATATGTCTGGAGTCGAGCACGACCTCAAGGACCCCGAGTACTCGGAGATCTTCGCCCAGAATGCGCGACTGGCAGGGATGGTGGACCTGGACGAGTACTCCATGAAGGATCTGCGATCTAAGATCGCCCGAACGATCGGAATTGCTCCTGAGAGGCTGGAGGCCGTGATAGAGCCAATGGAGCGGATCTATGCTGTGGTGGACCACACCCGCTGCCTGGCGTTTATGCTCGGAGACGGCATCATCCCCTCCAACGTCAAGGCCGGATACCTGGCGCGCCTGGTGATCCGCCGCACGCTTCGCCTCATGAAGGAGCTGGGCCTGGGCCTTCCTCTTGCGGACCTGGTTGAGATGCAGATCTCCCGGCTGGACTATTCCGACTGGAAGGAGAGGTTTGTCACCATTGAGGAGATTTTGGATCAAGAGGAGCAGAAGTACGCTGAGACCCTGGAGAAGGGAAGGCGCCTCGTGAAGAAGACTGCAGAGCACTTCCAAAAGCAAAACCTGCCCATTCCATTGAAGGAGATGATCTCCCTTTACGACACCCACGGAATTCCGCCTGAGATCGCCCGCGAGTCAGCCGAAGGCTTGGGGGCAAAGGTCGAGCTGCCTGACAACTTCTACTCTTTAGTGGCCAAGACACACATAAGGGCAGAGCAAGAGGAGGCGCCCAAGCTTGTAATCCCTGGCAAGACAGAGCTAATGTTTTACGAGCATCCCTTCGACCAGACCTTCGAGGCTCGCGTTATGGACGTCCTGGACGGCGACTTGGTCATCCTAGACAGGACGCTTCTCTACCCCGAAGGCGGCGGTCAGCCTGCCGACCATGGAACTATAAAGAAGGATGGATTGGAGTTGCGGGTGGTGGACGTGCAGAAGGTAGGCGAGGTCGTCCTGCACAAGCTTGAGAAGCCCAATGGCCTGCAGAAGGGCGATCATGTGAAGGGCAAGGTGGATATGCATAGGCGCCTCGCACATGCGCGTCACCATACGGCCACCCACCTTGTGCACGACTCCGCTAAACGCATTTTGGGAAGGCACATCTGGCAGGCTGGAGCCCAGAAGAGTGAGGACCGGGCGAGGCTGGACATATCTCACTACAAACGCATCACTGATGCAGAGCTGAAAGCGATAGAGATGGAGGCCAATCGTCGCGTGATGGAGACAGAGCCCGTGGAGACCAAGTTCCTGCCCAGGACTGAGGCCGAGAAGCTCTTCGGCTTTGAGCTTTATCAGGGAGGCGTGCCTCCAGGAAAGCAGATCCGCGTTGTAAAAGTTGGAAGCGACATCGAGGCCTGCGCCGGAACGCACGTCACGAAC
Source organism: uncultured Methanotrichaceae archaeon (assembly GCA_964604285.1). GTDB lineage: Archaea > Halobacteriota > Methanosarcinia > Methanotrichales > Methanotrichaceae > Methanothrix. The sequence goes on from CAZRYL010000006.1 coordinate 21,109, forward strand.
ACCGGAATGATCGGGGCCATCAAAATTTTGCGAACCGAGAGGATACAGGACGGCGTCGAGAGGATCGAGTTTGCAGCTGGCGAGGCCGCGGTTAGGGCCTGCCAGGAGAGGGACGACCTGCTTGCAGAGGCTGCAAATGTCCTGCGCGTTCCTGCAGATCAGCTGCCCAAGACAGCCAGCAGGTTCTTCGAGGAGTGGAAGGACCAGCAAAAGGAAATCGAGCGGCTGAAGGAGGAACTGGCTTGGGCCCGCCTGAAGAGCTTGAGCGCAGAGGCTCAGGAAATCAATGGAATCAAGGTCGTGGTGCAGAGGATGGGCCACGCAGACACCGACGAGCTGCTGAAGGCTGCTGCTTTGCTGGCAGAGCAGGACTGCGTTGCCTTGCTGGGTTCGGAGACAGGAAAGCTCGTGGCAGCCGTCGGAAAGTCGGGGCTGGAGAAGGGCATCAAGGCCGGGAATATAATCAAAGCCGCTGCCAAAGAATTGGGCGGCGGGGGTGGCGGAAAGCCGGAGCTGGCGCAGGGCGGGGGGCCGAATGTTTCCAAGCTCAATGAGGCGCTGAAGGCAGGCATGGATGTGATGAGGGCGAAATCATAACCCTATCAACACCTTGCGCTTCTCCTGCTTCTTTTAGTCCCCGTTTGACATTTTTCGTGATTTTAATGAGCCGAAGCATGAGGGGTTTTTATGGAAGTTTTTACTTGCAAATTCGAGGGAATAATCTTATGCGACGGGTGAAAACCGAATGTGCAGTTCACAAATAGCATTCAGAGATGCTCGAAGCATCTACTTTGGGAGTCAAAAGACATTGCATAAAAGTTTGAGGAAGCAATTTTATTGCACAGCGCTCTCAAAGAGCAATGCGACTTGCTGGCCAAAGCTCTGGAGACAGATCCTCTGCCAGAAGTCAGATGGACTTTATTGCGATACTGGAATATCTCGGAATTGAAAGGGATCTCTCAGCTGTCTTAGATGTGGATTCAATTGAGGCACCCAATCCACATGTCAATAGGCTTTGGTTTAGAAAGAGACTTTGGCCTTAACCTAAGGCGTATGGATCTGTGTTGCAGCTTTTACATCTTTTAGCTGGGCGATTCGGTAACCTGTAACAACCTGCCTTCGTCCAGATAGGATCCTGTCAAGCTCTCTGTCGCCTGTGTCCACCAGTAGATTTTGCAGCTCGGCGAGCTTGTGAGGCGTTGATACTATTATCAGGTTCTCGACCCCGGCTTTTTGTAGCACTTTAGCACTTACCTGCTGACTGCCCCGGCCAAGAATGAAGCCCTGAGCACCTATCGGGCTAAGTATCACCTTGACCTTTTTTTCCCTGCTCAAAAGGTCAAGAAGATCCCTCTCAGATGCATCTTTGATGATCATTCTTCCGTCCTTCACAACATCCACCCCAAGCAAGGTCTTATCAATTCCTAAAAGCTCACCGATCCTGCTTGTGGTGGTTCCTGCGCCTATGATATATGCAGAGCCATCCTTCATGAATTCAGTGGCGAAGAGGGCAATCTGATCTTTGAACTCGTCCTCATTCGCAGAACTGTAGATTCTCTTCCTCTCCTGCACCAAAACGGGTTTGTAGGGCGTCAGGGCCTGGGCATAGAGCTTTGTCTGCAGCTCGCCTGCGCGGTAGAGCTCCTCGTCAACGTCCACTATCTCAGTCGCTCTAGTCATCAGCTCACCCCTGATGTAACCTGAAGCAAGCTCTGCTGCGGCCTCGGGGCTGATGGCAAAGACTCCCGAATGCATCTTGACGCCAGCGGGAATGCCGAGGAGAGGAACCTGATTTGCAGCGAACGCCACGTCTCTTGCAGTTCCATCGCCTCCGCAAAACATGAGCAAATCTATGCCTCTTTCCAGGAAAGCTTTGCAGGCTGATCGTGTGTCGTCAGCAGTCGACTCTTCAGATGCGTTGTAGACAACGGCATGGCTCAGGCCACAATCCTTCAGCGCTTGCTCACCCATGCTGCCGCTGGCCGTGAAAAAGAAGAGGTTTTGCTCCTCGATGGCCATCAGGCGCAGGCATGCCCTGGCACGCTCATGTGCCAGTGGCTTTGCACCTCTGGCCCTTGCAGCCTCGGCCAGGCCGTCAGTGCCCTTCAGGCCGACTGATCCACCCATACCTGCAATGGGATTTATCAGAAAGCCGATCTTTCTGGTTCTTCCTGACATCAGACCTTGGGGAGCTTTGCAAGTGATTGCTTTACGAGGTCTGCAGGATACTCGTAATCCACCAGTTTTCCATCGTTGAACTGGTCGTAAGCCGCAAGGTCGAAGTGGCCGTGTCCTGATAGGGATATGAAGATTGTCTTGGCCTCACCACTCTGGCGGCAGCGCAGGGCCTCGTCGATGGCAGGCTTGATCGCATGAGCCGCCTCAGGAGCAGGAATTATTCCTTCACTCCTGGCAAAGATCGTTGCTGCCTGGAAGACCTCATTTTGCTGCAAAGCCGTGGCTTCGATCAGACCATCGCGCACAAGGCGGCAGAGCAATGGCGCATCGCCATGGTAGCGCAGCCCTCCTGCGTGTATGCCTGGCGGGATGAAGTCGTGGCCAAGCGTGTACATCTTTATCACTGGAGCCATGCCTGCTGTGTCGCCGAAGTCATATGCATAAAGGCCCTTGGTCAGAGTGGGACATGCAGTGGGCTCGCAGGCTACCATGCGCAGATCCTTCTTGTCCTTGAGTTTGTCGGGAATAAATGGAAAGACCATCCCAGGGAAGTTGCTTCCTCCACCACAGCAGCCGAACATGATATCTGGATAATCATCTGCTAGGTCAAACTGCTTCTTCAACTCAAGACCTTCGATGGACTGATGGATCAGCACATGGTTGAGCACCGATCCCAATGAATAATTCGTATTTTCATGGGTGGCGGCATCCTCGACAGCCTCTGAGATGGCGATGCCAAGGCTTCCGGGCGTGTCCGGCATCTCTGCCAATATCCTTCGACCGAATTGGGTCCTGTCAGATGGACTTGAAAGGCACTCTGCGCCCCAGACGCGCATGGCGCTTTTCCTGTAGGGCTTGCTGTCAAAGCTTGATCTGACCATATAGACTGTGCACTTCAGACCAAAGAGACAGGTGGCCAGGCTCAGAGCTGACCCCCATTGTCCCGCGCCAGTTTCAGTGGCAAGCCTCTCGATTCCCTCATGCATGTTGTAGTACGCCTGAGGAACTGCAGTATTGGGCTTGTGGCTGCCCGCTGGGCTTACGCCCTCATATTTATAGTAGATCTTGGCAGGCGTCTTGAGAGCCTTCTCAAGGGCGGCGGCACGATAGAGCGGAGTTGGCCTCCAGAGCCTGTATATATCGCGGACCTCCTTCGGGATGTCTATCCAGCGATCGGTGCTCATCTCCTGCTTGATGAGCGCCTTGGGAAAGATCATCTCCATGTCCTGTGGATTGAGAGGCTGCAAAGTTCCTGGATGGAGGGGCGGGTCCAGGGGTGTGGGCATATCGGCAGCTACGTTATACCACTTTTTGGGGATATCTTCCTCGTCGAGCAAGTACTTGATCTTCATCTGGAACACTCCATCTTTCGGCTATGATGCGATCTTGTGTACATCGTTGATTCAATTGACTTTATTTAAAGGCTTTGAGATGGATCGCAATGTCAAGATTTATTTATCATGGATGAAATTGGCGATGCCATGAGTGGCCAAACCCTGTCTGAGAAGATATTCTCAAGAGCTACAAAGAAAGAGGCGCATGCTGGTGAGTTCGTGATGGCCGGCATCGACTGTGCCATGATCCACGACATCACCGGCCCGCTGGCGGTCAAGGGATTTTATGAGATCGCTGGCAGGGATGCCAGAGTATGGGATCCCTCGAAGATAGTGATGCTATTCGACCATCAGGTTCCTGCGGACAGCCTTAAGGCCGCGGAAAATCACATCTTCTTGCGTAGCTTTGCCAAGGAGCAGGGCATCTTAAACTACGACATCTTCAGCGGGGTATGTCATCAGGTCATGCCAGAGAAAGGTCATGTATTGCCTGGCGCCCTTGTCGTAGGCACCGACTCGCACACATGCACATATGGCGCATTGGGAGCTTTTGCTACGGGCATTGGTTCGACTGATATGTCTGCGGTCTTTGCCACGGGCAAGCTCTGGTTCATGGTTCCAAAGACATTGCAGCTCATGATCGAGGGGAGGCTAATGAAGCATGTCACATCCAAGGATGTGGTGCTCAGGATCATCGGCGATATAGGGGCTGATGGGGCCAACTACATGGCCTGCGAATTTCGGGGCGAGGCCGCAGTTCGTATGAGCATCCCTGAGAGGATGACTGTATCCAACATGGCAATTGAGATGGGGGCGAAGGCTGGCATCTTCGAGCCAGACGAGACGACCATAAAATACCTACAGAGCCGCGTGAAGGACAAGGCTGCCATCGAGGCAGGGATTTTGCGAGGAGACGATGATGCTCAGTTCTCGCAAAAGCACTGGAATGTGTCCGATTTGGAGCCCCAGGTTGCGATGCCTCATAATGTCGATAATGTGCTGCCCATCAGCGAAGTCCCAGATACAAGGATCGATCAGGTCTTCCTCGGCTCCTGCACCAATGGCAGGTTCGAGGATCTCAAGCTGGCCTCAGACCTCATGAGGGGCGAGCCGGTGGCAAAGGGCGTGCGCATGATCGTCGTTCCTGCCAGCCGCGAGGAGTACATGAAGGCGCTCCGTGCTGGACTCGTGGAGAGGTTCATGGAGGCCGGAGCAATGGTGGAGTCCGCCTGCTGCGGTCCATGCATGGGCGGAAGCTTCGGCCTGCTCGGCGCAGGCGAGCGCTGCCTCTCCACATCGAACAGGAACTTCGTGGGAAGGCAAGGAAGCCCCAAGTCCTTCGTCTACCTGGCGTCGCCGGCCACCGCAGGAGCTAGCGCCATCACTGGGTATATCACAGATCCAAGGGAGCTGTAGCTAAATCGGCATTGCGACTTTTTTGCCTTTGAGAGGAGCAGAATGAAGATCGCCCTCAAGCTCGCATACCTTGGTGATAATTACTTCGGCTTTCAGCGTCAACCTGATCGTGTTACCGTCGATTCCGAGGTTCGACGGGCGTTGTCTCAGATAGGCGTCATCCACGGTGACTTCTGCTACGCAGGGCGCACCGATCGCGGTGTGTCTGCCTTGGGCCAGGTCATCGATTTTTGGATCGATGAGGATAAAGCAAAGCAGGCCAGGCCCAGATGCGTCAACGGACGTCTTCCCAGAGATATCTGGACATGGGCATGGGCTGCGGCGCCAATTGGCTTTTCCGCCCGTTGGAATGCCATGTGGCGAGAGTACCGCTACTTTCTCTGGCATCCGGGGTTGGATCTGGAGGCGATGCGGTCGTCCGCGCAGATGCTCCTGGGCGAGCACGACTTCAAAAACTTCTCCTCTGCCAAGGTTGATACAGTTAGGACTGTTCAAAAGCTGGAGATCCAAGAGATGAATGGGCTTTGGGTTTTCGATATCCGGGCAGATGGTTTTCTCTGGAATATGGTTCGAAAGATCGTCGGCTCTCTGGAGAAGGTGGGAGCTGGCGAAAAGAGCATGCACTGGTTCTCGGATCTTCTCAGGCCGGAGCTGAACCACGGTGCCCCAACAGCACCGGCTGAAGGACTAATTCTCATGGATGTTGGATACGAGGGGCTGGCATGGAATGTGGACAGGTACTCTCTTGAGCGGGCTGCGAGCGCACTTGAGTTTACTGTGCAAAGAAAGAAGGCTGTGGCAGAGGTGGCAAGGGAAATGCAAAGGGCGATGGAGAGCGGCTTTCAAGCCTTTTTGTTGTGATCTTGCTCTGCAATCTCACCTCGATGCCAATGGATCTGTTGCCCCGTTCAGAGAAAATGCTTCCTCTCGCTCGATGCATGTGGGGCACGCGTGGCATGGCAACTCTTCTCCTCTGTAACAGGACCACGTCAGAGCATAAGGGACCTTCAGTTGCAGGCCGAGCTTCACGATCTCAGCTTTTGTCAGATTCACGAAAGGCGCTCGTAGCTCCACAGGATTCCAGGCTGTGGCCAGCCTGATGGCAGGCTTCAATGCTTCCACGAACTCGGGTCGGCAGTCTGGATATATGGTAGAGTCATTTCGATGGGCTGCATAGTAGATTTCTGGAATCCGATGCGCTTCTGCGTAGCCCGCAGCCACTGAGAGCATTATCATATTGCGGTTGGGAACGATAGTCTGCCTGGCAGCCTCCTCTGTGTAATGGCAGCTGGGAACCTCTTTTCTGCTCAGCAGGGCACTGTCTCCCAGTAGGTCAGCCAGAGGACTGAGGTCTACGATGATGTGATGGACCCCTAGCAGAGATGCGATTTTTCTTGCGCAATCGATCTCCTTTTTATGTCTCTGGGCATAATCGAACGTCAGAGCATGAACTTCATAGCCATCATCGAGCAGCTTGTAGAGCAAAGTGGTCGAATCCACGCCACCTGAAAGGATCAAAACGGCCTTCATCTGGTTCCACCTGTCGGCTTTTATATATACACCCGATACCGGGTGTGGATTGATATTAATACTTCTCGAAACCTCTCACTGCACAAGTTTTATTTCCCATCAGGCGGATGGAAACGTCCAGCAATTTATGAGGAATTCTATGCGACTTTCCATGGATTTGGAGCTGCAGGACATACCAGGCCAGTTGCTTCTGGCATTGCAGCCCCTGAAGGAGAATAAGGCCAACATCATCAGCGTGGTCCACCACAGGGACCACAAGACCCCTCGGGGCATGATTCCGGTTCGCTTCGTCGTTGAGATGGACCAGTCAAAGATCGAACAGGTGAAGACCAAGCTCAGGGAGAGCGGCATCTCTGTGGTGCGAGCGGGCGAAGATCGCTTCATAGAGGCTATATCCGTGGTTCTGGTCGGCCATGTATTAGACAGCGATCTGGGAGATACAGTGAGCCGGATCGATTCCACCGGATTTGCCGAGGTTATGGATCTGGCCCTGACCATGCCCGGAGTAAATGAGCCCTCATCTGCTTATCTTAAGATCCGGGCAACGGGCAAAACTGAGATCCAGAAGGCTCTGACCATCCTGCGCGAAGTCGGCAAAGAGAAGAAGTTGCTCGTCATAGAACCGATAGAGGCCGAAGCAGTATGAGAGATGTTAAGGTATCCCTTGTGGGCTACGGCGTGGTTGGGCACGGCGTTGTCGATGTCTTGAGCCGCAAGAAGAAGTTGCTCCGAGATATGGGGCTGAACCTCAAGCTTGTAAGCGTTACCGACCACACCGGCACCGTCCTTGCTGAAGATGGAGTCGATGCGGAGAAGATCCTGGGCGAGAGGACTCTTGCCAATGTAGCCACATCCGGCATGAAGGGCAAGGAGGCCATTTTAGCTATCGACTCCGACCTGATGATCGAGGTCACCCCCACGAACATCGTCCATGGTCAGCCGGGCCTTGGGCATATGGAGGCTGCACTCTCTGGTGGCAAGCACGTGGTGACCTCGAATAAAGGGCCTTTGGTGGTATCCTATGGCAAGCTCAAGAAGCTGGCTGAAGACAACGGGGTGATGTTGAAGTTCGAGGCCACTGTGGGAGGAACCATGCCTCTGATCAGCCTTGTCGAGCGCACGCTGGTTGGCAATACCATCAATGGTATCCGTGGGATCTTCAACGGCACATGCAACTACATCTTGACCCGCATGGCTGAAGAGGGCATTCCTTACACTCACGCCCTGAGCGAGGCCCAGGATCTCGGAATAGCTGAGGCAGATCCGAGCTACGATGTGGAGGGAGTGGACACCGCAGGCAAGGTGGTTATCCTCGCAAACTCGCTTTTCGGTATGGATGTCAAGTACAGCGATGTGGATGTGACGGGCATAACAGGCGTCACTCCAGAAGCTCTGGCTCTGGCCAAAAAGAGGGGTTATGCCATCAAGCTCATCGGAGATGTGCCGGCTCTAACGGTCAGGCCCACGCTGGTGCCCCTGGACAGCCCCATAGCCGTCTCGGGAACACTGAACTCCGCCGCTATCTACACGGACCTGTCCGGAACCATAACCGTAACCGGCCTTGGTGCAGGCTCCATCGAGACCGCCTCGGCCATTCTGACGGATATCATCAGCATATACAGGACCAAGCTCATAGACGCAATATTCTGAAGGCATCACAAAGCATGACCAGCTTTCTCAAGTTTGCCCAGCTCTGCAAGGAGGTAGAAAGTGTCTCCAGCACGCTGGAGAAGATAGACCTGGTCGCAGCATTCCTAGCGGAGCTTGGCGAATCTGAGCTTTCTGTTGCCCCTGGCTTCATCATGGGCACAGTCTTCTCATCCGGATCGGATCTGATCATGGGGGTGGGCCCCTCCATCCTCTACGAGGCGCTGGCTCGTGCCTGTGGCTGCCCTCCTGAACAGATCTCCTCTATGCTGCGAGCCACAGGCGATCCAGGCCTTGTGGCTGCTGAGGTCGTCCAGAGACGAAAACCTCTTGGTTTTGCATCTTTCATCGGCATAGAGCAGCTTTCCATATCCGAAGTCTACCAGAGGTTCCTGGCAGTTGCCCATGCCTCAGGCAAAAGGAGCCATGATACTAAGATCAAGAACTTGCAGTTCCTTTTTTCACAGGCGTCGCCGCTTGAGGCTCAGTACATCGCGCGCCTAGCCATTGAGGACATGCGGATCGGGGTAGGCGAGGGAGGTGTCCGGGATGCTATCTCCAAGGCATTTGGAGTGCCTGCAGAGGATGTAGAACGGGCCTACAACCTCACCAACGACATGGGCCTGGTGGCAGTGGGCGCCAAGCAAGGAACTCTCTCCAAGCTGAACGTCATGCTCAACCATCCAATCAAGATGATGCTTGCACAGCTTGGCGAGGGCATCCCCGCTGCATTGCAGGAGCTTGGCACTGCAGCCATGGAGTGGAAGTTTGATGGTGCTCGGGTTCAGATTCACAAAGATGGTCAAAAGGTGCGTATCTTCTCCCGCAGGCTTGAGAATGTGACGGCCTCTTTGCCGGAGATCGTTTCAGCAGTTAAAGCTAATATTAGGGCAAAGAGCGCCATTTTGGATGGAGAAGCTGTTGCAATAGGACAGGATGAAAGGCCGATGGCTTTTCAGGAGATTTTGAAAAGATTTCGCAGGAAATACAACGTAGAAAAGCTTGCAGTCCAAATTCCCATCCGCCTTTTCCTGTTCGATCTGATTTACTTGGACGGGAAGAGCGTAGTTGATCGACCACTGAAAGAGCGCAGGGAGCTCTTGGAGATGATCGCAGATCCCTCTCTGCTGGCCAAGCAGGTTCTGTCCAACAGCCCAGAGGTGGCTGAACAGATCTATCGTCAGGCCCTGGATGCTGGTCATGAAGGGCTTATGCTAAAAAATCCCTCGTCGGTCTACGCACCTGGAAAGAGAGGCAAGAACTGGCTGAAGATCAAGCCTGTGATGGAGACATTGGACCTGGTAGTGATAGGGGCGAAATGGGGCGAGGGCAGGAGGGCCAGTCTCCTTGGTTCCTACAGGCTCGGCTGTCTGGAGCCAGAGACGGGCATGCTTCTGGATGTGGGATGGGTGGCGACGGGCCTGACCGACGAGGCGCTATCAGATCTCACTGAATTGTTCAAGGGACTGATCGTTGTCGAGAAGGGAATGGAGCTCGAGCTGAAACCAGCCGTGATCTTCGAGGTGGCCTACGAGGAGATCCAGAAGAGCCCTAACTATTCATCGGGATATGCATTGCGTTTTCCAAGGCTAGTTGCGGTCCGGGATGACAAGTCCGTTGAAGAAGCGGATACCATTGAGAGGGTGATCGCCCTTTACAAGGCGCAAAGGGGCAGAAACTCCGCTGCCTGACCTGCGTTTGAATCATTGATCTGTCAAAAGGTGGTTTTGAGATGTTATTCAAGAGGCTGGAAGAGCTGAATGAAGAGGATATGAAGGGCCTCTTTTCCAGAGATGTGGGCATCCAAGATGTGCTGGCGAGCGTGAACGATATTATCGCAGAGGTTGGGTCAAAGGGAGACGAAGCCCTTTTCAGATACACTGAGAAGTTCGAAGGCGCAAAGCTGGATGACCTGCGTGTGAGTCAGGAAGAGATCGATGCAGCCTACGAGGCCGCAGACGAGCGTCTCCTGGAGGCGCTTTCCCAGGCTGCAGACAACATCTTCGCTTTCCATTCTGCGCAAAAGGAGCGCGACCTCTGGATGACCGAGGTCTCGCCAGGCGTCATTGTCGGCCAGAAGGTCGTGCCACTGGATTCAGTTGGAGCCTACGTTCCCGGTGGGCGTGCTGCTTACCCCAGCTCAGCTCTAATGAATGTCATACCCGCCAGGGTTGCAGGGGTTCCGAGGATTGTGGTATGCACGCCTCCCAAGGCAGACGGCTCTGTAACACCCCTCACGCTCGTTGCAGCAGATATGGCAGGCGCCGACGAGATCTATAAGCTTGGAGGCGCTCAAGCAATAGCTGCCATGGCAGTTGGCACAGAGAGCATAGAGCGCGTCAACAAGGTCGTAGGACCGGGAAATGTTTACGTCACAGCGGCCAAGATGCTTCTGAGAGGAACAGTCGAGATCGACTTCCCCGCAGGCCCAAGCGAGGTCCTGATCATTGCAGACAGGACTGCAGACCCCAAGGTCATCGCTGCGGACATGATCGCTCAAGGGGAACACGATCCCAAATCCACATCCGTCCTGGTAGCAATGGACGATCTGCTGGCAAGTGCCGTAGCCGAGGAGCTGACGATCCAGGCGGCAGTAACTGCCCGAAGCGAGATAGTCTCGCAGAGCCTGGACCACAGTGCAGTTCTTGTGGCGGAGGATCTTGACGAGGCTGTGGACTTTGCCAATGCCTTTGCACCAGAGCACTTGGAGATCATCACCAATGATCCACTGGGGACATTCAGGTCCATACGCCATGCGGGCAGCGTATTTCTCGGGCGCTACACACCAGTGGCAGCTGGCGACTATGCCAGTGGTACAAACCACGTGCTTCCTACCTCAGGTTATGCAAGGGTATTCTCCGGCCTTAATGTGGACCATTTCACCAAGAAGATCACAGTGCAGATGATCACGGACGATGGCCTTGTGGGACTGGAGGAGACGGTAACGACCCTCGCCGAGGCTGAAGGGCTGATGGCTCATGCAGAGTCGGTCAGAAAGCGGCTGGAGCCAAAAGACCGCGCCACAGATCCAGCTTAAGGACTGTTTATCAAAGCTAATGGCACAACTGCGAGATATGTGCTAAACGCTGACGAAACCCTTTTTTTAATAGATTATTCAATAAAAATTATAAAAAAATCCCATTTAGCTCACTAGATATATCCCCGTCAACACAACCAGGAACGAGAAGGATTTTTGGATCAGAGCATTCCGGTCGGTTCTTTCTTTTATCTCCGATGCGAGCCTTGGCGCAAATGATCCTAGGGCAAGAATCAGCAGCACCGTCAGTATTGGCTGCAGCGCTCCTATGCTTGAAACCAGCGAGACTGACCCAACCGCATACGCGAAGATGGATGATATCATTCCCATGAACTGAAATGCCTCCTCAGAGATCAGCGCTCCAATAGCATGGCTCCCCTTTCCAAAGAAGCTTATGACCTCAAGACGGGTGGAGGGGACTATCATCAGTGGCATGATTGCTGCCAGGCTACCCAGAGAGGACCAGGTATACAGATGCCACTCATCAATGGAGATCAATAGGTACTTCATAGATAGATAATATGCGGCAGTCATTATCCAGTAGGCCAGAAACGGCTTGATGGCAGGAGACAGAGCCAGGATCCAAGCCTGACGTTTTGAACATTTCGAACAGTTATTTCTGTACGAGATCATGAGCGTTCCGGCAAGAAGCATTAGTACGCCTGCGCATTGCTTCATCTCAAGCACCTCTCCTAGTAGCAGGGCCGAGCCTATGAAAACGAACAGGGGATAAACATATTCCAGGGCCGTAACCTTGGAGGCTTCTTCAATCTGCATAGCTCTCATGTAATAAAAGGATGGAAGAACCTGCAGGCATCCGAAGATAACAGCATAAAGAGATTCAGGATATATGAAATTCGTCCCTACTATCACGATTACTGGAATGGTGAAGATCTGTTGGATCAATATCTGGCAGACGATATACGCCTTGGAATCGTTTGCATGGCTGCTAAGAAGAAGCTTATCTAACACTCCAGCAGCGGAAAAAAACACCGCGCTCAAGAAGGCGAATACAATCCACTCCAATTCGATCTTCCTCAGTAAATCAAATACTTATTTTGATGAGAGCTAGATAAACTTAACTAAAATTCTAATTATGATATTTGAAATTTAGTATTGGTTTTATAGATAAAGTAAAAAATGATAAAAAATATAATTATACCTTTTTACGTTGTATGATGTCAACCAACAATTGCTTACAATTTTTTCTATGTTGATTTTGTGAAGCCCAAATGGGATGCATAGATCATATTCAGAGTTCAAAACCGTCGCGAGCTTTCGACTGGCCAATCCCGTGCGGTGAATTGGCAGAAACTGGCCTTAAATCGCGAATTTGGTTTTTTGGACAATCGATTGCATCTACAGCGGAGCCATTCTCGGCAATATGTTGGGATTTATCCCTTTGGCCAGCTGTGTGACGTCCTTGAATTTACTCGTCGAAGACGCTGCATGCTGCTCTGTGGCCTTTGTTGCATTAGCGCTCTGCTGTGCTAATGGTGCAGCTTCTTGAACAGTCTCCACAGCGTCGACCTTCGCCGGTGTATAGTCGGAGGTGTCCGGGCTGATCATGGTGGCAGAAAGCTCGCCTCTGGCAGCATGGCCGCTGCTCTCAGATCGAACGTAGATTCCAGCAATCGAGCCCTCTACAACGGTGCCGCTCATGAATGTCGAAGCAAGGACATCGCCTTGTATTGCAGCAAGGGAAAGGTAAATCTCATTGCCAGAGAGCGATCCCGCAACTGCTCCGTTCCATGGATCGTCGCCCTCGAACTTGGCCAGACCAAAGAGGGATTCACCGGACTGGTTCAGAGCCATGATCACATCATTGCCTGCCAAAGATACCTTCCAAATTCCCTGAACGATTTCAGGAGTCTTCGTCTGGTTCCCAAGGGCCGAAGAGGCATCCTCGGCCATAACAGGCAGGATCAAAGCTCCGAATGTAACTAGAAAGATCGCAATCAATGCATCGAATTTCATCATCATAACACTGACCTCCATTTGTCTGCTTTTCCTATTTAAGCTGATCTTCACGGATACCTCTTTATATTGCCTTTTGCTTTTTGATGAGGAAAGGTGACCTGGCTTGATGGGAATCAACGAGATGGGATTCGATGTCTTCGAAGAGATGCTCGACTACGAGGACGAGCTGCAAATCGAGGTTCACGAGCTTGAGAACGGCACCGTGGTTGTTGATGCCGGTGTGAAAGCACAAGGCGGAATCGGAGCTGGAATATACCTGAGTCGCATTTGCATGGCCGACCTGTCAGACATTCAGCTCACACCCTGCGACATCAATGGAATTCTGCTTCCAGGAGTGCAGGTGGCAACTGATTACCCAGCAGTCTCCTGTATGGCATCGCAATGCGCCATGTGGCAGGTCAAGTCGGATAATTATTTTGCCATGGGCAGCGGGCCTGCGCGTGTGCTCGCGCGCAAGACCCGTGACCTCTACGAGAAGATAGGCTTTGAGGAGTTCTCAGATGTGGGCGTTCTGGTCCTGGAGTCCAACAAGTTGCCGGATGCGAAGATCTCATCCCAGATCGCTCAAAATTGCAACATAGATCCCGCAGACCTGCGGTTGGCCGTCGCTCCCACAAATTCAGTGGCAGGCTTGGTGCAGGTCTCCGCTCGCGTGGTTGAAACTGGGCTGCACAAGCTCTTCACAATGGGCTTTGATATTACCAGCATTAAGAGCGGTTGGGGCAGGGCGCCCATCTCCCCGATCGCAGGCGATGCTACCATGTGCATGGGCTCATCCAATGATGCCATAATCTATGGCGGAGAGACCTATTACACTCTTAATTACGAGAACGTAACTGAGCTGCAGCAGTATCTGAGAGGTTTGCCGTCCTCAGCATCCCGTGACTACGGAATGCCCTTCTACAAGATCTTCAAGGCCGCTGGCTTTGATTTCTTCAAGGTTGATCACAACGTCTTCGCCCCGGCCAGAGTGGTTATGAACGAGACCTTATCTCGAAGGACCTTTGTGAGCGGCAAAGTAAATCCAGAGGTGCTCATGGATTCCTTCAATCTGGAAGTCTTGAAATAGAACTTTTGGGTTTTCCAAAAGTTCTTTCATGGCTTTTGATCCAGAATCCAGGCAGCATCCCCTTTACAGTTGAGTGAGAGCTCGATCGCTTTCATGCTCACCGAAAGCCCGGCGATGTACTCTGATCCTAGCCCAGATCCATCTCTTCATCTGATTCAGAAAGAGCTAATTCAAGGCCTTTGACTAATTCCTCAATTAGTGGTGCAAACTTCTCCTTCAATTCTGGATGTGAGTTCAAGAGCATATTTATGGTTATCATGGTGCCAATCGTACTCAGACTGGAGTTCAACTCTGCTAGCTCCTCGCATATGTTTCCCAGCTCTTCTGAGATCTCCATGAGCGATTCATTGAGATCTTTCATCTGAAATTCTTTTGACTTTGCCATGATTTTCAATAATGGAGTGCTATTAATTAAATGCTGGCATTTATCAAGGATCACTTGATGGCGAACTATAATCTATAATGCGCAATCTTTAAATACATTGTATCTTTTAATTCAATGAAGTACAAGATTATACATTAAATCGGTGATCCCTTTGAATTATATCCAAAAGATCGTAGATGGAAACGACCTGAGCGTCGAAGAGGCTGAGGCTCTGCTGGGCTATGTCTTCAACTCTGCAACTGATGCACAGATTGGGGCTATGCTCGTTGCCCTTCGCATGAAGGGCGAGACCGTCTCTGAGATTGCAGGCTTTGCCAGGAAGATGAGAAGCTCCGCAGTTCGTATCAACCCTCAGGTAAAGGGCGTCCTTGTGGATACATGCGGCACAGGTGGGGACGCTACCAACACAATAAACGTGAGCACTGCAGCGGCCATAGTCACTGCAGCCTGTGGCGTTCCCGTTGCAAAGCACGGCAACTACGCAGTTAGCTCCGAATGCGGAAGTGCCAACGTTCTTTTGGAACTTGGCGTGAACATATCTTTGCAGGCCGATGCAGTTCAAAATATGATCGAGACCTTTGGAATAGGATTCATGCTGGCTCCGCTCTTCCACCCTGCCATGAAACGCGTGGGTCCCATCAGAAGGGAGCTGAAGATGCGCACCATCTTCAACATTTTAGGCCCGCTGACAAACCCTGCTGGCGCTAAGGCGCAGCTGATTGGGGTATACGACCCAAAGCTTTGCGAGAAGCTGGCTCATGTGCTCAAAATACTTGGAACCGAGAGGGCGATGGTCGTGCATGGAATGGGCATGGATGAGATCACGAACACCGGCAAGACGATAGTTTCAGAGCTTAAAGATGGAAAGGTGTTAAACTACACACTTCGTCCGCAGGATTTCGGTTATGCTGTGGCCAAAGTTAAGGATATCGCCGGAGGAACGCCTGAGGATAACGCCAGAAAGCTGGTACGCGCGATGCAGGGCGAGCGATCAAGGGCCAGAGATATCATCACCATGAACTCGGGTGCTGCTGTTTATGTTTCAGGCCAGGCCTCAACTATTGCAGAAGGCATTGAGATCTGTGAGGATGCAATTGATTCGGGAAAGGCTCTCAAAACCTTGAAGCAGATGGTGGACATGAATGGTGAGCCTGAGAAGCTCGAGAGGTTCCTGTGACCCGTATCAAGATCTGCGGCCTGACTGATCGACGCGACCTCGAATATGCTCTGGCAGCCGGCGCAGATGCGTTGGGCTTTGTGGTCGAGATTGAAAGATCCTGCCATTGCATAACCACAAAAAAAGCACGCGCATTGATCGAGCATATTCCTGTATTTGTAAATAGCGTGGCCGTCATCTCGCCCCAGGATTTGGATGATGCAGTCCGCATCTCCAGGGAGACGAATGCGGACCTTTTGCAGATCCATAGCACCCTTGGCCCTGATGAGGTCCGTGCATTGAGGAGAATGGTGCCCCAGAAGATCATCGCAGCAGCAGCCCCAGGATCAAAGGAGGCTCGCCTGTTTGAAGGAGCTGCTGACGCGGTCCTCCTTGACACATTCAAAGATGGAAGGCTTGGAGGGTCAGGTGAGATTCACGACTGGGACATGAGCGCTGCCCTGGCCAAGAGTCTGCAGGTTCCAGTGATCCTGGCAGGGGGTTTGAACCCGTCCAATGTTCAAGAGGCAATTTTAAGGGTGCGACCACACGCCGTGGATGTATCCAGCGGAGTGGAAACCGATGGCAGGAAGGATCCGTCCAAGATGAAAGCCTTTGTGGATCAGGTGAGATCGTGTCCCTAGAACCTGTACTTGTGGACGTATCCGACAAGGTGAGTGTAGATGCACCGCTATCGCTTTATCTGGCCCTGAGGCAGCGCAGATACCCATATCTTCTCGAGTCCGTCGAGAAGTCGGGCAACAGAGCGCGCTTCTCCTTCGTGGGAGCAGATCCCTCAGCTCTCGTGACAGTCAAGAACCGCCACCTGACCGTGGAATTCTTCAATGGCGGAGTGGAGCAGATGAAGGAGCGCCTCTCCAGTTGCATTGACGTTCAGGAGGAAGGCTCAAGGCTTTCAGGCCAGATCAAAGAAGGCTTTGACATCTTCGATGCCCTGCGTGCCTCCATCCCCTGCCAGAGATGCCAGGTGGCCAACAGCTTCGGCAGGCAGGTATTTTTTGGCGGTGGTATAGGTTATCTGGCATACGACCTTGTCTTGGAACGCCTGGGCAAAAGATCATGCTCTTACACGCCTGATGCGCAATTTGCAGTAGCGGAGAGCACCTTCATATTCGATCACCTCACGAGAAAGGTCTACTTCGCAGTAGCCCCCATATTTCCCGGGGCGAAGACTGACCTGATAGAGATAATCGAGGGCATAGATCCCGAAGACGACGAGGCTGACGAGCTTGAAGGCGAACTGATAGGCGCAGGAGATGCTGATAGCTATATGAAGGGGGTCCTCAGGGCCAAGGTCCACATCATGGACGGGGATATCTTTCAGGTCGTCTTGGCCAGGTCAGCGAAGGTGAGGTGCACAAATCCCGTTGGGCTTTACCGCAGGCTGCGAAGCATAAACCCCAGCCCTTATACATATCTCTTTGAGTTTGGGGATCTATCCATTGTGGGTGCATCTCCTGAGACGCTTTTTTGTGCCCATGCAGGCAAGCTCAAAGTGAACCCCATTGCAGGAACTTGCCCTCGCGGAAAAACTGCAGAGGAGGATGATGCCCTGGCCAGGGTCATGCTTGAGGATGAGAAGGAGAGGGCAGAACACGTCATGCTGGTAGATCTGGGCCGCAATGATGTGCGATCGGTCTGCAGATCCGGATCGGTTCGAGTGGAGGACTTCATGTCAGTTCTCAGGTACTCCCACGTGCAGCACATAGAGACCACTGTTGTAGGAAGCCTGCGCGAGGAGTGTGACCAGTTCGATGCAGCACGCTCCGTCTTTCCTGCTGGCACCCTCTCCGGCGCACCAAAGTTGCGGGCGATGGAGATCATCGACGAGCTGGAGGAAGAGCCGCGGGGCCTTTATGGAGGTGGTATAGGCTACTTCTCCGTTGACGGCAGTGCTGACTTCGCCATCGCCATTCGCAGCATCCTTCTGCAAAACGGCATTGCATCAGTGCAGGCAGGCGCAGGCATTGTGGCCGACTCCGATCCCCTCAGAGAGTACCAGGAGACTGAACGAAAGATGGCAGCGATGAAGCGCGCCCTTGGGGTGGCAAAATGACCGCAAGCAGGCCCATACTCTTCGTGGACAACCATGACTCCTTCGTCTGGAATCTTGTGGACTTTGTCTCCCAGTTTTATGAGAGTACCATCGTCCGCTCAAATCAGATTCGGCTTGCTGAAGTGAGGGAGATGCAGCCTCTGGGGATCGTCATATCGCCTGGGCCCGGCCATCCAGCCAATCCAAGGGATATCGGAAGCTGTCTGGAGATCATCCGACTGTTTGAATTCACGCCCATCCTGGGAGTCTGCCTGGGCCATCAGGCCATGAACCTGGTCTACGGGGGAACTATCTCTCACACTAAGCCTCTGCACGGCAAGACCTCAGAGATTTTGCACGACGGGCTTGGAATCTTCAGGGGTGTGGAAAATCCAATATTGGGAGGTCGATATCATTCCCTTGCAGTAGATCGACTCGCCCCCGAGATGGTGATCTCTGCCACCACTGCAGATGGTGTAGTTATGGGCATTCGACATAAAACGAGACCCCACTGCGGCGTCCAGTTCCATCCCGAATCAGTGCTCACGCCCTCAGGAATGAAGATCATCTCCAACTGGGTACAAGATGTGATCAGATGCACCAAATAGTGGAGGGAATATTAAAAGCCTCAAGAGATAGAGGCTTCAGACAGGTATCGTGGCCGAAGGGTGAAGGCAGGGATCTGATAGCCTCGGCACGCGCTATGAGGGAAAGGGGCTACAATCCGGTCATTGCGGAGATAAAGCCAAAAGCCATTGGAAGGGCCCTCACAGCCGAAGAGGTTGCAGCTTATGCAAGAGCCTACGCAAATAACAATGCCTGTTCAATTTCTGTCCTGACTGAGCCCACTTACTTCATGGGTGCCCTGGAGAACGTCACAATAGCCAGGAGGACGAAGCTGCCGGTTTTGAGAAAGGACTTCATCTTCGACGAGAGGCAGCTTGGGGAGGTCCAGGCGGACCTTGTGCTTCTGATAGCATCTCTTGGAATAGATCTGTGCCGTTTTGTGGAACATGCCATGTCTTTGGGAATGGAGCCACTTGTGGAGGTTCATACCCCTGAAGAGTTGGAGGCTGCGCTGAAGACGGATTCACGGATCATAGGAATCAACAACCGCAACCTGAATACCCTGGAAGTTGATCTTGGGACATTCGAGCGACTGGCACCGCTGGCGTCGGACGCAGGTGTGTTTTTAGTGGCAGAGAGTGGAGTTCATACCAGAGAAGATGCCAAAAGGATGATGGATGCAGGTGCGGACGCGCTGCTGATCGGGACTGCGCTGATGGATGGGCCGGAGAGGCTGGCATGGCTCACAAGGCGATAAGCAGTACAGGCCATGTGAATACTTTCGCTCCTCCTGCTTAGCTATTATGTCTTGGACAATTAAATGGCCAGGATATTTTAATTATGAGCGTATAGCACGCTGAACAATTCTTCGCTTGACTGATGCCATTTGCCTCATCTCACAACGCATACGTAATGCTGTGTGCTATCTTCTCCAAAAGGCTGACATCAAGCATTCAAACTCAGAGGGTAGTTTTCGTGCTCCAAACCCGGGGCTTCTCAATTGCAGAGCGTACCATCATTTTTATAAGGGCGGTGGAGAATACTCTTTTCGACGATAGATGAAAACTCATTTGATCTCAATCATCTGCCTGTCTCTTTGCATGACATGCATCCAGGCCGTTCAATGCTATCAGAATGTCGGCGAGGATTTCGGGATATCTTGGCTGCAACAGCATGCAACAAAGCCTGTTTCCGTCTTAGAGGCTCATAACAACCTCTGGAACTGGGGTAGTACGCCAAAAGGCTATACGATCTATAATAACACTCTTTATCCCCCCGGTTATGGGCCAAAATGGTTCTATCCAGCAATTTTGACCAGCGCAGCGCCAGTTGTTGTCAATAGCACTGAGGCAAACAACTATCTATCTCAAAGCCTGTTGCCAGATGCCCCATACACAGATCCTTGGCTACTGGCCCAATTGCTGGGACGTCCAGTCTCGTACGTCAATGTACCCAGTGGTCCTCTATTCTAAATTTATTTATGAAGTAGCCTCGAAACTATAAGTACCTCCCGTCAAGACACTGCCCAAAGGGTATCAATGAAGTTCAAGGAGCTGAGGGATGAACAATGGTCGGCTATCAAACCACTTCTTTTTGCCACAAACTCCTGTAGGCAGGAAGAGAGCAGAAGAGTGCAAGAGCGGGCACTTATGCTTGGCAATTTTGAGCTATTTTTGGCAGGTATAAAGATCAACATCGGTATTGGAAGGCCAAGGACAAAACCACAAGAGGCCTATGCCAGGCAGACCTACCAGATTTTATGAGGCATCCTACAGGAATCGAGGATCTGTAGAGCTGCTCTTCGGATGGTTGAAGCTTGGGTTCAGGAGGATTGCAATTGGGCATGTGAGGGTTGATTCTTGCTCTCTGGGATTCGTGCAGATGGCCGCGTTCTTCATAATTTGGAGGAGAAATTGAATTTCAAGACGACTTCATATAGCATAGATCAGTATCGGACCATCGGCCTGGTGATGGTCCCGATCAGAAGTAGCATCAGCCCCCAGCCTATCAGTCGTTCTAGGATAGAGCAGCAGATATGCCGCTTCAGCAGCCGGTAGTACTCGTCGTTGCCGAAAGGATACCACTCGGAGGGAAGGGAGAGGAGTGTGGTGGCAGAGAAGGCCATGGATGCCTTCAACCTCCTGAAGAAATGGTAATCTTGATTAATAGACTGTTTCCGGATGCTGGACCAAAGGAAACGACCCAGGTCCCAGAACTCCAAATAAAAGCCGAAGAACACCAGCACCACCACTCCAAAGAGAATCGGATTCTGCCAGCGCACGCCGTATCCGCAGGTGAGCCAAGCTATAAAATCCCAAATGCTCTCTGTCCATTCGTGATCCGATCGATTGGCCCTTTTCCATTCACGATACTCATAGTAGCAGCTATCGGCGTCATCGAACTGCCCCAGCTTCCTGAAATTGCTGATGAGCAGAATATATCCAGGTTCATCGCTCAATAGCTTATTGTGAATGGATTCCCATTTAATAATTAATCCATTGAATTTTATATCATTTACTTTAAGCGGCCCCTCGAAGACCGCCCCCATGAAATCTGAATCCAAATTGAACTGAGAATTGCCGAAGTCGGCCAATCCTTTGAACTGAGAACCCAAAAAATTTGCCTTTCCACCAAATCTCGCCTGCTGGAAGTTCGCATTGCATTCGAAGTTCGAGTACTTAAAACGAGCCTCATCGACGTTGAAATTGGCGAAATTGAAGCTGACGTTGTCCCTGAAACTGCATAGATGAAAGTCGGCCAGGCTCCCATCGAATCGTGAATTCTTAAAGGTCGAAAATCCAAATAAGACAGACCTCCAGAAATTGGAGCCTGCTTTGAATTTTGCTGCACGAAAAGAGGCCCATTCGTGAAATTTGCACTGGCTGAAGTTGGAATACTTCCGAAATTCTGCCTCTTTAAACGACACAGTGCCACAGAATTCGGTCTTTTCAAAATTTACCGGCTGATCAAAGATGGTTCCATTGAATGATACATTTCCCAGGATCTGACAGTCGATAATACTGATGGGCGATCCGATCAATCTTGGGGATGAATGGCTGATCGAATCCAGATTTATATCCCCGGAAAGGATCACGGACTCGTAATTCACTGGCTCAAGGTTTACTATTTCATCGACAACGACATAAGACGGAATAATCAGCGTATCACCTAGGCAGGGGGAGGGCAGAGCATTCAGAAAGATGATAAAAAACAATAAAACCAGGAGACGTTTCACGGAACCTCTGGCAAAGAGCGGCAATCAGATGCCCGCCCAGGGATTGCTATCCCTCCTGTTTGCTGCTCTGTTCGCTTATGCCGGATTCTGTTGCCCTTTTAAGTGCAATCTCGGCTTCCTCGTTCTGGCCGAGCTTCATATGAGCCTTGTACTTATCGTACCATGCATCTCCGAAATTGGGGTCCGACTCTATGGCCCTATCGAAGCATTCCAGAGCTTTATGATAGTCCTTATTTTGCAGATAATAGTAGATGCCCTTGTTGTTCCAGGCATGAGCATTGTCCGGACAGATTTTCAGAGCCTCATCGACTGCATCAAAGGCGGCTTCGTATTCTTCCAGGGAAAATAGAGCCCATCCCTTCTGGTCCAGGCACTGGCAGCATGAAGGATCTATAGCCAGTGCTCTATCGAAGTGCTCGATAGCAGCCTCGTAATCTTCATAATTATCGCTGAGGACTCTGCCCTTTCCGTAGAGGGCTACAAGGCGCTGCTCATCTGTGATGCCAGAGCTGTTTTCTATGACGTCATCGAAATATCTCTCAGCAACCTTAAAATCGTGCGAGCCCGGCTGGATCTGGTCCAGGATTTTGTCCAGCTGCGTGATGCTCATATTTTTCCAGTCATAGCTTTCACCGCCCTGAACAATTGAACTGGACATACAGGTAACTATGGCTGTGAATAGAATCAATTTAAATCCTAGAGTGACTCTCATCCCAAAAGCCCCATATAAATGTGCGTATTTAATCAATATAAAATTTCCGATAAGTGCATTATTGATAATTATAATTATCTTAAATAAATGGCACAATTTTTAAAATTTTTTAGATATTATGATGATAGTATCAATCGCAAGATTTTTAAACTAATAGATATTAACGTATTAGAAAATTTTATTCAATAACAGCTGGATTCAACGACGGTTATAAAAGATTTCTTAAGTATCAGGCAGAAAGCCGTTGAGACTGTCTGGAGGAATTGTATGACCAAGCAATACGGAATGATAAAGGATTGGAAAGACGATCCACATATACGGACCATCGACGATGCAATGAACAAGAACAGTAACGAAGAAGCATTAAACGATATAGAAAATGCCATCAGGTTCATGAACGACCCCAAGAAGAAGGCTCATGCCTTAACTCACAGAGGCGTGATACTGTACCGTATGAGGGATTATACCGGAGCCAGGAAAGCCTTTGAAGATGCGACCGAAATGAATGATAGCGATAGCGATGCCCATTACTGTCTTGCAAAAATGAACGAGAGAGGATTGTGACAAATAGAGGTGATGGCAATGCATACGATTTAGATCTATCGAAATCAAAGAATGGAAGCCAGAGCTGCAGATCCAATGCAGGTCATGAGGAGGCCATGATCTGACGAAAAGAAACTAGTGATCCGTAACATAAATTTTTAAATTAATTTAATGCCTTTGATGCTTTGTTCTGGCATTGTCCTTATTGAACTGCAATATAACAGTTGCTCTAACTGCATTTCTTTCTTGCTCCCATGCATAGACTTCATCCTAGTGAACTGCGGAACTGAATCGAACTCCCTAGGCCCTTCTTTCTTCAGCCGCTCAAAAGATATCTCCTGGCTAACTTACGTGGATGGTTGAGTCTATTCCTACCAGCCATCTCTGAGCCTGGGGAGTTGAGATCCGAGATGGAGCAAAAAGTCGCTTCCCAGAAGAAAATCTCTCTTGAAAAGCCAACTTTGAAAAGCCAACTTCGCTCTAGATCTTGCCTATGGTCTGAGGCCGATAAGAACGGCAAAGTCGAGAAGACTGACAGCTGGACATTTTCATCCCGCCACAATTGAGCAAATTTAGACAGCCAGTGACAGGAGTAACCGCTGAGATAATTCTGGACTATCGAACGGCAGGGAACACCGAATGAGAATGGGAGCTTTAAGCAATTGAATATGATGGACCTGGATTTACCTGGCGGGGGCGCTGTTCATGGCTCGGCAGCTCTGCTGCGGGGTGCGGCATCGCAATTTGACTTATATGTATAACAGAAAAATTTTTTAATGAATAGATGTAACTCATACTTATGAATGAAATTATTAAAGATAATAGTAACTCTTCGAGTTCTGCCCTTGACGAATGCTGTTTCATTGCAGAGAGCATGATGGAGGAGATTAATCAGATCATGATCCCTGAAAAAGCCGTCATGTCATTTGTTGATGGAAACGTAGTGCACAAAGCATCATTGAAATGGAGGATCTTAAGATGGCTCTTCGCTGAATTGTATGATTGAGTTAGTGCGAATCAAGAAGGATTCTTTGTGCTATCTAAATTCAAAAATAGTAAAATTATTTTATTTATGTGTGTGACCTTCAATGACAAAAACTATATATACTAATTTAGTAAGTAATCTAATGTGAACTCACAAGTCTGTTCTATCCCAGAATCAGGATCGGAGGTAGAGGCAAACCTCAAGAGACTGGATCGCATGCTCCAGGCAGCTCACAGGAGTTCCATCGACATAAAAGAGAGCTATGACTTTTATGTCCTCGCCCTAAAGGAGTTCAATAAAGAAAACATTGCAGACGCCTATCTTTACTACGACAGGGCAAAGTATGAGCTTACAAGTGCAATCAATGGGGCCAAGTTTCAGATTAAAGGGTCGAAATTCCATAGCTTGCGGACGCTCTCCTACTTCTTCAAGCTCTACGGCCTTTACGCAGTCATCTTCGGAACCCTATCCACATTCCTCTTCGGCTATCTGATCTATCGGTATGCACAGGCCAGCATCCTTGATGTTCCGCTCTGGTCCGCCTTCTTCGCTGGCCTTGGCTCCTCTGCCCAGATCCTGACTGGCGTCGCTGATGATCTGCGCAGGGACGGCATGGTGACCAGATACAAGAGGTTGTGGTATATGGCCATACCACTGCTAAGCATGATATTCGGTTACATGGCTTATCTGCTCTTCAGCTCTGGCCTGATAGCCTTCAATGCCAACTCGCAGAGCAGAACTTTTTCCACCATGTTCGTCTGCTTCCTCACCGGCTTCTTGACGAACTGGCTGATAAACAGGCTATCTCGCATGTCCAGAGACCTATGAATAGACAATCGTCAAAGTGATAGGGTTGCCAGGTCGAATTAAACCGGAACTGCGACGTAGATGTTGTGCTTATTGCTGACGATCTGTATTCGCACGCTGCCACTTTTTACAGGGCAGTCCATCACAGAGACGACGCGGTTCCTGGCGACACCAAGCTGCTCGCCGCCCACCCAGCCTGGTGCCCTTATCTCCACCCTTGTCTTCTCTTTTCTCTCAAAGGTGATGGGGATCATTGGCCTCTTTACGATCCCGAAATCCTGCGGCTTTAGGCGAAGTGGTATTGAGAACTGCTTTTCCCATTCACGCATCGTGATGTTATAAAAGTGCCACCAGTTCTGAGCCTTTACCTTGCCAGGCGTTCTGCCCAACCGATAGTGCTCGAACTTCTGGATGCCCAGGGGCGGCCACCTCTTGCCCGCACCAATTTGCAGTGCGAATTTGATCACCTTGCAAACCTCTTCATCATTTACGCCAGGTATGTAGACGGGTGCGACCAGTAGATCTATCTTGCTTTCCGCAATATTCCTGGCAGCCTCTTTGACCTTCTCTATATCAAACCAGGATACTCCAGACAGATACTTTGCCAGCTCTGGCGAGAGGGCGTGAATTGAGAGGTTGATTCTGTCAAGGCCTGCCTCCTCAAGCTTTTTTATCTTCAGCTCGTCGAGGGTAGTGCCGTTGCTTTGCATAGAGACGACAGCTACCTCTTCGATGGCCTTCAACTTCTGCACAAGCTCTGTTATCTGCGGATATAGCATGGGCTCTCCAGGTGAGTCGATGTGACACTCCACTCCAGGCCCTTTGAAATGTGCAATCTCTTCAACTGCTTCAACCAGATAATCCAGCTCTACCTCGTAGCTGTTCACTCTGGTCCTGGATTTTGGGCCCGCATCAACAGAGCAAAAAGGGCAGTTCAGGTTGCAGCTGCAGCCTGGTCTTATCTGCAAGAGGTTGCTTCCCCGGTCGATTACGCCAAAGTATAAACACCCCACAAGTGGGATGCCCGATTCCCTGGTTATGTGAACTAGAGCCATCTTTCAGATCCATTGGGAAATCCACTGAAAAGGAGAGTGCCTCAAGATATCACAACCTTGCCGTCTTGCATCCGGATGACACCAGCAGTGCTGACGTTATTGGATTCATCAGCGTCTCCTTCCCTTCTGCCAGCCGCAAAACCTTCTGGTGACATATCTTCAGATACCCAAGCATCGTCTGCTCGCTCCAGCCGAGATCCATCACGACTCAAGACCAGATCTACTAGGTGCACCCGCCCGATATCCCCAAGCATGATGAATTTTATGGGGTCGAACTCCAGGACGACTGTAGCGTTGCCCGGCAAAAGCCTGGCTTTCACGCTGTCCTCGCCAAGCAATGCGCCATTATCATCAACAATTGTGCCGCTTACCTGGTAGTTTCCGGCCCTGATCACTGACACATTGACACCGATTTTGATGCTGCTGCGGGATGTCAGGTTGACAAATCCGCCTGTGAAATAGGCCGCAGGGGCTTGGAATTGCTTAGGATCCTTCTCGACGGTTATGTTCTTCCTGTACATGTCAACGAAATTGCCAAGCCCGTCGTACAGGATCAAATTCCTTATCTTCAAGGGCCCGCATTTGCCTTTCCTCCAGATGTTGCTGCCGTTAATGCTTACATTAACGCTGCTGCTCTTCTGAGGCTCGAAGCTGCTGCTGAAAAGGTCAATAGCATTGCCACTGCAGTCGGTTAGCACTCCATCCAGCCGAAGATCGCCATATGTTGTGGCGTTCACTTCGAACCCCAGGTCAAGGTTGTCGAAGAGTCCATCATGGTCGATGTCTGTCACAGCCGTGGAGGTCAAACCTTCCAGGACAGCCCCGGCCACTGCAATTTTTATTGGAATTTGGACGGTCCGATTGCCAGAGGAGATGTTGATATGTCCAGCAAACCTGGTCAGGGATATGTTCCTGGGAATCGTAAGGTTGGCTTTTACTGTTTCGTTGGAATCGCTCTCCAAACGCCCAGGTCCATTGATCGTGATCCAGTTCCATGGCGCCTCTTCGTACATCTTGACGCTGACGAGGAAGGATTGTCCCTCCTTGGGAACATCATACCCGTAGACTTTTAGCGTCCAGCTGCCAGCTTCTGGATTGAAGATCTCCACAGGCCCGACATCGCCGGAACCCAGGGCCGCATTTTCTTCCTTTGCGATTCCCTCGGGATTCTCGAATACAATAGCTACCTCGCTCTTGTTGCTGCCTCCGGTGGCTCTGAGCTCAGCAGAGATCATCCGGGTCTTTGCGGTAACGTTTATGGTTTTATTCCAGGTTTCTTTGTATCCAACGCGTCCCTGAAATTCCTGATAGATCGAGTTCTCTGTAGAGGCTTCATAGCTCATATTCTCGAGATCCGGACCTATGTTCTCCACTACGAACTCTGCCACTGTACTTGTTCCAGGTAATGCCGAGTCTATGTTCCACCTTTGGGGGGCTGTCTTTATCAGGTAACAATCGACATTTAAAGTGTAGTTTACGGGCACCGATGAATTCTCGCTATGCACAGCTATAAGCCACCTTCCAGATGGCGGACTTTCAACCTTCATGCTCTCCTCAAGCCCTTCTGGAGTGCCTGAGTAATACTCGCTTGTGGGCGACAGCAAGAAGAGATCGAGGCTAGAGGCAACATCCCATTTCAATTCAGCTTTGATAACATCTGCGCCCTTCGGCACATCCAGGTAGTAGTAATCCCATTGGTTTTCACTCAAAGTGCCTGCCTGGCTGCCAAGCCCCTTGGAGATATTGAGCGGCTCTGCCACTGTTAAGTTCACCGGTATGCTCAGGATGCTCTTGCCCCTCTCAGTGATATCCAATGAACCGCTATAAATTCCAGGCAATGTGCCATTGGGAACGCTCAATGATGCTGCAAAGACGCTTTGAGAATTGGCATCAATCTGTCTGGGAAGCGCCTGCAGGCTGATCCAGTCCGAGATCGGCCCAGAGGCCGAGACCTTCAGGTCACCTTTTTTTTGGTTGCTGAAGAGCACGAATCGAGTATTCCAGTCCTCATCGCCAGGAGCCAGTGCATATAGCTTCTTTTGAGGCCTGTCCGCGCCTGTGTCCAGGCCCACATAAACCCCTTTGCCCGCAGGCAGATATGCCCAGCGACCTGCAATCCACCGGTCTGGAATGACTCCACATACATCGTCGCTCACAAGCTGATAGGAGCTAGGAGCATTCAGAAGGCCCGCTCCTTGATAGTACTCTTCGTATTGCTCGCCCAGGCTGTTGTTCAGCTTATGAGCCCCTCTTGTCATTACAGCCTTGATTCCCGCTGGCGTGAGGTTTGCGTTCTCCTGGAGCATCAATGCAGCAAAGCCAGCTGCGACTGGCGTAGAGAGGCTAGTGCCAGACTCCCGCGCATAATATTCGTCAATGTAATCGGGCTTTTCCAAGCCCGGCGGGATAGTTGAGACTATATCCACGCCCGGGGCTACTACATCGGGCTTGATCCTATCATCCCTTGTTGGCCCCGACCCAGAAAAGCCGGCCATATGGCCGCTGTAATCTGTTGCTCCCAGGGTTATGACCTTCACGCCATCTCCTGGAGAGTCGATGAGGCCTGGTGGCAGAGCCAGGACGATTGGAACGAGGAGCAGGTATACATCTTTTTTATCTTCGTCGTCCGCCTGGGACAGGTCTACGGCTGACTCGTCGCTTTCGGCCTGACGGTCAGCCTGACGGGCAAAGGTCTGACCCTCTGCTTTGGTGCTGTTGCGATTTCCTGCTGCGACGCAGACCACGACCCCGGCATCAGCAGCTTTATCAGCTGCCATGGTTATGGGCGGATTTGTCTCGCCCAAATTTATGCCGCCAAGGCTCAGGCTCAGGATGTCAGCGCCATTGTAAATGGCCCATTCTATCCCGGCAATGATATCTGACACCTTGCCTTCTCCTTTGCTATTGATCACCTTTGCACTGAGAAGGCTGGCTCCTGGCGCCACTCCTCTATACTTTCCATCCGATGCTTCGCCAGATCCAGCTATGATGCCAGCAACCATGGTTCCATGACCCAGTAGATCATCTGTGGTAGTCTCGTCAGCCACGAAGTTCTTCTCTCCAATGACCTTGCCAACCAGATCTGGATGATTCTCGTCGATCCCTGAGTCAATTACAGCTACAGTTACTCCTTTTCCGTCAATCCCCCTCTCCCAGAGTTTATCTGCGCCGATATATTGAGATGCGGACAGGGACGAGTATCCACAGATCGCTTCGCTACGAGATGAGTTATTATCGGGAGCCAATATCTGAGCAGACCCGTCATAATAGATACCCTGAACAAAATTGCTCTTTGCAATATTTTCAATTGCACTTGGCGCAGCCTCTCCTGCCACACCAGGAATAATTCTGTACCGATATAACACATCAAGACCTTCGATTTTTTGGTCGCTTTCGCCGTTAAGAAGGACGATTACGGGTATCTTTTTGCTATCCCCGCCCACCAGATGCTCTAGCAATGCTGGATCGATCTTTCGATCAGCATCACCATTGTCCGACGCTGAAATGCTCAACGCTGCTACTGCATATGCTGCAGTTATCATAATTGCTAAAGAGACAAAAATCAAGCCTTTTCGATCCATAATCAACCTTACCTATCGGATGGTCCCTGCCAGAGCGTCCCCAGAATCATAATTAATCGCTGTGTGTAGATAATGCTAAATAAACCTGTGGTAGTTCTATGATAGATGACATTTGACTGGCTGGTTTCATGTACCCTCTGGATTGGCCTTCTCCTTCTTATGGCATCTGCTCTTATGAAAAAGAGCTCTCTTGCGGCTGCGGGATGGGCCATATTTGCATTTTTTTGGCTCAGCCAGCCAGCTCACTATCTTGCGATTGAGGACTACTTCAATGTTGCTTTAGCCTTGGCTGTAGCGCTCCTTTGTTTTTGCATGGCCTGGATAGTGCCTCGAAAGAATTTTTCCTCTTCCGCCTCTGCCTGGGCGAGCTACGCAGCAGCAGTTTGTGGAATCCTCTACTTTCCATTTGCCAAGATCCAGCCGCTAAGAGACGGACTGATAGGATTTACGACCCAGACGACAGCCGAAACGCTCAGGTTGTTCTCAATCCCCGTAGCCATGGAGGGATGGAACGTCATGGCCCTGAACGGTAGGTCTGTGGAGATCATACTGGCCTGCACAGCCATCGAGAGCATGGCTCTATTTGCAGGAATAATTTTATCCGTTGAGGCTCCACCATGTAGAAGAATAGCTGCTCTGGTGACCTCGACAAGTACGATCTTTCTTCTGAATATAGTGAGAAACAGCTTTGTGCTCATGGCCTACGGTTATGGCTGGTTTGGGTCCGACAGCTTCAACATCGCTCACAATGTCATAGCCAAGGCGGGCTCAACGCTTGCCATCCTGGCAATATCCTATTTGGTGTTCTTGCTCTTGCCTGAGCTTTTGTTGCAGATAGATGAGCTGGCAGCAGAGCTAAGACATCCAGGAGGCGAAGCGGCTTGAAGCTTGCCAGGGACTCTAAGGCCTGGGTCTCAGCGCCTATTTTATTGACGGCCGCACTGGTCGCAGTAGGAAGCTGGTATTTTTCTGCCTTAGCCCTGCTTGGATCGGCCTTCATGCTCTTCTTTCACAGAGACCCTGATCGTTTGCCACTGGGAGATGGCATGGTCGCGCCCGCAGACGGCAGGATTATCCAGGCCACTAATGATTTAGTTACAATATTCATGGGACCATCCGACGTGCATGTGAACAGGGCACCTCTGGACGGGTTAGTGCAAAGGACAGAATACCGGAAAGGAGGACACCTCCCTGCCTTCTTATGTCGGGCGAGCAACAACCAACAAAATAGGATAATGCTTGAGACCATCGATGGGATCATTGAGATCCGACAGATAACCGGGACGATTGTTCGTGAGATCATCTGCTATGTTCGCCCGGGGGACAGGGTGGTGCGTGGAGAGAGATTGGGCATGATCCGCTTCGGCTCCAGGGTGGAGGTTACCATACCCGAGAGCTACGATCTGCAGATCAAGCTGGGCGATAAAGTCAGGGCTGGGGAGACCATTATCGCGGTGAGACGTGCATGAATATCCTCCAGGCACTGAGAGTCCCAGATTATTTCACTCTTCTCAATGCCGCCTTTGGATTGTGTGCCTTATTGGCAGCCGGCCAATCCCCAGATCAGAATTCAGCGCTGCTTGCAGTAATCTTCATCATCTTGGCAGCGATAGCTGACGGTCTGGATGGATTTCTGGCAAGAAAGCTGGGGTCCAGCCCGATTGGTGCAAATCTGGATTCGCTCGCCGACATTGTGTCCTTCGGGGTTGCGCCGGCATTTCTCGCACTCAAAGCCTTCGATTCGCCCAACTTCTGGCCTGCTGGAATTTTTTATCTGCTCTGCGGGACCTTGCGGCTGGCCAGATTCAATGTCTACAGCAAAGGCGACCAGTTCTTCGAAGGCCTCCCGATACCTGCTGCAGGAATTGCTCTTTCAGGCAGCGTCCTTCTGGGATCGCAACTCTTAACACTGATCTTCATGCTCCTGCTTGCCATTCTCATGGTGAGCAGCGTCTCCTATCCAAAGGTGCGCGACCGGAAGTCTGCAGCATTTATCGCGCTCGCATTTCTGGCCGCAGGAATCCTCATCTTGCTGCAGAAGGATATTGCATACCCATCACATCTGTTGATTGCGATTATTATCGTTTATCTGCTTAGCCCGGTGGTGATTTCATGCCTACAAAAAGGGAAATAGCCGCCTTTGAGGCGGGCATCAAGCTGGGAGCACTCTATCATCAGTTCGTTGGATCTCCAGTGAGCATCAAAACTGCTGGCAGCCTTGAAAGGGCCATGCAGGAGAGCATCTCCCTTCAGCCTTATGTTCGAAAGGTTGTCGTCAGCTTGAACAGGAATATGCTGAAGGAGAACGTCTTCGGATACGGCGAACTGGAGGGTAGGATGATAACAGCAGAGGTCGAAATAGATTTTGAGGGCGAACTTGTTCGCGCTAAATTGGAGTACGACGCTACGAAGAACTACCCTCTGATGAGCCTTGTTTGATGGCTATTGTACGCTTGTCATTCATCTTTCCCGGGAGGATGTCACTTATGGTACGGCTCATTATGCATTATTTTGAAGCTGCGGTATATCTGCTCCATGAGCATGAGCCGTGCCATCTGATGGGGGAATGTCATTCGGGAGAGTGATAAAACGAGATCTGCTCTATCCAGCACAGAGGATGCCAGGCCCAGCGGGCCGCCTATCACCCATGCGATCTCATTTCTGCCTTCCAGGAGCCCTGTCTGCAGCCATCTGGCCAGCTCAAGTGAGTCCATAGCTCTTCCCTTTCTATCCAGAACGACGACGGGCCCGCTATGCCGACTCAGCCTCTCGTGAATGGCAAAAGCATCCTGGCTCATTGCTATCTCCTCTTCTGCTAGGGAGGCATCCTGGGGAATGCGAGCCTCGGGGATCTCCCCAATCTCCAGGCGGGCGTAGGGCCTCAGGCGTCGGGCATAGTCATAGGCAGCATCCTGCCAGTGCTTTTCCCGAAGCTTTCCCACTGCCAAGATTCTCATGATCACTTCTTCACGATCCTCTTGAAAATATACTTGAACATATTTCCCGCAAAGTACTTTGGCGGCGTCCGGCGCCCTAAAATCCTCGTCCTCCCAGCCCGTATCGCGTCCAGCACCTCATCTGCATCTTCCGCTTCTATCTCCGTCACTCCCAAGCCCACAGTCTCGGCAAAATGCGAGTCGCTCCCGGCCACCATGGGCATGTGGCGTCTCCTGGCCTCGACCCAGGCCCTGCCATTGGCGAGACCAAAGAGATGCTTTGAGTTATAGACCTCCACAGCATCGGCATTTGGAATCCTGCCGATGGCGTGTCGAAAGGGATGGTAAGGATGAGGGACATCGGCAATTCCGCCCAACTCGTGAGCCGCCTCGATGGTCTCCTCAGGGCTCACTTTTCGCTTCGGTGGCTCCTCAACTCCCAGGACCAGCAGATGGCCCTCCGATGTGGTGACCTCCACTCCGGGAATTAAAATCATGTCGAGCTTCTGCTCCTTGATGTATTTGCGGGCTGCAGGAATGCCCCGCATGTTGTCGTGATCTGTGAGGGCGATGCCATCCAGCCCTCTGTGCACGGCGGCGTCGATGATCTCCACTACGCTTGCATGGCCATCTGAGTAGTTGGAGTGAATGTGCAGGTCGAACTTCATCTCCTAGTCTGCCGCCAATTTTTCAGGTCTGGTTATGCATCCTTTGATGGCCCCAAAAGCAGCAGTGGCAGGCGACGCCAGATAGACCCTCCCGCCCTTTCCCATCCTCCCTGGGAAGTTGCGGTTGGAGGTGGAAAGGCATACCTCGCCCTCTCCCAAAACGCCCATGTGAGCGCCCAGGCATGGCCCACATCCGGGTGGTGCAATCATCGCCCCTGCCCGCACCAGAGTCTCTATGATCCCCTTTTGCAAAGCCTCCAAAAGGACCTCACGCGAGGCAGGGATGACCAGGGTCCTCACTTTAACCTGCCTTCCTTGCAGGATCTTGGCTGCGATCCCCAGGTCCTCAAGCCTGCCGTTGGTGCATGTGCCTATGAAGACCTGATCGATCTCCAGTCCCTCCAGATCCGAGACTGACCTGACATTGTCCACGCGAAAGGGCGCTGCTACCTGCGGCTCAAGGTCTGATATATCGTACTCCTGCTCATAATCGTAGGAATCAGGGTCCGAGAGGACTGGTAGGTAGTTTTGCCTGGCGCGGCCCATGAGCCAGGCATCGGTCTTTGAGTCTGGCTGAACTATTGCCGCCTTTGCCCCCATCTCGACTCCGAGGTTGCAAAGCGTCATCCTCCCAGAGATGCTCATCTCATCCACAACCGAGCCTATGTACTCCACGGCCTTGTAGGTCGCTCCATCTGCACCTACCTTGCCTATCACCATGAGGGCTATGTCCTTGGCAGAGACGAATGGCTTCGGGATTCCTGTGATCCTGAAGGCCATGGTCTCTGGGACCCTGAACCAGAGGCGCCCGCTTGAGTAAATCTCTGCCATGTCGGTGGCGCCGACGCCTGTGCCAAAAGCCCCGAAGGCTCCGTAGGTGCATGAGTGCGAATCGGCTCCGACGACGAGCAGGCCCGGCAGGGCGAAGCCATTCTCTGGAAAGACCTGATGGCAGACCCCTGATCCACAGTCGAAGAAGTTGGCGATCTTCTGCTCTCTTGCCCATGAGCGCACCTCCTTTTGCAAAGAAGCTGCTCCCTCGTTGTTTGCAGGAACTATGTGATCAAAAGGTATGACCACCCTTTCCGGGTTCCACACCTTCTCCGATCCCATCTCCTCGAATGCCTTGATGGCAAGGACAGATGTACCATCATGGGACATGGCGTAGTCTACGCATGCCTCAACGATCTCGCCTGGCTCCACAATCCTGGCAGAGCCAGAGGCCCTGGTCAGGATCTTCTGACTTATTGTTGCCACTTCGCCACGCCTCTAGCTTATAACCTCGCCTATTTTATCCAGCATCCTCAATGCTTGCACCTAATATCCTCAGCCGAGGGCATCATGTACGCTATGTCCTCAGTGGGATGCCTGTACAGCCTCGCATCCAGGCGCTTTTGATCCAGAATATGTCCTATCAGGCCGATGCTGCGGCCCAGGGCAAAAAGCCCGTTCAGATAGCCGAGCCTGACTATCTCCTCTATCTCAGCCTTGGTAAAAGCACCACAGGAGCTCATCAGGTCCAGAAACAGGATGCCAATGCAGCCGTCTACATTCAAGATCAAGTTCCCCTTCTTGGCTGTGGTAAGCTGCTCTACCTGCAAGGCATAGTCTAGAAGCTCGGTGCTGGGAAAGTTCGCCCTCGCATACTGAATGAGTAGCTGCACGCGTTTGTCCGGATTCTTGACGCTCTTGATCTTGTGGCCGATGCCTGGAATATTGATGCCCTTCTTCTTCATATCGCTCACAAACTGCTCAGGCGTCATTTTTGTCTCTTTTGCGCGCTTGAACTCGCGGGCTGCGTCATCGATGGCACCACCGAACCTGGGACCAATCGTCAGGAGGCCGCTACACAAAGACGATATGAGGTCCTTTCCAGCGCACGAGGCCACGATGGCGTTGTGTGCGCCTGAGACTGCAGGGCCGTGATCTGCAACGATTTGCAGCACCAGCTCTATGAACTTGGTTGCGTAGTCTGGCAGCTCTTTTTTGAACCACAAAAGGCCGATGACGCCGCCGATGCCCATATTCTGCTCCAGGACATCGGAGATCTTTTTTCCAGCGTAAAGCAGCTCCTCGCCGCTATCATCTGAGATTGTGCAGATGAACGTGGTAGGTCTGCGAATGTCCCCAGAGGCCAGGGCCTTGCTGTAGTCTACAGGAATCTTTGGCACTTCAGGCTCTGCGATATCCCTAACAATGCCCTTTGCCACTAGCTCCTCGTAAACCTTGCGCACAACATCGCCATAGTCATCAAATGAGTTCGGAACATAAGCTCCGGCCTCTCTGAAGGCATTGTTCTTGGCCTGGGCCGTCTCCCTTTGGGTGTCTGCCTTGGCTCCTGCATGGCCGAACTGGACGCTTGCAGGAAGCACAGGCGCACAGGTCCCCGTCACCCACGCGACCAGAGGCTTTGTGATCTTTCCCTCTTTCAAAGCCTCAATGATCCTGTACTCATCCTCGCCGCCAAGCTCTCCCAGGCACGCAATCATCTTGATATCCGGATTTGCTTCATAGCGCATGATGTGATCCAGCATATTCGAGCCTGGGTATCGATCTCCGCCTATGGCCACACCCTCGTAGATGCCGTTGGAGTTTCTTGAGATTATGTTGAAGGCCTCGTTTAGCATGCCCCCTGATTTTGAGACGAAGCCCACACATCCTGGCCTGTACAGCCTAGATGCAACGATGTTCTCAATGGTCCCTGCCGTGTTCCCGATCCTGAAGGCACCTGCAGTCATGCCACCGACAGTTGCAGGACCGATGATCGTCTTTCCAAGTTTCTTGGCGGTAGCACTCATGATCCTGGACTGCCTCTCAGGCACACCTTCAGCTATGACGGCTACGGTTCTGATTGTCCTCTCCTCCAGGGCCTGCATCGTGGTCTCGAAAGCTGAACGATGCGAAGCAAAGTTGACCATCACATCCGCCTCAGGATGAGCCCTGGCTGCTGATGATATGGTTTTGTACATAGGCAGGAGGATCTCTTTTGTGCCCCAGAAAGCCTTGTGGATGCCGGCGCGGTTCGGGTTTATGATAGCTGCGATGCTCGGTTTTTCGCGCTTGCAGATGTAATCGAAATCCAGCATTCGCTGAATGGCATTTGTCTGATAGCCATAGACGAAGGCCACTGTGTTTCTGTCAAAGAGAATATAATCCTTCTTGCTCATTGAGACTCACCCTCCAGGGCTAAAGAAACGATTCTCGTCATGTGGGTCTCAGGTCCGTAAACCTCAATTGGCACACCAAGCCTTCTGCCCAGGTCGCGCATGAGCTTCAGTCCCTGCTCGTAGTTTGGACCGCCCCTTCGCACGTAAATCTTGATGCCTGCTTCCCGAAGCTTCTCCCGATACTCCTCCAGGGCCATGGTGACGCCCTTGAAGGTCTTGGCGACATCGGTGAAGTTAGCGATGGCTCCTCCTATGAGAAGCACCTTTCCTCTGGGGTCCTTCTTTCGAGTCATCAAGTCCAGTATGGTCTTGGTGTAATAATAGGTCTCCTCTGTGTTCGGGTCACCGCTGTATTCCCCGTAGTTGGCCATCTCGCGAGCAAATCCCAGGTCGCAGATGGTATCGGCATAAATCACGCTCGCTCCGCCGCCCGCAACCATGGTCCATATCCGACCCTCTGGATTCAGGATCGTCAGCTTCAAAGAGGCGCCTGTCTTTGAGTCAAGCTCTTTGATGAAGAGCTCCTCTGCAGAGAGGCTTCTTCCGAAGGGCTGTGCAAAGACGAGGCCATTCCATCGCTTCCTCTGCCAGTACTCCTCGGCATCATCCAGCTTCGCCACCATGTCAAGGGGCACAATCTCCCCGTCTTTGATCGTGAAGGGGTTGATCTCCAGATAAGCAAAACCTGTAGCTACGTAGAACTGATAGAGCGCTCTGATGAATGACTCTATAGCCTCGCTCTGACCTGCAAGGCTCTTTTGCAGCTTGGACCTGAGGTCCGGGCTGTCGAAGCCCTCCAGGATACCAACATGTATCTGCACGACCTTATCCCATTTCTCCTCCACGCAGACTCCGCCCTCAGGGGAGAAGAATATGTTATCGCCATTCGGATCTGAGCTGATGGCTACATAGAACTCCTCCTCGTGAGGGACATACGGCTCGATCAAGAAATGAGTCAGCCTGCCGGATACGCCTCCTACAACTACCTCTTTTCCCATATTCTCTTCGAGGTATCTCTTCGCCCCGTCCCAGTTCACATCCAGCAGTACAAGGCCGTGCTTTCCCCTCTTTCCAAAGAGCTGGTCTGGCTTGACCACGAGCCTCTCTGTCTTCAACCAGGGATTCGCAGCCACGAGCTCATCAAAATCCGTATCAGGACCTGCAAGGACGAGATTGCCTTTATAGGAAAAACCATTGAGGTACTCGGGAAGGTATTTGGCCAACATCCGCTTCGCATCGTATTCCCTAATGCCTCTCTGTGCCATGTCCAAAACCACCTTCGCCGCCCCAATGTCTTTATCATTTACAAACCTTTCTAAAGGGAGAGGAGCAGTATTTGAGAGGAATGCTGAAATATCAACTGGAGCCAGTATGTTTATGAAGTGTCCTGCTTGCGGAAAAGACTGTGTTAAGCCCGCCGAAGACGTTCTGGCAAACATAGACCGCGAGTATATGGCCTGTCGGGATTGCGCGCCTGAACCAAACCTGGACAAATCCAGGCCTTTGAGGGATCTGCCAGATGAACTGCAAAGATGCCATTCATGCGGCAAAGCCACCCTTGATGCAGTGATGCTCGATGCTCTGCGCATCCTGGCGGAATTCGGCCTGCGCGATGATGGAGAGACTTTGCGTAGCGTTGGCTCTCCACTCATTGCCGTTGGCTATCCTCTCGCGTACTCGCCCAGGCTTGGCACCGGCAGCCTGATAATAATCGGAGAGCGGATCAGCAGGCAAGCAGCCGAGGCGATGGTCGATCGCATTCCTGAGATCAAAGGGGTGATCCTGAGCAGAGGCGTTCCGGGAATACGTGGCTCTCTGACCTCGCCAAATGAGAATGTGCTGCTGGCAGGCTGCGACCTGCGCGCGGATGTTGTCCAAAGCCTCTTCGGAGAGCTGCTCATATACAAGAGTCAATCCAAGATTCATATCGAGTTTTCCAGGCAGCAATCCCCTAAGATGAAGATCCTGGAGCAGCTTTACATTCAGGGAAAGATTAGAGATGTTACTGATGGGCTCTCAGGACCAGGAACTTTGGGTTTGATGTGTGCGCTTGCGGGGGCAAAGCGCGTAGTGCTAAATGATGCCTGGTTTCCTGCTGTGCAAAATATAATTCTCAATTTAAAAGTTAATAAAAAGCTGCTGGGAATAGAGCAGATAGAGTATCTGGAAGAGTATCCAGAGCGCATAAAGGCGCCCGCAAGCTACGTGGGCCAAGAACCAATGCTCGTCTGTCGAGCTAGCGGCGAGTGTGATATCGAGGTCTATCATGGGGACCTGGGCAGGCTCTTTAGCAAGGCCCGGCCCACTGAGCTTTGCCTCATCGATCATTTCCCTGGAGAGAATACAGAAGAACTGGAAAAGGCTTGCTGTTGCTGCAAAGAGATAGTAATAATATAGAAGTGGGACAGCGCGGATTCGAACCGCGGTCCAAGAGTCCCAAACCCTCGAGGATAGACCAGGCTACCCCACTGTCCCAAAAAGACAGTTCAACCTAGTGAACAATGACCTTTAAAAGCCTTTTGCCACACGATTCTTCGTCAGGGACTGCAGATCGTCGTGATTTATCTTTTTCACAAGATACGCCGTTGCCAGCCCACCGAGGGCTGTAAGAAGCCATAGCTGGATGAGCCGGATGATAATCGTAGCTGCCACTGCACTGTGCATTGGCAGGCCGATGGCAGTGAACAATGTGCTCATGACGATGTCCACCAGCCCTACTCCTCCCGGCAAAAACAGGGGCAGCATCTGCAGGAATATCATAACTGCGTAGACTGCAAATACGGCCCGCAGCGGCACTGAAACGCCCATGGATCGAAAGACTATGACCGCCACCATGGTCATTGAAAGCCAGCCCGCCACTGCCCAGAAGACGCTGATGAATAGAGTCCTCCTGTGCTCGGCCAGCATCTTCATGGACTCATGGAACCTATCGATGATCCTGCTGCATTGCCCTCTGTCCACATGAATATGGAACAGCTTCTCGATGAAGTCGACCAGGGTGAATATGATCCTCTCCAGCCAGTCATCCGCAAAGCAAACTCCGAAGAATGCGGCATTTAGGAATAGCAAGATGAGAGTGATGGCGGAGCATGTGGCCAGGGCCCATGCGGGAGCATCCGTCGCCAAATTCAGGTATATCAGTCCGATCACTGTGCCCAAGAAGAATGGTATGGCCGTAATGATCCTGGTGGCTGCCACAGTTGCCGAAGAGCGATCAATTCGCGATCCTCCATCCAGCTTTTCCAAAAAGTAGATGCGTGCAGTCTCCCCTGAGAAGCTGCCAGATGGAATCAGGTTGTTCATGAAATTGCAGG
>CAZRYL010000007.1:0-57513 GCA_964604285.1 uncultured Methanotrichaceae archaeon
GCTCTCTTCCTGCCAGCCAGAAGTCCGTGACGGACCGCTGCCTGCGGGAGAAGTAAAGGCCGATGCCTGCCAGGGCAGCTATGTAGACCACGAGGAATGCTAGGAATAGCGAATAGGCATCCATGGTTAACACATCTGGCGGCTTGGAGCTTGAACTATTTAAATCATTCAATTGAGATCAGCAACTACTTAAGCGCAAAGAGGCAAAGGCCTAAGGCGAGGTTTTTAGATGAGGAGCGATGTCACCAAAGTGGGCGCTGAGAGGACGCCGCACAGGGCTCTTTTAAAGGCCACGGGCCTTACGGACGAGGAGATTGATCGTCCCTTCATTGGAGTTGTCAACTCATTTAATGAGTTCATTCCCGGACACATTCACCTGGACCGCCTGGGGCAGGCTGTGAAGGCAGGAATACGCAACGCAGGCGGGGTGCCTTTTGAGTTTCAGACCATCGGTGTGTGCGACGGCATCGCAATGGGACATGCCGGCATGAGATATTCTCTTCCCAGCCGCGAGCTGATCGAGGATTCCATTGAGATCATGGCCCAAGCTCACCAGCTCGACGGCCTGGTCATGATACCCTCATGCGACAAGATAGTTCCCGGCCATCTAATGGCAGCAGGGAGGCTCAATCTCCCAGTCGTCGTGGTGACTGGCGGGCCGATGCTCCCGGGATTTGCCTGCGACATGGAACTGGATTTGATAAATGTATACGAGAGCTGGATGGCCGGAGGCAAGACCCTGCCCCTCCTTGAGGAGATGGCCTGCCCTGGTGCAGGATCGTGTGCAGGCCTCTTCACCGCAAACACTATGGCATGTCTTACCGAGGCCCTTGGCCTCAGCCTTCCTGGATGTGCCACGACCCATGCAGTTGATGCCAGGAAGATAAGGATCGCGAAGAGATCAGGCGCCAAGATCGTGGAACTCATCGAGAAGGGCATAAAAGCCAGGGATATCGTCACTGAGAAATCGATAGAAAACGCCATACGCGTGGATATGGCTATCGGCGGAAGCACCAACACGGTGCTTCATATGCCTGCCATTGCAGCTGAGTTCGGTCTGAACCTGGACCTGGCAACGATTGACAGGCTAAGTCGAGAGACTGCACACCTGGTCAACCTCAGGCCAGGCGGGCCGTACCACATGATCGATCTGGACAGGGCGGGAGGCATACCAGCGATAATGAGCAGGCTCTCTGAGAAGCTGAACATGGACGCATTGACCGTCACCAGCAGAACGATAGGCGAGGAGCTACGCGAATTTTTGCCAGCAAATCCCAAGGCCAACGCCCAGGTGATAGCAACCCTGAATCAGCCTGTTCATTCTGAGGGCGGCATTGCCATTCTCTACGGGAGCCTGGCCCCAGAGGGCTGCGTGGTAAAGCAGACTGCTGTGTCTCCTGCCATGCTCAGGCATGAGGGACCTGCAGTGGTCTATGACTCGGAGGAGGAGTCCATGCGTGGCATAGTGGGCGGCGAGATTCGTGCAGGGGATGTGGTGATAATAAGATACGAAGGGCCGAAGGGCGGGCCGGGCATGAGAGAGACGCTGGCTCCAACCTCGGCCATCGCGGGCGCGGGCCTGAGCGAGTCAGTGGCGCTCATCACTGATGGCAGGTTCAGCGGTGGCACCAGAGGGCCGTGCATCGGACATGTCTCGCCAGAGGCGGCGGTGGGCGGCCCCATTGCTCTGGCCATGCAGGGCGACCGGATTCGCATAGACATTCCAGGTCGAAGGGTCGATCTGCTCGTCGACCCCGCTGAGCTGCAGAGGCGAGCTAAAGCTTGGAAGGAGCCCGAGCCCAAGATAAGGACCGGCGTTCTGGCTCGCTACAGGAGATCAGTGACCTCGGCCAGCAAGGGCAGCGTGCTGAGATGACGGGCATCAGATGCTTCGTGGCCGTAGAAATTCCTTCAGAGATGCGCGAGGGGATAGGGCGCCTGCAAAGCCAGATCGCTACGGAAGGACTCAGACTCGTTCGACCGGATCTGGTCCATGTCACGATGAAGTTTCTGGGAGACGTGCCTGAGGGAAGAGTGCAAAAGGTCTCTGATGCCCTGTCAAAAGTCAGGGTCGCGCCCTTTACAGCCCGCGTTGCGGGCATGGGCGCATTTCCAGGGCGGACCATTCGCGTAGTGTGGCTCGGCCTGGAAGGGAATTTTCAAGAGCTCTATGAGAAGGTAGAAGAGGCGCTAAGCCCCATGGGCTTTGAGCGAGAGGCTCGAGGCTTCAGCCCGCATGTGACACTGGGCCGCGTGGGCAGGCCAAACCAGGAGACGAGCAGGCTGCTGGCCACAAAGATCGCCAGCCTGGCGGACGCTGACATTGGCAGATTCATAGTTGACCGATTCTATCTCAAGAAGAGCACACTGACACGCGGGGGACCCATTTACGACAACCTGGCCCAGTTCCCTCTCTGAAATTCAAGAGCAGGTGCTGAAGAGGGTCAGGCCCAGTCAAGATGACAGGGCACGATTGCATGAGATATCCGACTCGATCATATCTCGCATCGATGATCTGGCAGAGGAACGCGGCCTGAAGCTGAAGGCCATGCTGGTGGGCTCAGCTGCAAGAAATACCTGGCTGGCAGGCGATCATGACCTGGACATTTTCTTGGGGATGCCTCCCGATTCCGATCTGGGAGAGGCCATGAAGATCGCGAGGCTTGTGGCGCCGGATCACGAGGAGAAATACGCAGAGCATCCGTACGTTCACGCCAGGTTGGATGGCTTTGAAGTCGATCTTGTTCCATGTTACCTGGTTCCTGATGCATCCAGCCTGAAATCTGCAGTTGATCGAACTCCATTTCACACGGAGTACGTGGCTCGCAGGATCGTCGGCCTTGAGGATGACGTCCTGCTCCTAAAGCAGTTCATGAAGGGCATTGAGGTCTATGGCTCGGAGCTCAAGGTTGGCGGCTTCTCCGGTTACTTGACAGAGCTGCTAGTTCTATTCTTTGGCTCCTTTCAGCGGGTACTGCAGGCAGCTTCGAGCTGGAAGCCGGGTGAGTTCCTGGATCTGGAAGGTTGCAGTAAAAAAGAGCATGACGAGCCCCTGGTGGTCGTGGACCCGGTGGACCCTGCAAGAAACGTGGCAGCAGCCTTGACACTGGACAGGATGCTGCAGTTCTCAGCGGCATCGCGCTGCTTCCTGGCAGAGCCCTCATTGGACTTTTTCTTTCCAGACCCAGTGGCTCCGCTATCTGACGACGAGCTTGCCGCCCAGATAAATGAGCGCAAAAGCCTCCTGATTCTCGTGGATTTTCAGGCCCCTCCTGTTGTGGAGGACGTGCTCTTTCCACAGCTTCGCAAGGCCGAGGAGTCTGTAAAGGCTCTTCTGGAGCGCCACGGCTTTCGCCTGCTGCGCAGCGATGTGGCATCCTATCGCGACAGAGCAGCGATTCTCATTGAGATGGAGGTTTGGGAGCTTTCCAGGGTTTGCAGGCGCTGCGGCCCGCCGGTCTGGGAGGCTGAGCATCAATCCCGTTTCCTGGCTGCACATCCTCTACCACTTTCAGGACCCTACATCGCCGAGGGCAGGGCTTTAGTGGAGACGGCACGCAAATACACCAGAGCTGAGGATCTTGTAGCTGCCGAGATTGGGAACCTCTCGTTGGGACGGCATCTTTCTTCGGCCATCCGCTGTGGACACAATATATATGTGGGCTTTGGGCTGGCCAGCATAAAGGACGAAGGCTTCAGGATATTTCTGGCCCGTTACTTTCGGGCCAGGAACCGGATCTGCTGATCTCACTGAAAGCATTTCCAGTAGGCTCTCTGGATCTTCTTGACCTCTTCTATCCTCTGAGCTACCTTCAGATCCGTGCCCTTTATTTCAGGCACCTCTCCCTGAAATGCTCGGAGTTCGGACACTATGGCATCCGCCTGGGCCTGCAGGTTGTAGCCTCCCTCCAGAGCGGCAGCCAGCCTTCCATGGCAGCAGATATTTGCAATCTCCTTTGTCAGGCCTGCAATTGATCCGAAGCCCTCTGCTGTAAGGCGCATGCCTCCCAGAGGATCATCTTTGTGTGGATCCTGGCCCGCGGAGACCAGGACTATATCGGGTTTGTACTCGAGAGCAATCGGCAATAGGATCTCCCGAAAGGCCATGAGGTAACCTTCGTCGCCTGTGCCAGATGGCAGAGGAACATTCACCTTTGTCCCTTCAGCACCATCATCTCCCACTTCGTTTGCCCTTCCCGTGCCAGGATAATGAGGGAACTGGTGAGTGGAGAAATAAACTACCGATCTGTCGGAATAAAAGACGGCATTTGTGCCATTGCCGTGATGCACGTCCCAGTCCACGATCAGCACCTTCTTTAAGCCTTTAGACTGGGCGTGCTTTGCAGCTATTGCTATGTTGTTGAAGATGCAAAAGCCCATTCCACGGCTGGGCATGGCATGGTGGCCGGGAGGCCTGACCAAGGCAAAGGCGCTATCGAACCCATTCATAACAGCGTCCACAGCCGCCACAG
Organism: uncultured Methanotrichaceae archaeon; assembly: GCA_964604285.1. Classification (GTDB taxonomy): domain Archaea; phylum Halobacteriota; class Methanosarcinia; order Methanotrichales; family Methanotrichaceae; genus Methanothrix. The sequence goes on from CAZRYL010000007.1 coordinate 4,473, forward strand.
CACCTCCAGCGGCCATGAGGGCTGCATCATAGGACCTTCTTGACAGGACCGTGTCGACATCCAGATAGCCGCCGCCGCGCTCGCAGATGGTTCTAACCTGATCGATATATCTTTTTTTATGAATTGTGGCGACCTGCTCCTCTGTAGCAGCTTTAGGTGTGATGAATTCGACATTTAGCTTGCTCGATTTGAGTTTATCCAGAATAGCCGTCAGTCGCTCCTTTTTCTCCGGATGCCCGTCGGTCTCATGCTCAAGATAAATCGGGTGATAAACAATGCCAATTCTTGTCATATGTTTTAAAATATATCGCCTTCAGTAAAACATTTTTCCCTTATGATCACAGAGCAAAATGCTCGAACGAGACGCTCCAAAGTACTATTTATTGATGATAATCGCCCGCAATCACGTGAGTTAAAATAGGAGAAGATGAGTATATCCATTTGAGCCTTGTAAAGCTCTTTGGCCGATTGTGGCTTTCTGATGTGGAAAGACCGACCAAGCCGCAAGCAAAGGACCAAAAAAGATATAATAGGGAAATACTCTATCACTACCCTATAATCCCCTATGGGATTAGGAGGGTGATGTAGCTATATACATGTCTGAGAGACGCCAGGCGGCGATTACAATGCTGGAATTACAGTGCCAGGATATGTAGCATGGCGATCGAGGACTTTATTCAGGCAATAGTTTTAAGAATAATCAGACTGTATGCTGCAAAAAGTGATCGGAAAGGGAAAATAGGAGGTTAAAAGATGAAGAAATTGGCTGCAATTACGTTTACATCGATGATGCTGTTACTAGCAACAGCGATGGTAGTTGGGGCGGTGGATAAGGTAGAAATCCGCGGCCAGGTTGCTACCGGCAATTTCGAGTGGAATGCCCAGAACTTCGCGGGCTTCTACTATGATATTGACGATAATCTGGGCACTGAGAAGATCACCACCACCATCACTGAGGGCAACAAGCTCCAGGAACCCAATGGTGTCGCATATACTACAACCGTCCAGAAGAACGACTTCGACTTCGCTGATTGGGGATTCTATAATGTAATTGGATTCCAGGCAGATCAGTACTTCGCCGGCTATATCAACGACCCGGACGTCGATGATGCCAACGAGATTCTGTTCAAGGAGTCCACAGACGAGAACTCCCTGTCTGACGAGCAGCTCGAAAAGATTCTGATGGACAACGACGATGAGAGGACAGTCACCTCTGGCACTCCACTCAAGATGGAGGAGGGCTACGAGCTGGCCATCAAGTCCATTGATATCGACGGAAACAAGGTCTACCTCGAGCTTTCCAAGGATGGCGCTGTCGTAGACAGCAAGGTCATATCCCCGTCCAAGGATAACCCGACAATGTCCGACAAGACCTACTACTACAAGAAGGATGTCGGAGACTCCAAGGACCTGGTAATCATCGCTGTTCACTTCAAGAACGCCTTCAGGGGCGCAGACCAGAACCTGGCTACCATTGACGGAGTCTGGCAGATATCTGAAACAGCCACAGAGGTCAAGGTCGACACTGAGTACGACAAGATGAGAATCGCCAGCGTTACTGCTGAAACAATCACCATGGACAACAAGGATAACACAGTGACCCTGAGCAAGAACAAGGACATCACTCTGATGGGCGACATCAAGATCAAGACCGCCGATCAGGATGTTGTTGACGATGCCAACCCGCTCAGATACTACATCTACAAGGAGATCACTGAGCCCGGCACATATGAGCTTCGAGGATCTGTAGCTACCGGCAACTTCGAGTGGAATGCCCAGAACTTCGCGGGCTTCTACTATGATATTGACGATAATCTGGGCACTGAGAAGATCACCACCACCATCACTGAGGGCAACAAGCTCCAGGAACCCAATGGTGTCGCATATACTACAACCGTCCAGAAGAACGACTTCGACTTCGCTGATTGGGGATTCTATAATGTAATTGGATTCCAGGCAGATCAGTACTTCGCCGGCTATATCAACGACCCGGACGTCGATGATGCCAACGAGATTCTGTTCAAGGAGTCCACAGACGAGAACTCCCTGTCTGACGAGCAGCTCGAAAAGATTCTGATGGACAACGACGATGAGAGGACAGTCACCTCTGGCACTCCACTCAAGATGGAGGAGGGCTACGAGCTGGCCATCAAGTCCATTGATATCGACGGAAACAAGGTCTACCTCGAGCTTTCCAAGGATGGCGCTGTCGTAGACAGCAAGGTCATATCCCCGTCCAAGGATAACCCGACAATGTCCGACAAGACCTACTACTACAAGAAGGATGTCGGAGACTCCAAGGACCTGGTAATCATCGCTGTTCACTTCAAGAACGCCTTCAGGGGCGCAGACCAGAACCTGGCTACCATTGACGGAGTCTGGCAGATATCTGAAACAGCCACAGAGGTCAAGGTCGACACTGAGTACGACAAGATGAGAATCGCCAGCGTTACTGCTGAAACAATCACCATGGACAACAAGGATAACACAGTGACCCTGAGCAAGAACAAGGACATCACTCTGATGGGCGACATCAAGATCAAGACCGCCGATCAGGATGTTGTTGACGATGCCAACCCGCTCAGATACTACATCTACAAGGCAGTAACAATCGAGGGTGCCGCTGAGGCCGCTCCAGTGACCGAGGCTGCCAAGACAGTCGAGGCCGCTCCCGTTGCTGAGGCCGCCAAGGAGAACGTGACCACCGAGGCTGCCAAGACAGTCGAGGCCGTCAAGGAGAACGTGACCGAGGCTGCCAAGACAGTTGAGGAAGCCAAGGAGAACGTGACCGAGGCTGCCAAGACTGCAGAGAAGACCGCAGAGAAGGCTGCACCAGGATTTGAGGTCCTCTTTGCCTTAACCGGCCTCCTGGCAGTTGCCTACCTCGTGCTCGGCAGAAGAGAGTAAAACTAAAAAATGACTGGAGGGCTTCGAGCTCTCCAGAACTAACTCTTTTTTTCTGATCATCATCCGCGTGATAAACGTATTATACTTAGCAGTATTATTAATAGACAATAGGATTTCATTTTTCGCATGGGTGATGTCATGTCCAAGGAAAGCACTCGAATTGGCCAGTTCTGGAATAAGCTCGACGGCGATGTGCAGTGCCGCCTTTGCCACCAGCAATGCCGCATCAGGCCTGGAAAGAGGGGACTGTGCGGCGTCCGAGAGAACCATGACGGAGTGTTGCAGACACTTGTTTATGGAAACCTAGTGGCGACTAATGTGGACCCCATCGAGAAGAAGCCCTTCTTTCATTTTCTGCCAGGCAGCTATGCTTATTCCATAGCCACAGCGGGCTGCAACTTCCGCTGTCTGCACTGCCAGAATTATGACATCTCCCAGCTTCCCAGAGAGACCGGGCAGATTCCTGGCAGCTATGTCCCTCCAGAGGAGGTGGTGGCCCAGGCGGTGGCCCTGGGCTGCCAGTCCATCGCCTACACCTATACTGAGCCCACCATATTCTTCGAGTACGCATACGATGTTGGGATGCTGGCCAAAGAGAGAGGTCTGAAGAACGTCTTTGTCAGCAACGGCTACATCGGCGAGGAGGCGGCAGAGAAGCTCATACCCATACTGGACGCAAATAACATAGACTTGAAAGGAGACGATCAATTCTATCGAAAAGTCTGCGGTGCAAGGCTTGAGCCAGTGCTGCATAATATTGAGATGTTCTGGAAAAAAGGCGTGTGGGTGGAGGTTACAACCCTCATCATCCCGGGCTATAATGATTCTTATGAGCAACTGCAGGAGATCGCCCAGTTTGTAGCCAGCGTCAGCAAGGACATTCCCTGGCACGTCTCAGCCTTCTATCCCACATACAAGCTCACTGATGCGCCCCGCACTGGCGTTGATGACCTGCGGCGCGGCATGGAGGCGGGTCGTGAGGCTGGACTGAAGTACATCTACATGGGCAACATTCCGGGCGAGGGCGAGAATACGCTCTGTCCTGTTTGCGGAGAAATGCAGATAGAGCGGATAGGATACAGGATAATGAGGAACTCCATAATCGACGGCCATTGTTCCAAATGCGGCTCTGCCATTGCAGGAGTCTGGTCCTGACTGTAGAGTCCTGATAAAAACTCTTAAGTATTCAGCAGGAGCGTCTTCGTTTTATATGCCATTTGCAAGCGTCCCAGAGGCTCTTGAAGAGGTTAGAGCTGGCAGATTCATACTGATACTGGATGATGAGAATCGCGAGAATGAAGGTGACCTGATGATTGCCGCAGAAAAGGTCACGCCAGATGCCATAAACTTCATGGCCACCTATGGGCGCGGCCTTATCTGCATGCCAATGACTGCAGAGCGTCTCCGCGACATCGGCCTTGAGCTCATGACACCTCAGAACACCGAGTCCATGGGCACAGCCTTCACCGTGTCCGTGGATGCCCGGAACAATACCACTACTGGCATCTCAGCATTCGATCGAGCCACAACTGTGCATGCCCTCATCGATCCGGCGACAAGCAGACGCGATCTTGCGACGCCAGGCCACCTCTTTCCACTGCAGGCAAAGGAGGGCGGAGTTCTGCAGCGCACTGGTCACACCGAAGCCTGCGTCGACCTTGCTAGACTGGCAGGCTTGTATCCTGCGGGCGTCATATGCGAGGTCATGGCCGATGACGGCACCATGGCCAGGCTCCCAGAGCTGGAGCGCTTTGCAGAGAAGCACGGCATTAAGATGGTGACCATCGAGAGCCTCATCAGCTATCGCATGCAAAGAGAGAAGCTCGTCCAGAGGGTCTCAGATGTGAGCATGCCCACGGAGTATGGGGACTTCAGGGCGATCGGCTATGAGTCGATCCTGGACGGGCAGTGTCATGTCGCTCTCGTTGCAGGGGATCCGACTGCCAAGAGTGCGCTGGTTCGCGTTCACTCCGAATGCCTCACGGGCGATGTATTCTGTTCAAGGCGCTGCGACTGTGGCGAGCAGCTTCGTCTGGCCCTGCATCTCATCGGCGAGAATGGAAACGGCGTTCTACTTTATATGCGGCAGGAGGGGAGGGGAATCGGACTTGCCAATAAGCTTCGTGCCTATGCTCTGCAGGACGCGGGCTCTGATACAGTTGAGGCTAACCACAAGCTAGGCTATCCTGCAGACCTTCGGGACTACGGCATAGGGGCCCAGATCCTCGTCGACCTGGGCATCAAGAAGATCCGTCTGCTTACAAACAATCCGCGAAAAGTCATCGGTCTGGAAGGCTACGGGCTGAAGATCGTGGAGCGCGTCCCACTGGAGATAGCCCCCAACAACATCAACAGAAGATATCTGGAGACAAAGAGGGATAAGCTTCATCACCTCCTTCTCCAGAATGAACTGCCCTGACGCTCATTCTATATTGATGCGCTTCTTGGAGACCACCACTTCTTTGGGAAGGGTAATTTCCAAAACGCCATCTGTGAGCTTGGCCTTGGCCTCCTCTATTTTGACGCCCACGGGCAGCTTCACCATTCTTTCGAACTTCTTGTACGTGCGCTCTCGCTTATGGAAATCCTTCTCCGTAACCTCTGTCTCTGTCTTTCGCTCGGCTGATACAGACAACTCATCATCCGAGATGGTGATATCTATATCCTTCTTGTCCACACCTGGAACGTCCATGGTCACGATCAATGCCTCGTTGGTATCGCGGATATCCGCCAGAGGCACTATCACATCTCCCTTCTCGCTCGCTGCTTCGACCTCTTCCATGAGTTCGCTCATGCGTTTTTGCATCCGTTGCATCTCTTCGATGTATCGCGACTCAAGGTCTGTGAGCCCTAAATCATCCATGAGCCTGTTCATCCTCTTCTGCAGCTTTTTCAGCTCATCTGCCGGGATAAGCCCTGTCATCGCATCACCCTTAAAATGTAGGCATGCACAGCTTATATTTGTTCCGACATATATGACATCTGGATCTTTACGACTTCAGTGGAATTTTTTGCTGCAGCATATTCTTGCAAAGGCTCATCGTTGAGCTCCAAAAAAACGTGCCCCCACTTGAATTTAGAGAGGATCTCCTGGGCCTGCTCCGGCTCACCCAGGATGACCAATCCTGCTGCCAGGGCCTCCACTGTGGAGAGCTTGAAGGGCTTTCCATAGTTCACAGGGTTGGCTGCAACCAGGAATGGCAGTGCTCTATCCCGAAGCCTGACCCTTAAAAAGATCTCCTCGGCATGGGCCCAGCTGCAGTCCAAAGCTGCCAGGCCTCTAGTTCCTCTGTCCTCGGGCGACAACGCTTTTTCTGAAAAGGGGCTGAGGACCACAAACGGCTTTAGCTGGTTAATGTGCTTGGTGATGCGCGCCAATCCGAAGCGAGCCAGCTTTCTGCCTGAGCATTTCCAAGGATCGCACTGATCGGCGTGATAGATGAGCAGCTCCATTGAGGATAGCCATTCACCGATAATCCTATTAACATTGTGTTCCACTCCCAAAGCAGCCAATTGCAGGGAGCTTTCTGATGAGCGAGGTCTCCAAGGAGTACAACTTCAAGCAAGCAGAAGAGAAATGGGTGGCAAGCTGGGACGATTCAGTATACTACTTTGACTGGGAGTCAAAAAAGCCGCAGTACATCATCGATACCCCTCCGCCCTATCCCACTGGAGATTTCCACATCGGCAACGCCCTAAACTGGTGCTACATCGATTTTGTTGCGCGCTACAAGCGCATGAAAGGCTACAATGTGATGTTCCCCCAGGGCTGGGACTGCCACGGCCTGCCGACCGAGGTTAAGGTGGAGGAGATTCACCACATCACCAAGAACCAGGTTCCAAGAGAGGAGTTCCGGAGGCTCTGTGAGAAGCTGACCGAGGAGGCCATCGAACGCTTCCACAAGTCCATGGAAAGATTGGGCCTGTCCATCGACTGGTCCAATGAGTACATCACAATGAAGCCGGAGTACTATGTTAAGACGCAACGCTCCTTCGTGCAGATGTATCAAAATGGCCAGATCTATCGCGCGGACCATCCAGTAAACTGGTGTCCGCGCTGCGGGACTGCCATAGCCTTTGCCGAGGTCGAGTACGACTCCCGCACAACGACCCTTAATTACATGCGTTTTCCTGCGCATGAGGGTTTTGTGGAGATCGCAACCACGAGGCCCGAGCTTTTGGCAGCCTGCGTGGCAGTGGCCGTGAACCCCGAGGATGAACGCTACCGCAAATACATCGGCAAGACTGTGCGAGTTCCGCTCTTCGACTATGATGTTCCAGTTCTGGCAGACATCGTTGTGGACACCAAGTTCGGCACGGGCGTCGTCATGATCTGTACATTCGGAGATAAACAGGATGTTCGTTGGTGGATGGAGCATCATCTGCCATTGCGCCAGGCCATAGACCGCAATGGTCTTCTGACCAAGATCGCGGGTCCTTATTCAGGCCTATCAGTTGATGAGACCAAGAAGAAGATCATTCAGGATATGAAGGACAGGGATATAATCTTTCGGCAGGAGCCTCTGGAGCAGAACGTGGGCCTCTGCTGGAGGTGCAAGACGCCAATCGAGATCCTGTCCGAGCGGCAGTGGTTCGTGAAGATCAATCCAGAGGAGATCCTAAAGACAGCTGATGAGATTTTGTGGATACCGCCACACATGCAGGTACGCCTCAAGAACTGGGCAGACTCTGTGGAGTGGGACTGGTGCATCTCCAGGCAGAGGATCTTCGCGACTCCCATACCTGTCTGGTACTGCAAGAGCTGCGGAGAGGTACTGGTTGCAAAAGAGGAGTGGCTTCCCCTCGATCCCACCCAAACAAAGCCGCCCGTGAAGTGCAAATGTGGCTGCGACGAATTCATTCCAGAGAAGGATGTCCTGGATACCTGGATGGACAGCTCCATCTCCGCCCTGGCTGTTGCTGGTTGGCCTGACCGGAAGGATCTGCGCATGCCCACACAGCTTCGGCCGCAGGGGCACGACATCATCCGTACCTGGGCATTTTACACAATCTTGCGCTGCAAGTCGCTTTTGGGCATCAAGCCATGGGATGCGATCCTCATCAACGGCATGGCCCTTGGCGAGGATGGGCACAAGATGTCCAAGTCCCTGAACAACTTCATCCGCCCCGAAGAGGTCTTCGAGACAAATGGCGCAGATGCTCTGAGGCAGTGGGCAGCCATGGGCGGTAGCCCCGGAAACGACATAATGTTCCAGTGGAAAGAGATCACAGCAGCAAGCCGTTTCCAGCAGAAGCTCTGGTCGATTTTTCGCTTCGCCCGCCCATTTATGGCCCAAACAGATGGGAGGCCTGGGCAGGTTGACCGATGGCTCCTTGGAGAGCTGGATCGGCTTGTTTTAGCTGCCACGAACTTCATGGACAATTTCCAGTTCGACGAGACCATCAAAGCGATCAGGGCTTTTGCATGGGAGACGCTGGCAGACAATTACATCGAACTGGTAAAGGCACGGCTCTACGGACCTGACTGTGCTGAGAAGAGGGCAGCTCAAAATACGCTTTACACAGCTATTGAGACCTTGAGCCGCCTCATTGCACCCATCATGCCATTTCTATCCGAGGAGATCTACCACACCCTGACAGGCGAGAGCGTTCATGTGCAGAGCTGGCCAAAGCCGCTGGGAGTGGCGGCAGATCCCGCGGGACTGGCAGTCAAGGAGATTGCGGCTGCACTTCGTCGTTATAAATCAGAGAAGGGAATGGCTCTGAACTCACCTCTCCCAGGGATAGTGGTGTACTCGGACCTGGGCCTGGAGACCATAGATTTACAAGGCGTTGCCAACTCCCCGGTAGAGAGCAGGACCGGAAAGCCTGAGGTAGAGATGAAGCCCGTTGCTTTGAAGCCTCAGATGAAGATCCTCGGCCCCAGGTTCAAGGATAAGAGCCAAAAGATCATAAAAATCCTCAATTCCATGGATCCTGCAGAGGTTGCCCGGCAGAAAGCCTCCGGATGCATCAAGGTCGATGTGGACGGCGAGGCAATCGATCTGCCACCCGTTGCAGTGGAGCTGGTTGTGGAGACCCTCTCAGCCGGTGAGGCAGTCGACGTTCTTTTGGTAGGCGATGCAACGGTGCTGGTACGGAAATGATCGAGGTTGAGGTCAAGGCACGCGCCCGAGAGGACACAAAGGATGCGATAGTGGCCCTGGGCGCAGTCCCCATGGGCACAGAGAACCATCACGACCTTTATTTCAATTCCCCACACAGGGACTTCAAGAGAACAGATGAGGCTTTGCGCATCAGAATCAAAGAGGATGGCGCGCGCCTGACCTACAAGGGCCCAAAGCTTGACAGCGATACAAAGTCGCGCCTGGAATTGACAGTGGTGATCGACGACCCTCGCGAGATGCAGCAGATCCTGGAGTCTTTGGGCTTTGTGCTCTCAGGTACCGTCAAGAAGCGCAGGACAAAGTATCGCCTCGATGATGTAGTCTTTGCCCTCGATGAAGTGGCGGGTTTGGGCTCCTTTCTGGAGGTCGAGGCCCGAGGAGATGATGATTGGGCGGCCCAAAAGAGAAGGGTGCTCTTTATTTTGGGCAGGTTAGGCCTGGGCGAATCGATTCGCAGCTCTTATCTGGAGCTGCTGCAAGAAAGATCCAGAGGCGAATGAGCGCCTAAAAATTATGTCCGAAAGCCCGAGAGTCCAGATCCCTGTGATCGTAATGCTGCTCTTCGTGATGGCAGTTCAGATCCTGGCACTTGCCATCACCCCCGCCATCACAGCCAGCGGCAACAGGGTCTTTGAGGACCCGACATCAACATCAAATCCCATAATCTATGTGCTCATCATCCTGGCATTCACAGCTCTGCTTCTCCTTGCCATAAGGCTCAAACAGAGCTGGATCATAAGCGGCTTCATACTTGTGTCGATTGCCGCCAGCATCTATTACGTCCTTGTGGCCTTCATGTCGCCTTTGCTGGCGCTTGTACCAACTCTTGCTGTAATGCTCTTGATGCGCTACTACCCGGAGTGGTATGTCATTGACGCCTTCGGCATCCTGGTCTGTGCTGGCATCAGCTCGCTCTTCGGGGTGAGCATGACCACACTTCCTGCTCTGATACTCTTGATAGTACTGGCGGTCTACGATGCCATCTCCGTCTACAAGACCCGTCACATGATCTCTCTGGCAGAGGGCGTGATAAATATAAAGGCCCCTTTGCTCTTCGTAGTTCCTAAGAGCAGTGAATACAGCTTTCGCAAAGAAAAAGTTTCGATCTCAAAGGATGGTGAGAAGAGGGGCGCGTATTTCCTGGGACTTGGCGATGCCATCATTCCCACCATACTGGTGATATCTGCCAACTGGTCGCTACCGGCCCCAGGATACTTCGGCATCAATCTTCCTGCATTCGGAGCAATGCTGGGAACATATCTTGGATTTTTATTCCTCATGACCACTTCCCGAGGCAAGCCGCAGGCAGGACTTCCATTTCTAAACTCAGGGGTCATCCTGGGGTTTCTGATGGGATGCGCGGCTGCTGGGATCTGGCCTTATTAGCGACAGCTTTTTTGCCATGTCATGCCTCTTGAAAATATGAGGAATAATGATGGCGGATGAGGACCTGGCAGTTCTTGAGCACTTCGTGCCTTTCTGTCCCAAATGCGGCAATGAGTGCGAGCAAAAGGAGCTCCGGCGGGCCCTTGATGCAGAAAACTGGAAGAAGATCGTGATAGAAACAATCTTCTACTGCAAGAGATGCGATAATTACTGGAGCGAGGGGCTGGTAGAGAAAGGATACAAATGATCTACCTTTATTACACCGACAACTTTCAGAGCTATAACTTTGGGCCGGAGCATCCCTTGAATCCGATAAGGCTCACACTTGCATATAAGCTGATAGAGGAATTGGGATTGCTCGACGGCCAAACGGAGCTGATCAGGCCAGGGCCCGCGAGCGAGGAGGATCTACATAAAGTCCATACGCTGGAGTACATCGAGTCGGTGAGGCTGGAGGAGCCCGACATGGCCTTTGGGCTGGGAAGCGATGATACACCAGTCTTCCCGGGCATATTCGATGCATCGCGCTACATGGCAGGAGGGAGCATCGATGCTGCGAAGCGGATGCTAAAGGAGGATTGCAGCACATTTAACCTTGGCGGAGGGCTTCATCATGCTTTTCCAACTCAAGCCGCAGGCTTTTGCGTATTCAACGATGCAGCTTTGGCGATAAGCGTTCTCAAAAACAAGTTTTCTGGCATCCTTTACCTGGACATCGACGCTCACCATGGCGATGGAGTGCAGCAGATCTTCTACGAAGACCAGGATGTCCTAACATTCTCAATTCACGAATCAGGAAAGTATCTTTTTCCAGGAACAGGATTTGTGGACGAGGTGGGTGCAGGGCAGGGGCTGGGCTATGCAGTCAACATCCCCATGCCAATGTACGCAGCCGACGAGGACTATATCCTTGCTTTCGAAGATGTGGTTCCCAGGCTCTTTGAATGGTTCCGTCCTGATGTGGTGGTGGCGCAGCTTGGCGTAGATACCCATTATTCAGATCCGCTGAGCAGCCTGAATGTCACCCTTACTGGTTATACTCAGATGGTGCGCCGCATCATTGAGCTGACATACAAATACGCAGGAGGCAGACTGATGGCTTTGGGCGGCGGAGGGTACAATCTGGCAGTAGTTCCCGTGGCCTGGGCCAGCGTACTTCATCTCATGAGGGATGAGCCTCTGCCAGAATATCTTCCACCATACTGGACTGAGCTGTTCACAAACGTCGTGGGCTGCCAGCCTATGACCCTTCCCGATATTGATATGAAGCCGGGAAAAGAGACCCGAAAAAGGATCTCTGCTGAGCTGTCCGAGACCCTTTCGGAGTTGAAGCGGATTCATTCTGCAATTCATCCAGGAAAACTGTCGTGAGATTTATCAGTTTATCGATATAGTTTGAGTTTGTCGGCAATGACGACGAGATCTCTTAAGATTCTGGCACTTGCAGATCTCCATGATCGCGCAGAGATGCTCGAGCCCCTCAGGAGCGTAGCTGCCGACCTGATTTCATTCTGCGGAGATCTTCATGACGGCAGCAGCTTAGAGACTGCCTGGCCCACTGCCAATGCCCTGGCAGGTCTTGGCAGGCCTGTCCTGATAGTTCCCGGTAATATGGATCACAAAGACGTTGCAATAAAGCTCTGGAAAGAGGCAGGATTCATAATGCTGGATCGTTCCATATTCCTGCACGACGACTGTGGTTTTTTAGGCATGGGAGGAATGGTGGCACGAAACCCTCAGAGGCTGGGGGACCCAAGGAGATTCTATCATCATGATGAAGAGGTCTATCAAACGCTGGCCAGGGCTTTTCCAAAGATATCCAACAAAAAATTCAAGATGATTATAACCCACCAGCCGCCGCGAGGTGCACGAGATACCCTTTACAATGGCGAGCCCAGCGGTTCGGTCGGCTTGCGCCGCTTCGTTGAGGAGTTCCAGCCAGATCTATTGCTTTGCGGCCACATCCACGAGGACCGGGGCGAGACCTGGATTGGCAGAACCAAGATCGTCAATGTAGGTGAGCTGCGTCGTGGATATGCATCGATCGTCAAGCTCGATGACGAGATAGTGGTGGAGTGGATCGAACCGTAATGCTGCCCCTGGAATTGTGGGAGAGATCCTGTTGGATGAAGAACTGAGGATGGAAATTGCCAGACGATTGGAGACCCTGCGAGATCTGCAAAAGATCGTGCCACAAGTGGGACTGAAGCATCCAGAAGATGCAGCCGAAGAGATGAACGACCTGATATCGGAGGAGTTCGAGCCGTACTTCTCAGGAAATGCGGCTTTGCACCTCTGTGCCACATGTCAGCGGTGCGGTCGGTGCTGCAATCAGGAGAAGACGATAGCAATATCCTTTGAGGATTGCCGCACGATTGCTGCCTACCTGGGCTTGAGCTTGAAGAAGTTCATGATGAAGTATACAAGACCTCATGAGCTGACAAGCAGTGTGGTTGGAAACGCCAGGATGATGCGCAAGGAGAAGGACGGCTCCTGCCCTTTTTACAACCCAGATCTTCCTGGCTGCGACATCCACCCTGTAAAGCCGCAGGTATGCAACGCTGCCTATTACCTTTCCAAGATGAATCTTGTCCTTTGCGAGGAGACAGGCAGATTCAGCACATTTCCGCAGTGCCCTTCAGATGTCGATCTTCTGGACAGGATGAGGAATTTCATAATCAAACTTCGAAATGATCCAGAGGTCAAGAGCGAGCTTGCTCGGATCTTCCAATCATCCGAACCGGAGATTCGACTTTTCCATCAGCTTCTCCGTTTGAAGGGATTGGAGATCTACTTTGGTCGAGATAAAGTGACGCCTCTGGTAAAAAAGTTGGGCCTGAAAAGGATGCCCGAGGATGAAGAACTAAAACCCGCGGCCTTTCTTTACGCTGCGGTTCTGCTGGAATCACAAGAGTCCTTCTGACTCTACAAGAGCTAATTGTCAGCGAAAGATTTTTTCGATTGAGTCAAGCGATGTGGTCTGCATTCCACATTGCTTCAAATGGTGTGCCATAATGCTTGCCCTCTTTCCTTCGGGATGGTAGACCAAAACCTCCTCTGGCGAGATGTGCTCTATCATCCTCATGAGCCCTCGGAAGTCCAGATGATCGCTCAATTGAATCGTTGGATAGGACGTGTCCCTCCTGCCGGTCAAAAAGTATTTGTTGTGGCCTCGCACATGAGGCAGGTTCCATGGTGTGACCACATTTGTACTGCCGCCGTTCACCTCCGTTAATGGGCCGGCAGCGTCCTTCATCAGCTCACGGGTCAGGATCAGGCTTTGCTCATCCATGCCGATCTCATCCCTGTAGCCCATGGCCCTCATCAGGGCTACAGCCCTCTGTGCTTTGCCAAAAGCATAGGCACCGAAGCTTGCCCCGGATTTTAGGGCCTCGAAGAAGCCAGTCAGGTCATCCTCAAAGATGCATGAGGGATCATAAGGGTCCCCGTAATTGGCCTCTGCAACCAGAAAATCACAGTGAGGCAATGAACTGTAATCTTTGACATCACCGGTCACGAGAATGCTCTCGCCCGTCTCCGTCTTCCATGAGAAGGCAGTGGATCCGATAGTATGACCGGTCGGATGGGTCCTGATCTCAACGCCGTCAACCATGATGCTCTCGCCAACAGCGAAGGTGCGCCCCGCATACTTCCTGCCGTAGCGAATCTCCAGGGCACGCGCAGTCTCGACAGAGGCAATGGCCTTTGGCGAGAGCATGGCAGATTTTCCAAAATGGTCGCTGTGTGCGTGAGTGATGAGATAGGCATCGGGCTGGATGCAGTACTTGGGCGAGCGGCTGGTGTCTATGGAGAAGAGATGGGAATCGAAGCGAATTGAGAGGTGGGGAGCGCAGCTCCCACGGCTGTTGATCCTCCTTATCGGCTCAAAGCAGTCCATCCCCTCCCTGCCCCCTCTATTTCAAGGCTTCATTGATGGCCCGGGAGAGCTCTTCTTTAGAAGTGACGCCGATCCATTTTTTCAGCTCCACGCCATCCTTCTCAAGGATGAGCGTAGGCACAACGAAGATCCCCTTCTCTGCAGCCAAATCTCCTTCTTTGTCCACATTAACCTTCATGAACTTTGCTCTTTCTCCGAATTCCTTTGCGAGATCCTCAAAGATGGGGGCCTGCATCCTGCAAGGCCCGCACCAGTCTGCATAAAAGTCCATTAGAACGATTTTAGCCATAGATTCCTATCACCTCACGAATATCAAATTATATCGAACTTTACACCGATTTTGAATATCTTTCCTGTTGGAAGGACAAGTAGCTTGTGTCCTGTACGGATACGGATCTCTTGCAAGATCTCCTGTATCCGGTCCTCGTGTGCTGAGACGGTGAACCATAGGTTATAGCCGCTCTCATTCGGCCTCAAGTAGTTATGTGACACTTCTGGATATTCGCTCACCACTCGGGCTGCCTCATCTGCCTCTTCTACAGGCACCTGTAAAGCCGCCAGCATCCCTCCCATGCCCAATTTTCGCAGATCAAGGATTGGGCCAATCCTTCGAACCAGTCCCTCCTTCTGCAGCGCAGCCAGCCGCGCAATTACCTCATCCTCGCCAAGACCAAATGTGTCTCCCAAATCCCGAAATGGTCGAGAGGTCAGCGGCAAGCCCTCCTGCACAGCGGCCAGGAGCTTGAGATCTATCTCGTCCATTGTCACACCGAAAGGTTGCAGAGCGGGTCAGGTCCCAGGAAATCCCCTGTCTTGGCATAGGCCCTGGCCCGGCACCCACCGCACATCCCGCTGTAGTCACAGGCACCACACCTTCCCTTGAGATCTCTTTCTCTGAGGGCCAGGAGCACTGGAGAGTTCTTCCATATCTCTATAAAATTTTTTTCCCTGATGCTCCCCACGCTAAGAGGTAGGTAGCCGCACGGGTAGACCTCGCCCCTTCTGGAGACGAAGGCGAAGCTTCTGCCTGCGAGACATCCTCCGCTGTGCCTGCCTGGCTGTGCCAGCCGGGCAAACTGCGGTGCGCAGGTGACCTGGACCTCAAGGTCCCTTCTCTCTCGCTCCTCGTCTATGAGGAGGAGCAGCTCCTCTTGCCTCTTGGCTGATATCAGATCATCAGGCTGGCCGCGACCTGTGGGGACCATGAAGAAGAGATGAAGAGCCTTTGCGCCTTCAGACTCTGCTAGGTCGAAGACACTGAGCACATCAGCCTCATTTCTCCTGGTGATCGTGAAATTGATCTGGAAATCCACCTTTTCGCGCAGGCACTCTAGCCCGCGCATGGCTGCTTGAAAGCTCCCCGGGCCACGATTCAGGTCATGCTTCTTTGCAGAGGCGCCATCAAGGCTTACGCTAACCCTTGAAATTCCCGCAGACGCTATTTCATTTGCCAATTTTGGGGTGATCAAAGTCCCATTGGTTGCCAGAGAGACGCGCAGGCCCTGAGATACTGCATGCCTGGCCAGAAGAAAAATGTCGGGGCGAAGCATCGGCTCACCACCACTGAGAATGAGCATTGGCCTCATGGTGGCGATGCTGTCGATGAACGACAGCGCCTCGTCTGTGCTGAGCTCATCGGGCTGGGGATTTGGAGAGGCAGAAGCGCGACAGTAGCTGCACGAGAGGTTGCAGGCTGCCGTCGTCTCCCAGGCTACGATCAACATCACAGCAAGCCTTTTTTCACCAGCAACTCAGCATTGAGAATGCTAGCGCCCGCAGCTCCGCGAATTGTGTTGTGGCCCATGCAGATGAACCTGATTCCTGACCTGATCCGTCCTACTGACACAGACATGCCATTGCCCCTGCCGCGATCCAGCCTCGGCTGTGGCCTGTCGATCTCATCCTTGACTATCAGAGCCTTCTTCGGCGATGTGGGCAGATCTCCCAGGCCCGGATCGAAGTCCAGCATGGCCTTCCTGACCTCCTCCGGAGTTGGGTCGTCCCTCATCGTAACCCAGACAGCTTCGGTGTGACCGTCCATGACAGGAACACGATGGCAGCTCGCGCTTATGGTAAAGTTTGCATTGACGATCTTCTCGCCATCGAAGCGACCCAGGATCTTCTGAGGCTCAGTCTCTACCTTCTCCTCCTCACCCCCAATGTACGGAATGACATTGCCAAGGATTGCCATTGAGGGAACCCCTTCATAGCCTGCACCGCTCACAGCCTGCATGGAAGCTACGTGCACAGTTTTAATCCCGAACTTCATGAGCGGTTTCAGGGGCAATGTGAACATGACAGTTGTGCAGTTTGGGTTGGTGGTGAGATAGCCATCCCAGCCTCGCTTCTCCTTCTGCACTTTTATCAGATCAAGGTGCTCTTTATTGCACTCAGGTATCAAAAGAGGCACATCCTCCACCATGCGGTAGGAGCTGGTATTGCTGGCTACTGCGCAGCCTGCCTTCGCAAATGCAGGCTCAATTGTTTGGGCATCTGCAGCGGGAAGTGCTGAGAAGACAATATCTGCATCAACCTCTCTTGGATCTACGTTGACCACAGTCATCTCTCCGATCTCTGCAGGCATTTCGCTCTCAAGCCGCCACTTGGCAGCCTCGCTGTATTTCTTGCCCGCACTTCTCTCAGACGCGGCAAGGCTAGTAATCTCGAACCAAGGATGATCCTTCAGTCCTTCGATGAAACGTTGTCCAACTGCTCCAGTAGCGCCCAAAACGCCTGCTTTGATCTTGGCCATTGACAATCACCTAAAGCTAAATTGGGGCTTAACGCTAGGGATGTATATATTTCTTCTCCGAAAAGGAGAATTATTCGCACAGGCAGGATTTGGCTCTCAACCTGTACCCAAGGGCGAACTCTTTATTGACATTGACCACCTCCTCATTGAAGTGCTTTAAATTCTCTGGCACTTCACCAAGGGAATCGGCTTTTTCCTGAGAGTCCACAATAGCTCCGTGAGGCACAAACTTGCCGTCGGCGATTTTGACGCCTATGACCGCAGCGGCATGCCCGACGAAGCACTTCTGTCCGATGGTTGAAGCATGAATCACAGAGTTGAAGCCAACGAAGCTATCATCCCCAATCTTCAGGGGACCGTGAATTACGGCTCCGTGGGCAACGGAGACACGCCGTCCAAGCTCAATTGAGCTGCCCATCAGGCCGTGAAAGACTGCACAGTCCTGTATGTTGCATTCATCTCCAACGATGATCGGATGCGCCTCGTCGGCGCGAAGTGAGACGCCAGGTGCCACATAAACCTGTTCTCCGATGCGAACATCGCCTATGACTGTTGCCGAGTCGTCCACGTATGCAGTCAATGATACCGATGGCACTGATTCAGTGCTATTCCATGATGTTTTGATATTAGCTCTAAGCATAGCAACACCACACCCTTCGTTATTTGACATTCCCCTTAAAAGAGATTGCCATTAACGATGATTTTCAAAAATTCAAATTATATACTATCAATAGGGTAGAAATGTCGATTTTAAATTTCACCCTTGTTTTGATACACCGGCCCAGTAGTCTGATAATATAAACGAAGCATTTAGAGGTCAGTTCGGATAAATAAGATAATATAATGTATAATAGCAATGAATCTCCGTCAAATTTAAATATATTGGGGTCAAAAATAAGACCACTTTATCGAATAATCCTTCAGAGGTAAGGGAGGGAGGACAAGGATGAATTTATAAAGAATTTGAATATATATTCATACTAACTATATTAGTTTATGCATAGAATTTAGTAATTCAATATCTGTAAAGGGTGTAAAAGTCATGGCAGAAAACACAATAAAAGAGCCGCCTGGTGGGCGGTGGTTATTTGTGCTATTGGGCACAATTATTATGCTGTGCTTGGGTAGCGTCTACTCATGGTCCGTCTTCGTGAACCCGTTGACAAAACATTTCACTGACATAGGCCAAACGGTTACGGCAAGCGATGTCCTGTTGCCTTTTTCAATATTCCTGGCAGTCTTCTCAGTTGCCATGGTCTTCTCGGGAAAGTACATCGAAACGTTTGGGCCGCGTAAGATGGCCATGGCAGGAGGAATTATTTGCGGCCTTGGGTGGCTGCTGGCATCTACAGCAGGTTCGGTGCAGATGCTTTATCCGACATACGGGGTAATCGGTGGCTTGGGTGTGGGAATAGCCTACGGGTGTCCTGTAGCAGTCTCCGCAAGATGGTTCCCAGATAAGCGAGGTCTTGCAGTGGGCTTAACAGTTTTGGGCTTCGGATTCTCTGCATTCTTCACTGCAAACATCGCGACCTATCTTATTGGAGCATTTGATGTGATGAGCACATTCCGCTTCTTCGGGATTGCATTCATAGTTATCATTGCGCTATGTTCCCTGCCGTTAACATTCCCACCCGCGGGCTACAAACCACCAGGCTGGACACCTCCTGCTCCCAAGCCGGGGGCGCATGTGACCTGTGATTTTAAACGCGAGCAGATGATCAAGACGCCTGCCTTCATAGGCCTTTGGTTATGTTACTTCATAGGATGCATTGCAGGCCTCATGGCCATAGGCATATCCAAGCCAGTAGGCACGGAGGTCGTACAGATTGAGACAGGACTTGCTTCATTCCTGGTCGGCTTTTTCGCCATATTCAATGGAGGCGGCAGACCGATCTTTGGGACACTTACGGATAAGATCACACCAAAGAATTCCGCAATTGTCTCCTTCGTCCTCATCGGGTTAGCATCGTTGTTGATGTGGCAGATGGCAGGACCTGGGACCGATGCATTATACATAGTCTCTTTCGCAATCCTCTGGATGTGCCTGGGTGGATGGCTGGCCATAGCGCCCACAGCTACGGCAAGCTTCTTTGGCACAGCAGACTATCCGAGGAACTACGGAGTGATATTCCTGGCATATGGTGCCGGAGCGATCGTCGGACCTCAACTGGCAGGCGCCATCAAGACGGCTTCCGGAAGCTACATGGGCGTCTTCCCATACGTGGCGGTCCTTGCAGTCATTGGCATCATAATTGCAATTGTTCTGCTCAAGCCGCCAAAACCGCCAACTTAACCATTTTTTAATATTCTTTTTTCCATCACAGTGGCAAGTTCAATGGCGCAGGCCAGTTTTTTGGAATTCTTTGTGATTCATCTGAGCTACAGCACCCCAGGGGTCCTCAAAGTGCTCCAGGAACCCTGCTGGCCTACCCTCACTGATGACTTGGTTTGTGCGTACTTCAGGTTGTTTTCCAGATGGCCACCGAAGGTCACCTGGACCGGAGACTGGGACAATGTACCTTTGCTGCCGATCTGGATGGCGTTGCTGCTATTGCTGACCTTTACCGGAATTGCGTCTGTGTAAAATCCCTGGCCCAGAAGGGCAAAATAAGGGGCGTTCACGATCTCAAAAGCGGATATGTTTCCTGGTGTATAAGATCCGACATGCAGCTGGGTGCCTGTATTGAAAAATGTGGGATCGGTATAGAGCCATATCGTTCCAGGAGCAGTGCCTACAAGCATGAATAGCAGAACTATTGGAATTATGCATCTCTTCATGATCACCTTTCCAGACATCAGAAGGATTTAAAACTATCTGAATAAAGCTTTCATTGAAGCCGATTTCCACAGATATTTCATGATCAACGAATAATTATATCGAAATCAAGCTCAATTTATCGACTAACAGCGTAAATGTTATATATTTTTGAGTGATAACACAAAAAGCGTGGGATTGGCAAGCATGTCTCACTTGAGCTCTTGCATCCTTGTTTACCCAAATCAAACCGTCGGAGATGATAAAATGAGTTCAAAGCTTTGTTGCTTGATAGTGCTCGTGACCCTGGCGTTATGTATGGTCACAGCCTCTGCGCAAGATAGCTCGCTTCGAGTAATAGGCATAGGTACAGTGCAAGTCCCTGTAGACACTGCTATTATTGCTATCAGCGCCGAAAACTACAGCGACAACATCACAATAGCAGAAGCCATGGCCTCGAAGTTGCTGAATTCAACAGAAGAATCTCTGATCAATGCTGGTGTGAAAAAAGAAGAGATTGGACCTGATCGATTTAAACGCCACATGACCTATCATAAACTGGTATGCAATACCGTGAACAACAACACCACCTGCAAAGAAGTAGTCACAAAAGCCGCAGCTGTGCAGACCATCATTAAAACGAAGATAAGCGATGTGAACCAGACCCAAAAGCTCATTGATGCTGCAGAGGCTGCTGGCGCAAAAGCATCTGTCTTGGGATACGCCTTAAATGATCCCAGCACCGCCGTCGATCAAGCAAGGAAGAGAGCATTAGACGATGCCAAAGCGAAAGCAGAGAACTATGCATCAAGCCTTGGTTTTAGCCTTGGAAAGGCAATGGAGATCGAAGAGCCTTCATACCCGGATATCGAGATTGGCCCGACTTACGGATGGGATATGCCTTGGAGAATGAACGACAGGTTCTGGAGCATCTTTAGATTTAACCGTTTGTTCAGAGACGATTACATTCCAGAGGGTATGGCAAAGGTTACGGCCTTCGTTAGCGTGACTTACAAGGCTGTATCCGCATCAGGCTGATTGATTCGCCCTCTTATCATTTTTGGTCCAATATGAATAATTCATAGTTTTTCCGAATTTGTATCAAATACTTTTTTAATCCTCTGTACGAGAATCGATCCAGCGAACAGCTGGCCGGAATCGAAAATTGGATGTCCGGATATTAGTTCGATATTCAGATGAGTTTCGCATCCATATTTATTTGAGGGTGATTCAGCTTGGATATAAACAGTGGTGATACAGCATGGGTACTGGCGTCCACGGCACTGGTGATGCTCATGACGCCAGGAGTTGGTTTGTTCTACGGAGGCCTGGTCAGAAGCAAGACCGTCGTCTCGATGATCGGCCTCTCATTCCTGGCCTTTGCGCTGGCCAGCACCCAGTGGGTGCTCTTCGGCTACAGCCTGGCCTTCGGAACTGACTTTAATGGATTTATCGGTGGCCTGAACTATGTGGGCTTAAGCGGTGTAGGAATTGAATCCGCGCCACTGGCAGGAAATATACCGCATCTGATTTACATGGCCTTTCAGTTGGTATTCGCAGCAGTAACCCTGGCCATTCTCACGTCAGCCGTTGCGGAGCGCGTAAAGCTCAGCTCCTTCATCGTGCTGGCGTTGCTCTGGACCACCCTGGTCTATGATCCACTGGCTCACTGGGTCTGGGCAGGTGGCTGGTCGGCGCAGATGGGCGCTTTAGACTTTGCAGGCGGCACAGTGGTTCACATCAGCTCCGGGTTCTCGGCTCTGGCCATAGCACTGGTCATCGGAAAGAGGATCGGCTTCGGATCCTATGTAATGGAGCCTCATAACATACCCATGGCCATGATCGGAGCTGGCCTGCTATGGTTTGGCTGGTTTGGCTTCAACTCCGGCAGCGCCCTGGCAGCCAACGGCCTTGCTGCTAGCGCATTCGTTGTGACCAACACCTCAGCCGCAGCAGGTGCCTTAACCTGGCTCGCTGCAAGCTGGGTCAAAGGAAAGCCCAGCGCCCTGGGAATGGTGAGCGGGGCCATCGCAGGACTTGTAGCTATTACTCCTGCTGCAGGCTATGTGGACAACATCTCTGCAATGGTAATTGGCGGAGTCGCTGGCGTCCTTTGCTATAGCATGCTGCTTCTGCGCGTCGGCAGGGGCCTGGATGAGAGCTGCGATGCCTGGGCGGTACACGGTATGGGCGGCCTTTGGGGTGCTGTGGCCACAGGCATATTTGCCACTGCATCAGTCAACGACTACACCGGCCTCCTCTATGGCAACCTTCATCAGTTCCAAGTTCAGATAATGGCAGCAGGCGCGTCGGTGATCTACGCGTTCGTGCTAACCTACATCCTGGCCAAGATCGTGGATGAAGTCATGGGTCTGAGAGTCAGCGAGGATGAGGAATACGTGGGGCTGGATATTGCTCAGCACGGCGAAAAAGCATATGCTTAATTTGGAAGGTGGCAGAAATGAAAAAGATCGAGGCGATAATTCGGCCGGAAAGGCTCGAACAGATAAAGAAGGCCCTGGAAGAGAGAGGGTTCGTCGCCATGACTGTTACTGAGGTCCTGGGCAGAGGTGAGCAAAAAGGCATAAAGCTTCAGTATCGGGGTGGAACGCTTGATGTGGACCTTCTTCCCAAGCTCAAGCTGGAGCTTTACGTCCAGGATGCAGACGTCGATTCGGCCATGAAGACCATCTGCGACGCCGGACGCACAGGTAAGTTCGGAGACGGCAGGATATTCGTCTCGCCTGTGGAAAAATCGGGCAAGGTGAGGACTGGCGAGGTCTTCACCTGAAATTTTTTTTATCAAATCCTCTTGTTCTGGAAAATATCCTTGAAGGAGCGCAGGATGCTGATAGGCAGCCTTGGAACCAGCCACCTCAAAAAGCCTTTGTAAGACCCTCCGACCATTGCGATCTCCAGATACCTGTCCAAAACCTCATCCTGGCTGGCCAGTATGCGCAAGAATATATCTGGATAGCTGTGCATCATCTTGGAAAAATACAAGGCATATCTAAGCTCATCTCCGATCTCCTTTTTGCATATCGACCGATAAGTTTCGGCAACTTTGGATGCGGGCGCATCTCCAATTGCACGAGCTGCTATCTGCCCAGAGCGCAGTGCGTAGTATATGCCTTCTCCGCTGAAGGCATCCACGAATCCTGCTGAATCACCCGTCAGCAGCACTCTATGTCTTGCGACCATCCCGCCATTTCCTCCTTGCGGTATGAGGTGGCCATGGAGCCTCTGATTTAACGGAAAACCGTTGGCCTTTAAAAATTCCATCATAACCTTTCGTGCGTGCATGTGCCCAGATGCAAAACCGCCTATTCCCACAGAGTAGTATCCCCTGTGGGGAAAGATCCATCCGTAACCCATGTCTGCCACACCAAAATGAATATCCAGGGAACTGTTCAGCCTCTCCTCGACAATCCTGTCGTCCTCCTCGATCTCGGTGACCATGCAAACCCCCATCGACTCCTTTGCTACCTGGCCCCGGATCTTGTTTTTAAGACTGTCCTGGCAGCCGGTGGAGATCACGAGGAATTTAGCCCTATAAATCCCGTTTTTTGTTAATACCAAGACGCAGTCATCTGCTTCTCTATAATCCAGGACCTTTTCGGTTACTAAGTTTGCACCAGAGTCCTCGGCTTTTTGCAAAAGAAACTGGTCAAAGCTGCTCCGAGTCACCAGAGTTGTTAGACGATAGCCTTTGTGCCTTTCCAGGACCTTGTCGCGAAAATGGACCCTTACCCCGGTGATGGCTCTCTCGCAAAGCACTTTTGGAAGCGGAAAGCCGAGCTGCGAGACGGCTCGATCGGATAGAGCCCCGCCGCAGGGCTTGTACCTGGGAAAGGCATCTTTCTCAAGAATCAGAACCTTCAGGCCCATCATTGCAGCCGCCCTGGCAGCAGTCGATCCGGCCGGGCCCGCTCCTGCAATTATCAGGTCATACATGCGCTGCTATGAAAATATAAAAAATTGTAGATCTGGTCCATTTAGCCGAAGAAGACATTGGCGAAGAACTGAAGAACGCTTGTGCTCGATAGCAAGGCCTCCAGCTTGGCCGTCGTCAAAAGGTTATTTCCCTGTATTCTGACCTGACCTGCGTCCCTCTCTTTTTGGAAGGCGGCAATGGGATTGGAGGAGTGTATAACGTTGTTTATTGCGCTCTGGGTTGTAACAACGACTATGCTTGGATCTTTAAGCCCACCATCTACTATCCTGTTTATTCTAGCATTCGTAATTTCGAATCCTACACGAAATACACTGCCATCATTTCCTGTTACATTGACGTTGACAGTTTCATTGCCTATCAATCCCTTCAGGATGTCTGGGGCCTTATCAGCCTTGCTGTTGTAAGT
Organism: uncultured Methanotrichaceae archaeon; assembly: GCA_964604285.1. Taxonomy (GTDB): domain Archaea; phylum Halobacteriota; class Methanosarcinia; order Methanotrichales; family Methanotrichaceae; genus Methanothrix. The sequence continues at coordinate 28,663 of CAZRYL010000007.1, forward strand.
GTCGACATACGCCTGTATCCCTGCTCGACTGTAGGTCAAAGCGCTTGCGAAGGATATTAATATCAGCGCTAAAATTATGGAGGACAGAATCTTTCTCTTCATAGTGAGCTGTCATACGCTGTTAACATAAATATTTTACTGCTAGTGTCTTGCTATTTGACCTGATTGCGATCACGGCCTACAGAATCATTTAAGTACAATCTTCTCAAATAGTAACCCATGGATGTCCTTGTGCTCTGCATAGACCGGGATAATGATCTAGGCCGAAAGGCTGGGGTCGAAAGTCCGATCATCGGTCGGGAGAGCAACGTCAATGCCGCAATCAAGCTGGCTATGGCCGACCCAGAGGACTCGGACGTCAATACAATCTTTGGCGGCATAAAAGTTCTGGATGAGCTGGTAGCCTCTGGCAAGGAGGCTGAGATCGCGTCCCTGGCAGGAGACTTGAAGGTCGGACTGATATCGGACGACAAGCTCGCAGAACAGCTTGAGGAGCTGATTTTGCGCTTCAAACCAGCTGGCGTGGTAGTTGTCTCTGACGGGGCTGAGGACGAGGCAATCCTTCCCATAATCCAGTCTCGCATCAAGGTGAATGGCGTCCGTCGTGTGCTTGTCAAGCAAAGCCCCAATCTGGAGAGCACCTACTACCTGCTCAAGCAGGTCTTCACAGATCCCAAGATCAGCCACACAGTATTCATTCCGCCTGCCTTAGCATTGCTTATGTTCGCCATCTTCAGCCTTCTGGGATACCCCAGCGGTGCAGTGGTGGCGATCACCGGTGCTGTTGGCCTTTACCTGCTCTTTCGGGGCTTGGGCCTCGACGACTCCATGGAAGAGGCAAAACAGACCCTGCGAAATTCCCTTTATGCAGGAAAGATCGCCTTCATCACATACATTTTAGCGGCCATGCTGGTTGTGATCGCCACTGTTCGCGGGGTAGCTTACTTCTGGCAATATTATCACGAGCCTATGTTCCCCGGATACTTCATGCTCGGGATGATCTATCTGCACGAGAGCATCTGGTGGTACATAGTTGCTGCCCTTTGCATCAACCTCGGCAAGATCATGGATATGTATTTAGAGGGGATAAGAGATGCCCGCACATTCTCTTACCTCTTCTTTCTGCTGGCCACCGGCCTGATCATATGGTCTGCCAGCGGCTTCATCCTGGCGAGCAATGCCGACTTGAAGTTCGGCATAGGCATGGTGGAGTCCATCCAGTACCTGGCCATATCTGCAATCGTGGCCATCTTGATCACACTCGTGGGCGTCAATGTGTCCAAGCGCATTGCTGGCGAAAGCCCTACAGCCCCTGCCAAGTGATTCTCTGTGCCTGAGATCAAAGCATCGAATGAGAATTGCCTTTGCGACTTCACATTCGATTTTTACTGGCAGCATCAGGGCTCGAGGTTGAATCCAGACCAGACAGTTTGCAATGTCAGTTTTCGCCAGCTAGTTGAGGCTTTACGAAGAGGCGAGACGGTAAGGATATTCGGTGATGCAGGCAGCCGTCTTGGTTCCAGCATGGGCGTGGATCTGATGCGACTGGGAGGCAATGGCGGGCCAATTGAATCTACTGGCAACATAATAGTAGATGGAGACGTCGGCAGCCGTATGGGCATAAGTATGCTGCGTGGAGCAATCTATGTCTCAGGCAGGATCGATCTGCCTATGGGAAATGTGATCGAAGTAGAGTGCGATCGAACCGGATACAGAAAGTTCGTCTCCATTACCCAAGCCCTGGAAAAATCCACTGCAGTCCTGGAGCCCAATCTTTTGGACCAAAAGGGCTTGGTCATAGACGATGGCCTGCTTCGAGACACGATTTGCGCAAGAAATTCTGCAGACAGGGCGGTCCAATTGCATGGAAATGCTGCAATGAGCACCGGCATTCTCATGCGATCTGGCTTGTTAGCCGTCTTTGGGAACACTGAATGCAACACGGGCGTACTCATGCGAGGAGGCAGAATAATTGTGATGGGAAGCACCGGGGACTTCACGGGCGCAGAGATGAGAGGGGGAGAGATATTCGTGGCTGGGAGCGCAGGAAGCTTTGCATGTGCTGGAATGTCAGGCGGCGCCATCTATGCCAGAGACTGCAAGCCTCTGCCACCTGCAAAGACGCATCCCCTCAGCCCCTCGGAACAATCCAGGGTAGCAAAGACGCTGGAACAAAGCCAGCTCTACGCCATGATGTACCGCAAGTTCAGCATCTAAAGAGCACAGTTTAATAAATTTCTTCCAAATCTTCGATGTGAGCAAAGGCGTCGTCCAACTGTTTCCTGGCCCTGACCCTCTTCTCCTTCTCGTCTTGCATGGCCCTTGCTGCCTGCGCGTAAATAGCCTCAAGCTCAGGCGCACTGGCCAGGGTGAAGATCGACAGTACTTTAGGATGCCCCTTCTTGACGACAATGCCTTTGAACACATGCCCTGCGCAACTGGAGAGTTTCTCCACCTCTTTTGTAATCTCGTCCACATCCAGATGCTCCCTGGACCCCTGCACTATGATCATTGCTCTGGCGGCGTCATCTGTTACATTGGCCGGATAGAGAAGGTTTCCTGGTTTGAGACTGTTCTCGATCGCGTCCTTGACAGATGGATTCTTACGATCCGCCTTGTAGAACCCCAGAGTGCCAATGCGCAGGCCTCCGTTCATGACCGTCTTAAAGTCCCCAAGGTCCGTCACGGAGAGCATCTCGCTGTCCAGAGATTCAATTAAGAAAAGCAAGCGCTGAGCGATCATGCTATTGATCTTGTCGTAAGCCGAAGCGATATCTCCGCTGAATCGTTTCATATACTGATTGTCAACCAGAATTACGCCTTCAGCCTCAACATCCATCAGTTCTCTCATACTGAAGGCCGCATTTTGAAGGTAGATGGATCCCTCTTCCCTGAATGGCAGGACGGCTATTGTGATGACGGTTATGTTTCTGTACTGTCTTTTCAGTTCGTTGATCAGCAGGGGCGAGAAAGACGAGCCCGTCCCACCAGAGGTAGAGGTGATGACAAATGCGACATCAAAGTCGCCCCGCTTCTCGATCTCGCCCATGATCACATCGCGGTTATCCATGAAAGCCTGCTTGCCCACGTTTCTGTTGGCTCCCACGCCATGCAAATTCGGAACATGCAATCTGTCCTTGGCAGTGGTGAACTTCAGCTCCTTCAGATCGTTTATGGCTGTGTTTATGGCTAAAGTCTCCACACGGCTGGGAAATTTGGGTCGTAAATAATACTTCGCAAGCTTCGAGGCGCCACCGCCCCCAAAAGCCTCCTTATTAATTGCGTCCAGTATTCGATTACCGCACTGGCCTACACCAAGCATGAGCACGTTGAGCATGATATCAGATCCATTTAGGTTGGTTTTTTCTGTGAATTGTGAACTTATTGATGAAGCTATACCTATTAAGGGTAATTCACTCCCTCAATATTTATACTCTCGGTATCTCTTATACATCCATGCTACTATAATTATGACGGGTATGATTAGTAGGAGATATAGATATTTATACTCTCGGTCCAGGACGACAACCTCGGCTCTGCCCTCCTGGATCATTGCCCCATCTCCTCCAAAGAAGGTGGACCTGAGGGTGACAGTGTAGTTTCCAGGCTTCTTGCCTTCCAGCCCTACGGAGTAGTTCTCCACAGCTCCCGGCGAGATCTCGAAGAAGCTCTTATCAAGATCTGATGCAACCAATCCATCCGAGGGCTTGATGTCTCCTTCAACTTTCACCCTGGTGGCAGAAGCTTCTCCCTGGTTGGACAGGCTGACGTTCAGCATTCCTTTGCCATCTACTATTATAGGCCCGGATGGCCTCAGCGTCAAAATCAGATTTGCTTTGCTTTTAGGATTGATCAAGATGTTAAATGGCTCGGAGTTATTCGACTTCACATTCTTCTTCGAGTCGGTATAGCTTACCTGGATGGCAGGAACTCGGATGGATCCTTCCTTGACAGCATTCATTACGTACACGGCAGAATCGGACTCGCCAGGATCTAGAGCATCTTTGATCTTGGGCGGATAGCCAACAACGTAAGAGAACTCCGGCAGAGGCGGCAGGTCTTCGGCCTTTATGTCCTGAGCCCGCCCAGTGCCTATGTTCTTGACGGTGATTGTGACTTTGACCTCATCGCCGACGCTTATGTGGTTCTTGTCGAAGCTCTTTTGCACTGAGAGAATTGGTACATTCAACGCGACAGCTGGCCGCTCCGAGGCACGCTTCTTGGCTGTGCCAAGGCTCTCTTTGTACTCCACCCGAACCTTGGCAGACTGATCATCGAATATGTCGGTCACTGTGATTGTAATGCCGCCGCTGTCTGATCCTCCTTCGAAATTGTTTGCACTGTTTTGTAAAAATGCCCTCTGCTCATCCAGCGCGCCGTTAACCTTGGAGATGCGCATTACGGCTATGCCGTCTTTTACCGACTGAATCTCGACCAGTTCCGCCCTAAAGTCCCCGATGTCGATGCGATCGCCCAGATTAAGGGTGAAGTCGTTATAGGTCACTTGGTCTTCGTCTTCTTTGGCATATGCTATTGTAACGATCAGCAGCAAAGCGACTGTCAGATAGATCAACTGCCTCATACAGGACCCCTATTTTTCTGCATCGTAGACATATGGAGCATTTAATTGGATCTTTGAATTGTCCCCTTCTCTATTTCTAGGCTAAAATCTATCCATCTAGCATTCCTGGTCAGAGCACCAAGAGACACAACATCGACTCCTGTGGCGGCATAGGCCCCGATATTCGAGAGTGTTATGCCCCCCGACGCTTCCAGAAGCACGCGGCTCCTAAGCCCCCTATGCGAAAGCAGCTCAATTGCATTGGCCACCTGTTCAGGAGGCATGTTGTCGAACATGATTATGTCAGCGCCATTTTCCGCTGCAATCAGCATATCTTCAAGGCTCTCCACCTCTACCTCGATCTTCTTGGTAAAGCTGGCCTGCCGTCTGGCAGTAGACAGACATTCCTTCAATCCAATAAGCTTGATGTGGTTGTCTTTGATGAGCACTGCATCTGAGAGGCAGAACCTGTGGGTGTCGCCGCCCCCCAGGAAGACCGCCTTCTTCTCGTACAATCTGAACCCAGGAGTGGTCTTGCGGGTACAGGCGACCCGTATGTTGCTATTCGCGGCGCGCGCACAAAGAACGCATTCTCGCGTAAGGGTGGAGATGCCGCTCATCCTCGCCAGGAAGTTCAGAGCCAGCCTCTCGGATTGCAGAATCTTTCTGGCGTTGCCGCGCACATGGAGAACCTCACATCCCGAAGGCACGAACTCGCCCTCGTCGAAGAGAGGCTCAGCCACAAGCCCGAAGTATCCAAAGATCTCACTCGCCTCGGCGAGCCCCGAGATAATGCAATCCTCTTTGGCAATGATGGCGGCCTTTGCATTCAGCTCAGGAATTATGGCACTGGAGTCGTCCCACGCACCCAGGTCCTCTCTTATAAACCGCTCTAGCTCTGACCTTTGCATACCGCAAGGATTTTGATGTCCAATTGATTTATAGCCTCCGATGCCTCTGAAGATAGGGCTTGTTGGGTGCGGTGCCATAGGTACCGAGATCGCAAAAGCAATTGACCGTGGCGAAATAGATGCTGACCTTGTAGCCGTTTGCGATCATAATCCCGCGACGGCAGCCGCTCTCATCGACAGCCTGCAAAAGAAACCAATCAAAGCAAAGCTTGACGAGCTGGTAGCCCTCTCCGACTTTGTGGTAGAGGCCGCATCCCAGAGAGCAGTGCCAGCCATTGCCAGGGTAGCGCTGAAAAATGGCAAGAACTTGATGATCATGAGCGTTGGAGCTTTGGCGGACGCAGAGTTCTACAGAGAGGTCAAAAAGCTGGCAAGAGATCATGGCTCGCGGGTCTACATTCCATCTGGTGCTATTTCAGGACTTGATGGCCTCAAGTCTGCCAGCATTGGGAAAATCCGGAAGGTCACTCTCACCACTACCAAAAACCCAGAAGGACTGGAAGGAGCGCCTTACATCCTTGAAAAGAAGATCGATCTCAAGGCATTGACAGCGCCAACTGTCGTTTTTGAGGGTGCCGCAGCGGAGGCCGTCAAGGCCTTCCCGGCGAATGTGAATGTGGCCGCAACCCTTTGCCTTGCCGCTCGCGAAGGTGATGTGACTGTGAAGATAATCGCAGATCCGCACATTCATGTGAACCAGCACGAGATCGTAGCAGAGGGCGACTTTGGAAAGATATCGACCAGAGTGGAGAATGTGCCCTCGCCCCGAAATCCCAGGACAAGTTATCTGGCGGCGCTATCGGCCATAGCCACGCTTCGATCCGCAGTCGAGCCCATAAAGATCGGGACCTGATTTATTTATAAAATGGCGGCGTAGTCACATCAAGCGGCTTGGAATCCGACCACTTGGGCGGCGAGGTGGGAATTTTTTTGGCTATTACGATGGTTCCGCCTTTTACTTGGTAAGCAGGCACCTCATCGTCCGCCATCTCGTATGTAGCATATTTTTTGACTTCATCTTTTAAGGTAGCATAATCAATGCTCGCATTGCGGAAAAAAGCGATCATTGGACGATGGTCGGCTGACTTTGAGTCCTGACCGTGCAGAGCATACGGCTGGTCGCCGATGCCGTCCCCATTCTCGTCTTTGCCGTGATAATCGTCGTAATAGTTTCCTATGGTTGTGTTCCAGATATTCTGGCTGGCGTTTTCATAGGCGTTGATGATATTGTCATAAAAGTTGTTGCCAAAGATGAGGTTGTTCCTGTTCTCATTGAGCCTTATTCCATGGCTGTTGTCCGATACATCGTTTCCATAAACTGCATTGAACTTGCAGCCTCTGGACACCTCCAGGCCATTGAAGTTGCCCTTTGCCTTATTTCTGGCCACGATATTATAACTGCTGTTCTCCTCCAGGCTGATGCCGATGCCAAAGCCGGCTATGATCTCACCTCTGCTGTTATCTTCGGCCAGGTTATCTGTTATGGTGTTGTTGTTCGAGCTGTCTGTTATAAGAATCCCGTAGTAATTGTGATCTGCTCTGTTCCCTGCAACCTGGCTGAAGGTGGATCTCCAGAGGGAGAGTCCAAAGGTATTCCCCGAAAAGACATTATCTTGAATTTTGCACTCATCTGATTCCTTGAAGAGAGCACCACTGCTGGAAGTATTGACAATGCGATTTGAGCTGAAGTTGATGTCCCTGCACCCTTCCACGTCCATGCCATACTTTTTGCAGTTTGAAAAGCTACAGCCCTCCACTTTGATGGAGCGGCATTGCAAAAGAGCTGCACCCGATTCGCAACTTTCCAGAGTAGTATTCTGGATGGTCAGATTTCCAACGTTTTCGGCCTTCACGCCCACCTGGGCTCCAAAGATGTTCGTATTTTCAAGAAGCACATCATTTGCGCTGATGATTATTGCCGCATTTGGCTGGTCAAGTCGCTGGCCAGCAGCTGCTGCAGGATTACTCATGTAGTAATTGAACTTGGCAGTAGAGTCCTTGCCCACTCCAATGATCTTGAAGCCTGAGATCTTGACGCCTTCCGCTGAGACCAGGATGGCGGGCTTCTGAATTGCTGCATGCAGTACCGATCCTTCCTGTCCCACGATGGTCAGAGCCCTATCCACCTCGAATGCGTTGTACTCTCCAGGCCCTACCAGAATTATGTCGCCAGACCTTGCGGAGTTGATGGCCGCCTGAATGTCCTGGCCTGACTGTATGGTACTCGCCTGGGCGCATGTGAGCAGAGCCAAGGCTATCAGTGATGCAAATATCATTCGACACAGTTCAATGACGGAAGTGGCGCATGCCGGTGAAGACCATGGCCATGCCGTGCTCGTCTGCTGCATCAATCACCTCAGCATCCCGGATGGATCCGCCAGGATGAATTACGGCGGTAGCCCCAGCCTTAAATGCTTCATCCAGTCCATCGCGGAAGGGGAAGAACGAATCTGTGGCGGCCACTGTGCCTAAAGTGCATAGGCCGTGCTCTTCCGCCTTCTCTGCACCAAAACGAGCAGAGTCCACGCGGCTCACCTGGCCGGATCCGATGCCCACTGTCTGGCATTCGCTGGTATAGACCAATGCATTGGATTTCACATACTTTGCGACCTTCCATGCAAATCTCAAAGCCCTGGTCTCATAATCTGTCGGCGAACGCTTTGTGACGACCTTCCACTCCAAAATGTCGCCAGTGTCGTAGTCCTGCAACATCATGCCGCCAAAGATGCTTCGCAGATAGTAGCCGCGATATAGCTCCTCTTTTCTCTGCAGCAGATCTCCGATATCCAGAATCCTACGATTGGGCTTCTTCTCCGTGAGCAGCTTCAAAGCCTCTGGCTCGAAGCCTGGTGCCAGCAGCACCTCCACAAAGCTGTCTCCGATGGCGCGAGCTGTATTTTCGTCCACAGGATGGTTGAATCCAATGACGCCTCCAAAGGCTGATTTGGGATCAGTGGCGAACGATAGGCGGTAAGCCTCTTGCAGCGTGCTACCGTAGGCCACACCGCATGGATTGGCGTGCTTCACTATAACAGAGATGGGCTTCTCGACCCTGACGCCGTCGTAATGGGACAGGTCGATGAGCATCTCCAGCACAGTCTCAGCATCTACCATGTTGTTGTAGGACATCTCTCTGCCATTGAGCTTCTTCGCCCTGTGCAGTCCCAAACCATCCTGTTTCCTGTAAAGCGCTGCTTTTTGATGCCAGTTCTCACCATAACGCAAATCCTGCACTTTTTCAAACGCAGTAACCACATAGCGAGGCATTTCGCGTCCATTGCCCTGAAGAGCAGCAAGCAGCCGGGCATCGCTCTGCAAGCATTTGTAAAGGGCCCTAGCAGCTAGCTCATTTCTCGTCTCCTCGCACAAGCAGCCCGTCTGCCTTATCTCATCAATTACAGACGAGCACCTCTGTGGATCAAGAACTATTGGGCATCCACGGCTCAAGGCCTGGCGTATGAGCGCTGAGCCAGATGGCGTTTCCTCAAAGCCCACATCGCATATCAAAAGAAGGTCCAATCCGCTGCCATCCAAAGAAAATCTGTCGCAAATTTGCAAGCCAAGCTGCTCCAAGCCAGATGGAATAAAACTTGGCCCTTTTGCTTGATCGGCCAAGACGACGACTTGCTTTATCCTCATCGAACCTCGTTCCTTTCGTCGCTTGCGCTATTTTAACCTTTTTGTAGATAAGGTTTAAACTCCAGGGCTGCACTTCTATAGATCATGAACCTTCATGAGGCCGTTGAGCCCCATCCTCTGGGATGCACAATCCGCTTTGAGGTCGTTCCAGGTTCATCCAGACTGGTCGTGCCATCTGGATTCAATCCCTGGAGGAAAGCCCTTGAGGCGCGGCTGACCCAGGAGCCAATGAAGGGAAAGGCCAACCACCAGCTGGTAGAGGAGTTGGCTCTTGCCCTGGGAGTTTCGGGGTCTGATGTGGAGGTCTTGAGCGGACACAAGAGTTCAAGGAAGGTTCTGCTCGTCAGGGGAGTGGGCGCAAAGAACGCCATCAACATTCTAAGTCAGAAAATAGAAAGCGAGCTGAGCATTCGATGATTTGCCAAAAAGCGCAGCACGATATCCGGCAGAAGGGAACATACGACCTGGAAGCGTTCGAGGAGCTAATCGCCTCCCTTTATGAAGCCTCTTGTGAAGGCGCAGCGATCATCGTGGAAGGAAGGCGCGATGAGATGTCACTGCGCGCTCTGGGCCTGCCGGGACCTGTTATCATGGCTTCACGTCGATCAGCTCTGGACCTGGCTGAGTATGCTGCCAGAAGCTTTCCAAAGATCGTACTGCTCACAGACTGGGACGAGAAGGGAGATGAGATGGCCAGGAACATCGAGATGCATCTGCGCTCAGCAGGCCTCAAGCCCGACATTGAGATTCGCAGCCGGATAGCAAAGCTTGTCCGAAAGGAGATAAAAGACGTCCAGAGCTTAAGCCAATATGCGGAGAGGATGAGGGCGCAATATGGCAATTAGAATTGCAGGCATATGGAGCGGGACCTATGGAACTTGCTTCAAAACAGGTTTTAGCAAGATGTGATGCCGTCCTTCATAGCCGTGGTAGAACCACAGCTCACCCGTATCCTCAAAAAACTTTGCCCATCCATCTGATAAGCATGTTCTGAAGCCGTCAGGAAATTGCAGCTTAGGAATGCGAATCACCGTCGGAGGGTTGCCCGGCTCGCTCTTGAAATGGGCTATATATTTTTTTGTCGCTGGGTCAAAGTGCTGGAATGCACAGTATCCCCTCAGCCGAGTGATACTTGGCCTTACGTTGACATTCAGGCCACGCGCCCTTCCTTCTCTGTCGAATAGCGAGAAGTCTTCTCCATTCCATCCATCAACATCTTTCACGCTAAAATCCCAGTAAGCACAATTTATCAAGTGCTCCTCCAGGTTTTCCAGGGCATTGTTCACCGCCATGTTCCGTGCATAAAATGGCTGCATAGTCCAAGGAGCACCGAACTCACCTATGAAAAGCGGCATTTTCAATGATTTGGCTTTTTCCTGGTGGCGCGCAAGTAGCACCTTGAAGAGCAGGTCTTCGGGAAGGGGGTCGAAGCGCAAGGTTATGGAGAGAGGATTGTAGAGATGTGGTGCATATACCAAGCGCTCTGCCTGAAAGGGCGTGAGCTTGGAAGTATACATGTCCAGGACATGAGGCTCCACGAAGCCTACGGCCGAGGGCTGAAGCTCGCGAATGGCACATATGATCTCCTGGTAAAATGACTTTAGGAATCCGTTCTCGAACTGGCCACAGTCATTTGGAATATTGCCGCAAGAGGGCTCGTTCATGATGTCGTACCCAAGGATGAAAGGGTTATCGCGAACAAATTTCACGACCTCAAGCCAGGCATTTTTATAATGTTCTTTGAGATCAGCCGAATTGAAGAAATGGGTAAAGCTTGCGCGTACATCTCTGGAAAGTACGTAGGCTGCACTCCAAAACTGACCTCCAAAGCTATCGCTGCCCTTCGTGTCCACATCTTTTGGCATTGCCCAGGCTGGCGCTCCATCCCCACAAAGTTTGCGGCTGTAAAGATCCTGGTGCATGTCCAGCAGGATGTAGATTCCTCTTTGAGATGCCTCTTTTACCATTTCTTTTACTTTATCCAAATAGCAAAGATCATAAGTATCAGGCTCAGGCTCGATGGCCTCCCAAAAGATGGTGAGCCTGACCATGTTGAAGCCCCAGAATGCCAGCAGGTCCCACCAGAAGGATTCTTGAAAAGGTATGAAGGGAGGAAATTTGGCATTTCCTGCGATGTTCACTCCACGAAAACACATCCTTCGCCCAACACTGTCGTAAAATCCATCCCATTCAAGCTTCAGCCTGGGGTCGGTATCTCGAATTGCTGTGCCAAATCTCATCTTGCCCATCCCGCAATCCTCCGACATTTTGATCGATCATATGTTGTCTGAATATAAATATTTTTTATCTTTAGAATTATGCAAACATATAACCTGGATCGATCAGCAAAAAATCGCATTCCGTATGACTTTTGCTATCAACAAAATTGATGGATCGAAGGAACATAAGGTCGATCTGCCCTTGCTGTGGGCATCAATTTGGCAGGAGGCCAGCATCCCTCATGTTACCGCCCGAAGGCTTCTTGCTTCATAATTCATTGTGTTTCAATCCAATCCCAGATCGTGGGCCTTCTGAAAGGCCTCATCTGCCTCAGCTTCGCGGCGCTGAGACCTCAGGGCTAGCCCAAGGTTCTTCCAAGCAGTGGCATAAGACGGTTCGATCTGTATTGCTTTGCGGAAACTTCGGATGGCATCATCATATCTCTTCAAGGTCGCCAGAGCCACTCCTCTGTTATTCCAGGCAAAAACGTCGAAAGGATCGATCATGATCGCTTCATCATAGCTCTCTATGGCTTCCTCGTGCCTGTGCAAGTTATCCAGTGCTGCACCTCGATTATTCCATGCCCTTCGTCCATCGGAGCCTAACGGATTTTGTTCAATGGCCCTGGCATAGCTCTCTACAGCGGCCTCATACTTTCCCAAACAGTGCAGGGCAAAGCCTCTCACAATCCATGTCCTGGAGCTGGTGGGATCGATGGCTATGGCCTTTTCGCATGACGAAACTGCTTCGACATTCATGTTCAGTTGGTTTAGGGCCACTGCACGGTTCCTCCAGGCATCGGCATTCTTCGATTCAAGCTCAAGGGACCTGTCAAAGGCCTGGACTGCCTCTTTGTATCTCTCAAGCTTGCGAAGCGCAATTCCTCGTTTGTACCACTCCACGGCATCCAGAGACATTGTCTCCTCGGCCTTGAGCCAGGCTGACAGCGCTCCCTCGAAATCCCCTTGGACATACAGGCGGTCTGCCAACTCTTTCCAATCCGAAGACATATTTGTTCCCATATCACAGCCGGTTCTGAAGATCAATGGTAGAATTGAGATTAACATGAATGTAGATATAGTTGATCTACAAGGCACGAATGGATCGACTGGTTGTCAACGAATCATATAGTAAGGTTTATATTATACATATCACCAAACTATTAGCAAATATAAATGGGGTAGTACCGGAGGGGTGTGATGAAACCACAACGGTCCGAGATACTGAGCCGTATGGTCAGGTTCATTAATCTGGATACGGATGGTCTGAGGCGATTTGTTTTAGAGTCGATGGTGGAGGCTCGAGAATTCACAGTTGCCTCTCTTCATGAAAGCGTTAAAGGGAGGTTTAATGTTTCCAAGAAGGTGGTGGCATCAATGATAGGCTATATCTGTTCACGCCTGGGAATATTGCATGTAACCAAGAAGTCATACCGTTCACCCACGACCTATGTCTTAAGAGATGAGTATGCAGATATAGCCAGGGCGGTGCTGACTGCCTCATGACCAATGTAAAAAAAGCTCCAAGAACTGCAACAACTCTCAAGGTTCGTTCCAAATCTGAGTTTGCTATCAGTCGCTCTCGCGATCCATACCACGAGCTCATGCTTCGACTTTTTCAAGAGGAGGCGACTGCTCTGCGAGGCCGCAAATTTCTGTCCATTGTGGAGGAGCGGCAGAGAAGCGGAGATCCTCTGAAGACACGAGAATGGAAGCAGCTGTTGGATGAGCTGGACATCAGCCGTTCAGCCTTTTATGCTATGAGAAACAAACTGCTTGGCGCAGGACTGATCTCCAACAAAGGAGGAGAATATAGGCTCTCAGGAATGTTCAGCCGTGACCTGGTGGATATGGCTCGCTGGTGGTGGACTGCGGTCCTGAACAACAACCTGGAGAACCTGTGAAGCTTGGATTTGCTCACAGGCAGGCTTTGAGATCTTCTATCTGTTTTTCTATGGTCTCGACGACCTTTGCATTCTCCATGTATTCCAGACTGCCCTGGCAGAAGGGACAGACAAAATTTGCCTCGCTTGCCTCATCGAAGACGAATCTGGCACAACCCTCGGTGCAGGCATAGAATATATTTTCCTTCTCATAGGCCAGCCGCTCATCCAGTTTTCGAAGCAGCCTCTTCGCCTCGGACTCCAGTGCCTTGTCGAAATTCTCGGGGCAAAGCTGCCAAAGATACGTAAGCCATCCAGAGTCTGGATCTCGTTTGCGCCGATATACTGCCAGCCTGTGCTCGTAAAGAAGATACAGGGTACGCCTTACTGTATTCAAGCTAATACCCGTCAGTTCAGCCAGCCGCTCATCCGTGATTTCTTCGCCTGGTATGCATTCCACTATTCTCAAACCCTCTTCTCCCACGAGCTTGTTGAGATAAGCCCTGTGAATTACTTCATCGATAACCGTCAATGAATCACTACCTCAATGTAATTTCCGATTAAATCATACAACTGGAACAAATCGATACCTACATTCTTCATTATTGAAGACTGCCCTGATTAATTGTTTTCTTCAACCGGGCTTGAGGTAAGTTCGGGGATTTGATTTGGTCTTGTCCATATTTCATCTCAGATTAATCTTACGCGTTCCTTCTATATATCCCCATCGTGAAAACGTTTTTCGGGTGGTTGATACGAACGAATATATCTATATTAAAATTATCGAGGATACAAGCGGCTTTTAACACCTGAAAAGCAATAAGACTTAAAATAAATGTAAAAAATGGAATGACAATCACGTGCTCAGCTAGACCCTGTCTCCACAAGGAGGCTCTTCAATTTTTGAATGGACGCCATGGCCTGGTTCGCCTCATTGAGCTTCTCCTGCTCATAATAATGGAGAATCTCCTCAATTGGCGCCTTGAGACGATAGATCTTCATAGGCCTGCCGGTGCCATCGCTTCTGCCCATCTTCTCTTCAATCCAATTGTTTTTTCTTAGCGTTCGCAGGGCGATGCTCACCTCTGGCTGACGGAGGTCGGACCCCCTCTCGATCTCGCGGGAGGTGGCTTCTGTGCAGCTGGCGAGATAGGCGATCATGTTGGAGACCTTTCTTGGAACTCCCAGGCTCTTCAGCGTCTCAACTACTTCGATATCCTTCTCATCAAATCTCATTACGAAAGATTCCTTCATTGTTATCTTCTCCCTTTTTTGTCCCCTTGGGTTAAATGAGGTACGTTATGATATAAATAGTTTATTTATGTTAATTAAATTTTTACTATTATTACTACAATGCGTAAAGTCGCCAAAATAAATATCTTTGTAAAAATTTGAATTAATTTCTCTTTATTTTCTCTATAAATCGTCTCTTCTTTTCTACAGCATTCCTGGCGGCCAGGTCGACTAACCGAGTCATTTCCGCGACATTGCGCTGCGCATCCTGACCAATGGCCTTTTTTATGGGCGTGTAAGCAGCTTCCCTGAACCTCGGCTCGAAGTCGACAAAACGCCCATCCATATGCAGCTGCGCTCCCGTTCCTTCCTCGACGTAACCTATCTCGTCCACTGCCACCCCAACGCTACGAATTGTCTTGGAGATCTTTTGCGCCTCGTCTGGTGGGGCGATGATGAGCAGAGCATCGATGGAAACGCCCAGATAATCTATTTGAAGGCCTTCTAGCATCTCCAGGACTCGCGAATTGACCAGACGCCGCATGCGCTCCTCCTCGAAGACAAGCCTCGCCCCGGCTGTGTAGGAGATCTCCTTGGCGTCACCTCGAATGCCACCGTTGGTAACATCGGTCATAGCATGAATTGTCAGATCCTCTTTTAGCAGGGCTTCGCAAGCTTCCAGGAATTTGATGTTGAGCGTCTCATCTACGACCTCATGCATTCCATAATAAAGGGCCGCAGCACAGATCGTTCCACCGCCCGCGCCCTCAGTCATCATGATGACGTCCCCAGGCCTTGCATCCTTACGAGCTGTCAAATTCTGGGAGACCCCCACTGCTCCAACGCAACCTGTGAGCCGGTCGCCAATGACCATATCTCCGCCAATGCGCAGAGTGCTGCCGGTGATGAGAGGAACCTGGATCAGCTCCGAGACAGTAGCGATGCCCGCAAGGTGATCGAAGAGCTTGGCCACGTCGCCGTCGTCGGCTAAGTGAATATCCGACAGCATAGCCACTGGCTTTGCGCCCATGACGTAGATGTCACGAAGAGCCGCGCGGGTCACGTGAAAACCAGCTAAAAAGGGATAGTCGCTGAGCCTGGAGTGCATGCCGTCCACTGTCACAACAATGAATTTGTCGCCAGCCTTCACCACGCCAGAGTCGTCCAACTGTCGAGAGTCTACGACCGCATTCGTCTGGCCGATGACCTCGGCAATCTTTGTGTGAGTATAAAAATCGCCAGAGCCGCGCGAGCCAATCCCAAAGTCGCCCATGCTGACCCCAACGGTCTCCAGCCGGAAGACATCTCCCCGGGGGTGAAGCGTTGCCACTGCCTCCTGCATGACTGCCCGAGCCAGTGCCTCCGCACGCTCGCGGGGAATATCTTTTACCTCTCTGATGAGCATCGCGAGCTTGGATTCAACCTCGGGATCGTTTCTCTTCAGGCCTCTCTTGGCAAAACCTTCCAGATCCATGACAGGCAATTATCCTGCCTGTAGAAAAGTTCATCTCCTGGCGAAGAGACGCTCCAATTGATTCTGGTCAATCGTCACTGCCACCGGCCTTCCGTGAGGGCACGTGAGGGGATTTTGGCATTTGTAGAGATCCTCCAGTAGCCTTTGCATCTCAGCCATGCCCAGCTCCTTTCCTGATTTTATGGAGCCTTTGCAGGCCAGGAGCCTGAGGATCTCATCGCGATTGAGGGAATCCTGGCCTACCTTGCCGACTGAGAAGAGGTCGGAAAGAATGTCGTGAATCGACTCGGCATTCTCAAGCCTTTTGCCAAGCGCCGGAACAGACCTGACGCTGATAGTGTTTCCTCCAAACGGCACAATCTCAAAGCCAATGTCGCTTAGCGTCTCCTTCCAGGACTCCATCAGGATCTGCTCGCCAGGAGTGAGATCGATGGTGATGGGCACTGCAAGCTCCTGTCTGATCTTTCGGTTGATGTATCGCTCTTGCAGCCGCTCAAATCTGATCCTCTCGGCTGCTGCATGCTGATCGATGAGCATCAGACATTGCTCACCCTCGGCCACGATGTACAAGTCCAGAATCTGACCCAGTATCTTAACCCGAGGCATTCTCACTTCAGCCGATGTTTCCTCGACGGCATCCAGACCTGACTGCAATGGAAGGGTTATCTGCTCTGGTTTAGAGGTTATCATCGCTCTGGACGGATTCTGGCTCACAGCAGGATTCTGCTCTGGCACTGCCTGCGAGACTTGGGCCCGAGCCGCAAGAGCCTGAGCCACTGCCTGCGAGAGAGCACTGCAAATCTCCTCCTCTCGCAGCAGCCGGATCTCCCTTTTGGCAGGATGGACGTTCACGTCTACCAGCCCTGCGTCAATTGCCAGGGATAAGACTGCCACAGGGCTCTTTGCTTGCGGGATGATATTTCTGTAGGCATCTCTCAGTGCTCCTGCCAGTGCCCTGAATGAGACGGCCCGACCGTTAACGAAGATGAATATCCTGTCAGGGCTGCTCCTGGCGCTGAAAGGGTCTCCTGCAGAGCCCGTCAGACGCCATCCTTGGCCTTCGGCCTGCAGTAGTACCATCGACTTGAATGTCTTCAGGCCGAAGATGCGCAAAAGGACGTCATCCCAGCAGGAGGCTCTTGCAGACTTGAAGATCGTGCGACGACCTGAGAAGAGCTCAAAAGCGATGGTGTAATTGATGATGGCCATCTCTGTAATCGTATTAGTGATGTACACAAGCTCGGCCTCTCTGCCCTTGAGATGCTTTCGTCTGGCAGGCACATTGTAGAAGAGATCCCAGACCGTTATTGTGGTGCCCACTGCGCAGCCCACGTCCTTTATCTCTGCTATCTTGCCAGCCTCCATTCGCAGGTACGTACCTGAAACCGACCCTGGAGTCTTGGTGCGAACTTCTACGCATCGTGAGACGCTGGCGATGCTGGCCAGCGCCTCGCCCCGGAAGCCAAGGGTCTTAATGCTCTCCAAATCCCTGGCACTACTGATCTTGGAGGTGGCATGCTTCATGAAGGCCAGTGGCAGATCGTCAGGCTCTATGCCGCATCCGTCGTCAGTCACCCGAATGAGGCTCTTTCCTCCATCATTGACCTCAACGATAATCCGCCTTGCTCCTGCATCGATGGAATTTTCTACGAGCTCCTTGACGGCTGAGGCGGGCCGCTCGATGACCTCGCCAGCAGCGATCTTGTTTATGGTGTCTTCGTCCAGATGCCTAATTCTTGCCATCTTTCGCTCTCAGCTTCTTTTGGTATTCAGCCAAGTGGTTCAGGGCCTCGAGGGGCGTCATGCAATCCAAGTCCAAGCCCAGTATCTCCTCCAAGACAGGATCAAGTGTCTGGGGCTGCAATATTTTTTCGCTGTTTTCAGGAGCATCAAAGAATATGAGCTGGGTGTATCGAGACGATTTTTTCGTCTTCTTATTCCTGGAAAGGGGCTCAATTATAGCCTCTCTTTCGATCTCCTTGAGAATCTCATCAGCCCTTTTCGTTACGATATCTGGCACACCTGCGAGCCTTGCCACATGCACGCCATAGCTCTTGTCTGTGGCTCCTGGCACCACTGTGCGTAGAAACGTGATGCTGCCCTTCTCCTCCTTCACTGCAATGCTGAAATTTCGAAC
Source organism: uncultured Methanotrichaceae archaeon (assembly GCA_964604285.1). GTDB lineage: Archaea > Halobacteriota > Methanosarcinia > Methanotrichales > Methanotrichaceae > Methanothrix. The sequence goes on from CAZRYL010000007.1 coordinate 46,720, forward strand.
CCCAGGCAGCACCCCCTCCAGCTGCGTCAACTGATGGTAGTGAGTGGCAAAGACCGCCTTGCATTTAATGCTGCTATGCAGGTATTCGGATATGGCCCATGCGAGAGACAGGCCGTCGAATGTGGACGTACCCCGACCTACCTCGTCGAGAAGCACCAGACTGTCTCGCGTTGCCAGAGAGAGTATGCTGGCAATTTCCATCATCTCAACCATGAAGGTGCTCTGGCCTGCAGACAGATCGTCATAAGCCCCCACGCGAGTGAAGATGCGGTCCACGAGGCAGAGGGATGCGAATGAGGCTGGCACAAAAGACCCGGCCTGGGCCATGATCTGGCAGATGGCAATCTGCCTCATGAATGTGGACTTGCCAGCCATGTTTGGACCTGTGAGTATGATTAGACGATTGCGATCGTTGTCGAGGAGCACGTCGTTGGGCACAAAGCCTCCGCGCATGTCCCTGTCCAGAACGGGATGCTTGCAGCATCGCAAGGATATCCTGCCTTCCTGATTGAATTCAGGCTTCACATATGAGTTCTCTTTGGCCACGACTGCCAGTGCTACGAGCACATCCAGCTCGCCCATGGCCGCTGCCCTCTGCAAAATCTCCTTTGCATATGCAGCAACCTCCTGTCGAACTTTTCCGAAGATCTCTTGCTCAAGAGCGATGGCCCGCTCCTGGGCTGAGAGGACCCGGGCCTCCATCTCTTTGAGCTCTGGAGTGATGAAGCGTTCCGCGTTGGCAGTGGTTTGCTTGCGAATGTAATTTTCCGGAACCAGGTGCAAATTTGCTCTGGAGACCTCTAGGTAGTAGCCGAAGACGTTATTATACGCGATCTTTAGGGACTTGATGCCGGTTCGTGCCCTCTCCGAGCCCTCCAGGCGTGATATCCAGCTTTTGCCGTCCCTCAACAGAGAGCGAAGATCATCGAGCTCCTGGTTGTAGCCATCCCTGACCACACCCCCATCACGTAAATTGGCTGGCGGATCATCTGCTATTGATTTTTCAATCAAAGCCACAACCTGATCAAGCGGGCTGAGCTGGCAATTCAGATCCTTGAGGTAGCGCGCAGAAACGTCTTGAAGGATCAGGCATAACGCCGGAAGCCTTTGCAATGTGCTCTTAAGCACCACAAGCTCTTTGGGATTGACGATGGCGCATGAGACCCTGCTCATCAATCTCTCCAGATCTGATGCACGTTTTAGCTCCTCTGTCAGCCTGGTCTGCAGCATGGCACTGTGGCAGAGCTCCTCCACTGCATCCAGCCTTCGCATGATCAAATCTTGAGAGAGAAGAGGCATCTGAATCCAGCGGGCCATGGCTCGAGAGCCCATGGGCGTCGAAGTCCTGCTCAGAAACTCCAGCAATGTTCCCCTGCGAGACCTGTCCCGGATGTTCCTCAGGATCTCAAGATTGCGCAGAGTGACATCATCAAGCCTCATGAACTCAGAGCCCGAGTAGATGACGATGTCCTTCAGGTGGCCCAAGGCGTCGAAGTGAGATTTGTGCAGATAAGAGAGAATCGCTCCGCAGGCGCGAGTCGAAAGCACCTTGTCCTCCAGTCGCAGCCTCTTCTCCCAGCCAGGACCAAACTGGCCCTCCAGGACCAAAGCTGCATTTTCCAGGGAAAAGTGGACATCTTCCAGAACCTGCTGGCGGGTGCCTTCCCAGTTGAGACGGACGGGCGAGATGCATTCGCTTGGCCTGAACTTGGCTAGCTCAGACGTCAGCCTCTCCTCGGGAATTTCAGTGGTCAGAAATTCTCCAGTGGATACGTCCGCTAATGCCAGACCTATCATGCCTCCCTCTTCTACCACCGCGGCCAGAAAATTGTTGGACGACTCGTCCAGCATCGAGGGCTCGATGACGGTCCCTGGAGTTACCACGCGAGTTATCCTTCGCTTTACCAAGCCCTTGGCAGCTTTCGGATCCTCCACCTGATCGCAGATGGCAACTTTGTGTCCTGCTTTGATGAGCTTGGCAAGATAAGCTTCAAGCGCATGGTATGGCACGCCAGCCAGTGGGATCTTGTTCCCATCGTCGTCCTTCTGACGCGAGGTCAGGGTGATGTTCAGATCCCTAGAGACGATTACTGCATCCTCAGCAAAGGTCTCGTAGAAGTCGCCCACTCTGAATAGTAGTATTGCATCTGGATACTGTCTCTTCTCTCTATAGTACTGCTCCATCAGAGGAGAGAGCTTGGTCGCTGACATTTTGGTCCGTCATCCTTGTGTCTTCATGATATTTTCCCTTTTTGCGGCGTTGGCAGTGGTTCATGCACGGCCAGCGTCAATAGCGTAACTGCAGCGGCTATTGCTACGAATGCAGCCAGGGCGCCGCTCACGCCGTATGCATCGGCCGTGAGGCCTGCTATCAGAGGACCCACTACCACGCCCAACATTCGGGAGGTGTTGAAGATCCCATAGATCTCGCCCCGGCGGCTCTGACTCGTGGTATCGGAGATCAGCGCAGCTGCGGCAGGGCTGCCAATGCCAAGGCCTAAGCCAAGGCCTGCATAAAGAACTGCAATCTGAAGCAAGCTGCTTGCCGCCAAGAGCGCTGCGAAGGAGACTGCTCCTGCAAGACATCCAGCAAACATGAGTTGCTTCCTTCTTCCTCGGTCGGCCTGCCGGCCAAAGTAAACATTAGACAATGCAGTGCAGCTTCCATAAGCCAGGTAGAGCAAACCCACATCTGTTGCCGAAAGCCCGAGCTGTGCAGCATAACTTGGCAGCATAGTACAGTTGAAGCCTCCAACGATTCCAGCCCAGAGGACCACAGAACAACAGGCGAGAAACGTAAGCCGGTACCCTGAATTGATCAGCTGCTCGTTTGCCTTTTCGGGCTGGCAGACTATCACGAGATTCTTCTTATCCGGCTCTTGCACTTTAAGATAGACTATTACGATGGATACTACGCCGAGCAGTGCCCAGAAATAAAAAGGCGCCTTCAGGCCGTATAGGTCATAGAGAAACCCTCCCAGAAAGGGGCCGAAGGCCAGAGCAGAGAAGAACGAGGCATTATACCAGCCCATGGCAGTTCCTCTCTCCTGGGCTCTTGCCTGATCAATTATCAAGGCCATGGCTAGCGGCCAGACCGCAGATGCTCCCACACCTCCTAAGGCCCTGATGAGGAGGAGCATGTAAACATTGCTGGCATTGATGTAAAGAAGCGGCAGAAATGTAAATGTGAGAAGCCCAAGCAAGAGGATATTCTTACGTCCCAGCCGGTCTGAGCGGCGGCCGATGGGAATCTGGCTGATCAGCTGGACTGCTCCATAAATTGAGACGATGATGCCGAGCATCGTGTATGATGCCCCAAGATCCATGGCGTAACTGGGAAATATGGGCGCGACCAGCGAAAAACCCAGGACTGCAACGAAAACGCTGAGATATAATGGAGCCTGACGGCCAAAATCGTGCTTGAAAATCTTTTATCCCAGCTTTAAAACTTCAGCTCCATGCCAAGGATTGTCTCAGTATAAGTTACTCCATTGATCTCCCGAATGCTGAGCACAGCCCGATTGAGATCGGAGATGCTCTCCACATCGGCGATGGCGATGAAGTCCCTCTCACCGTATACCGGAACAACTTCACGAATTCCCCTGATTCGCTCCAGTGCATCGTGGACAGCTTTCTCAGCTCCCGGCTCGACGTTGATCATTATAAAACCTTTCAAATCTCTACCCCCAAGAATGAACATCAACCTTTAATGATTACAAATATTGTGTGTTTAGCACAGTATTATTCTTTCGCCTGAATCATCCCTTTCAACACCTCAATCTCCCTCTCGAAGCGATCCAGATGCATTTTTTCACTTGCAAGTAACAGACAATGCATTGCTTCCTCCAATCTTCCCAGAGCGATGAGCACTAAAGCCGTGGATTCCAGATCAATTGCATCCCCGCCTTTCTGGAGGACCGTGTCATATACCTGCAAAGCCTCCTCCATCCTGCCAAGGCTCCTCAAAGCTAAACCCTTGTTCCGAAAAGCGTCCATATTTTCCGGGTCAATGGCAATGGATCGATCGTAGCACTCGATGGATTCTTCAGCGCGCCCCAGACGATAGAGTGCTACGCCTTTGTTATTCCAGGCCTCGGGAATATGTGGATTCATGTCTATGAGGCGCTCGAAGATTTCCAATGCTTCCTGATACTTCATGCGCTTGACCATATCCATGCCTTTGTGGATCAGAACCTTCTCTTTGCTGTTCATCAAGCATCACATGTAGCCCTGAATGGATGCGGATTCGCTGGCCTTTACCTGATTGCCGGGCCCTTTGGGCGCGTCTCCTGGCCTCTTTATCTCACCGAAGAGTTTCTCATAGTCCTTGATGTGACCTCCCAGCCAGTTGTAGAGCTCCTTGGCTGCCAGGGGAGAGAGTATGACCTCCGTCTCTATCATTCTCTCCATGACCGTCACGCTCTTTCCACCTTCCACCAAGGCCTTGGGGGAGTCATTGTAGAATGCGATTCTGAAGTCATAAGGGCTGTGGCCACCGATGGCACCAATTGCGTAGATCTGCTTGAAGTCGGGATTGCGCCTGATCTCTACTGAAACTTCCATGGATGTGGAAGAGGCCTCATGCTTAAAAAAGATGATGTTAGACCTGGCAATCTCGAATGCCTGAGCGCAATTTCCGGCATCGAAATGTATTTAGGTGACTATTGCTTGTTGTGTTGCCGATACTATGATTGGGGTCTTAGGGTTAGAAGACGGAACGCTGGTGGAAGGTTCCGGTTTTGGCGCGCCCGGCATTGTCTCCGGGGAGCTGGTCTTCACCACAATCATGTCCGGCTACGAGGAGGCACTGACAGATCCCTCCTATCACGGACAGATGCTGATGTTCACATATCCTCTGCAGGGCAACTATGGAGTAAGCGGTGACGATTTTCAATCCGACAGGATGTGGCCAGTGGCCATGGTATGCAGGGAGTACTGGGATCGCCCCACGCATCACCGCTCAGTGAGGACTCTGAATAAATTTCTGCTCGACGAAGGAAAGCCGGGACTTTGCGGCGTTGACACCCGAATGCTCACTTTGAAAGTGAGGACGCAAGGCGTGATGAGGGCGACGATCGCTGTGGGCGCGAGAGATGAGATCTGCGACCTTGATGTTGTGAAGATGGCCAGATCTCAGCCGGATATCTCTGCACAGGATCTCTTGGGAGATGTAACTTGCAAGAGCTCATATCACATCAAGGGCAGTGGCCCCCGGATTGCGATGCTCGATCTTGGCATAAAGAGGAACATACTGAGGAGCCTGTCAGCTCGCGGGTTCGACATTCATGTTCTTCCTGCGCACGCCAGCATCTCCGACATCGAGGCTACAAGCCCAGAGGCCCTGTTCGTCTCCAATGGGCCGGGGGATCCACAGAGGGCTGTGGCAGCCATGGCTGCTGTGAAGCACTTCGCAGGCCAGATCCCAGTCTTTGGAATATGCCTGGGCCACCAGATCATCGCCCTCGCACTGGGGGCAGATACTTTCAAGCTCAAGTTCGGCCACCACGGCGGCAACCAGCCCGTAAAAGACCTGGAAAAAAAGATCGTCTACATCACCTCCCAAAATCATAACTTTGCCGTAGTCCCGGGCTCAGAGGAAGGCACTGGCCTTGAGATCTTCCAAGTCAACACCAACGACGGAACAGTTGAAGGAATAAAAAGCGATAAGCTGGATATCCTGGCGGTCCAGTACCACCCCGAGGCCCACCCTGGACCGCTCTGCACCGAAGACCCCTTCTTTGCCTCTGTCCAGCGAATGATGAAGCGAAAAGTCCCAGCTGCTGGCGGGAGGCGATGAAGATGCCCAAGCGAAATGATATTCATAAGGTTCTTCTCATCGGCTCTGGGCCCATACAGATTGGTCAGGCCGCTGAGTTTGATTTCTCAGGCTCTCAAGCCTGCAAATCGCTACGAGAGGAGGGAGTCGAGGTCGTCCTGGTCAACTCCAATCCGGCCACAATCATGACCGATCCCGATATGGCGGACAAAGTATACATCGAACCCCTGGTGCCGGAGATCGTGGCCAAGATCATCGAGAAGGAGCGGCCGGACGGCATAATAGCTGGGATCGGAGGCCAGACTGGACTTAACATCACCAGCGAGCTGGCGGAGATGGGCATTCTTGAGAAATATGATGTAGAGGTTCTGGGAACCTCAGTCAAATCCATCCAGGAGGCAGAGGACCGCGACCTCTTCAAGAAGGCCATGCAACGGATTGGAGAGCCCGTCCCGAAGAGCAAGGCGGTGGGATCACTAGAAGAGGCTTTGCAGGTTATGGATGAGCTGGGGCTGCCACTGGTGGTCAGGCCTGCATATACCCTTGGAGGTTCAGGCGGTGGCATCGCCAAGACGCGCGAAGATCTCCTGAGGATATGTGAGATGGGACTTAAGAGATCCCGCATCCACCAGGTCCTTCTTGAGGAGAGCGTTGGCGGATGGATCGAGCTTGAGTATGAGGTGATGAGGGATTCGAACGACACTTGCATCACCATCTGTAACATGGAGAACATGGACCCAATGGGCATCCACACAGGCGAGTCCATAGTGGTAACCCCAATTCAGACGCTAGCCGATCAAGAGATTCAGAAGCTCAGAAGCGCAGCCATAAATATAATTCGCGCACTGGGAATTGAGGGTGGCTGCAACATTCAGTTTGCCGTCAAGAGTGGCGAGTATCGCGTCATCGAGGTCAATCCGAGGGTATCCAGGTCATCTGCTCTGGCGTCAAAGGCCACTGGCTACCCAATTGCCCGCGTCACAGCCAAGATCGCCATCGGCATGACATTGGACGAGATAAGAAACGATGTGACCAAAGAGACCCCTGCATCCTTCGAGCCTGCTGTTGATTATGTTGTGACAAAGATTCCCCGCTGGCCATTTGACAAGTTCGTCAAGGCCGACAAGACCCTGACTACAGCCATGAAGTCCACGGGAGAGGTCATGGCCATCGGCAGAAGTTATGAGGAGTCTTTGATGAAGGCCGTGCGCTCTCTGGACATCGACAAGGATTTCGGGTATGCCGGCAAGTACGCCACATGGACGGATGAAGATATCAGAAATATTTTACAGAGCCCAACCGACGATCGGCTCTTCGCCATCTATCAGGCTCTGAAACGAAAGATGTCGCCCGAAGAGGTCTCCAGGATAACGGGCATCGAGCCCTACTTCCTCTACAGGATCGAGAACATCATAGCCGTGGAGGAGGAAATCTGCAGGGAACTGAACCCCGAGACCCTCAGGAAGGCCAAGCGTACCGGCTTTACTGACGAGCAAATAGCCCGCCTTGTCGGAAAGACCAGGGAAGAGATAACCGACTTGCGGATCTCTTTAGGCATAATTCCCACTTACAAGATGGTGGACACCTGCGCTGCGGAATTCGCGGCCGCAACTCCCTATTATTACTCTACATACGACACTGAATGCGAACTCAAACCGTCTGACCGCAAGAAGGTCCTGATACTTGGATCGGGCCCGATAAGGATAGGCCAGGGCATCGAGTTCGATTACTGTACAGTCCATGCGGTGATGGCACTGCGCGAGCAGGGCATCGAGGCTCACATCGTCAACAACAACCCAGAAACGGTCTCGACCGACTATGACACATCTGACAAGCTCTTCTTCGAGCCTGTGACACTGGAAGATGTCATGAACATCATCGAGAAGGAACGCCCATATGGAGTACTGGTTCAGTTCGGAGGCCAGACTGCCATCAACCTTGCCATACCTTTGGAAAAAGAGATTGCCAGGCGCGGCCTGAATACACGGATACTTGGAACGTCTCCAGATAGCATCGACCTCGCTGAGGACAGAGAGCGGTTCAACGCACTGATGAAAGACCTGAACATTCCTCAGCCCAACGCAGGAATTGCATTCTCCCCTGCAGAGGCAAAGGCCGTGGCGGCCAGGATCGGCTATCCCGTTCTGGTCAGGCCGTCTTATGTTCTTGGAGGCCGGGCCATGGAGATCGTCTACGATGAGGCAGGGTTGGATGTCTACATGCGTGAGGCGGTGAGGGTATCTCATGAGCATCCTGTGCTCATAGATGATTTCCTGCAAAATGCAGTGGAAATTGATGTGGATGCGGTCTGCGACGGGGAGGACGTCCTCATAGGTGCCATCATGGAGCACATCGAGGAGGCAGGAATTCACTCAGGCGACAGTGCCTGCATGATTCCACCTCAGACGCTTCCAGGCGTTGTCTTAGAGGTTGTGCGGGACTACGTGAAGAGAATTGCCCTTGCCCTGAAGGTCAAAGGGATTGTGAACCTGCAGATGGCCTACAAGAACGGCACAGTTTATGTACTGGAGGCAAATCCCCGTTCCAGCCGGACGATACCATTTGTCTCTAAAGCAGTAGGCCTGCCATTGGCCAAGATCGCAGCCAATGTGATGATAGGAAAATCTTTGCGTGAGCAGGGGTATACCAAGGAGCCGAAAACACCTTATGTTTCCGTCAAGGAAGTTCTCTTGCCGTTTGACAAACTGCCAGGCGCAGATGTCCTGCTGGGGCCGGAGATGAGATCTACAGGAGAGGTCATGGGAATAGACTACAACCTGGGCCTGGCGTTCTTCAAAGCAGAGCTCTCTGCGGACAATTCGCTGCCACTGGATGGCCTGGTCTTCATATCTGTTAAGGATGACGATAAGGCGGCAGCGGCTGTGGCGGCCAAGAAACTCTCAGAAGCTGGTTTGAAGATCATCGCCACCGACAACACTGCTGAGTATCTGAAGAGATCAGGCATTAACGTTGAGCGGGTGAACAAGATCTTCAATGGTAGCCCAAATGTTTTGGATTACATGAAACGCGGAGAGGTCCGGCTGATCATCAATACACCTACTACGAAGCAGTCCGTGAAAGACGGATACCAGATCAGGCGTAGCGCAGTGGACTACCATGTTCCCTACATCACAACCATTCAGGCGGCGCAGGCATCTGCGGATGCCATTTGCAAGGCCAAGAAGGATCAGGTGACCATCAAGGCGCTGGATGAATATCACAAAGAGGTAATCTACAAGTGACGGCTTTCCAAGAAATTCGAGTGGGGGTTTTGCAGGATGAGAGCAAATAGGTAGGAGCCGGACCGAAGCCTTTATCTGCGAGAAGACGAGAGGAAATCTGCTTTCGGGCCCGTGGTCTAGCTGGTTATGACGTCGCCTTGACATGGCGGAGGTCATGCGTTCGAATCGCGTCGGGCCCACCTATCAGCCCAAGTAGCTCAGTTGGGAGAGCGTCAGACTGAAGATCTGAATGTCCCCGGTTCGAGTCCGGGTTTGGGCATAAAATTACTAAGTAACTATTCCGCTGGCATTATAGTACCCATTTTCCATCATTCATGTATTTGGCCCACTGCATTATGACTGTGTCTTAAGAAAACCGGACCGTTAACGCGAAATATCGGATAGACGGTCATCGTTCTTGATTTAGGATGACCGTCCGTCCCAAATTTATAAAAATTGAGTCGCAGTCGAAATGGAGGTCTGCGTTTCACGAGATAGAGCGATTTGGGATTTGCGGTCTAAACCTGTCGACGACCGGACAGGACCCATTGAGCCATGTTGTTGAGCGTGTTTTTCTGGCTCTGCCAGACGCTGTTTTCGTCGCCGATTGCTTTGAGCTAGGACGTGATATCCTGAGAGATCTGGCAGGGCTCCTTGAGGACAGACGGATCAGAAAGGTCCTGCATGATGCAAAATTCTGCACCTCCTTTGTGAGGGCCTCGGAGAGTCGCAAGCTTTATGCAGAAAATATCTTCGACCTGCTTGTAGCCTCTCAGATTTGCTGGTCCGGATACTATGAACTGGTGCCATCTAATTCTACAAAAAATCCCTGGAAGAAGAGGAGTCCAGATCACAGCCTTGCTGCCCTGGCTGAAAGGCATCTGGGAATTTGTTTGAACGATGTCATCGAATCTCGGGAGATGCAGACTGCCGTCTTACTGCCAATTCACAGGATTCTTGAGCAGCTGATTGCCAAAAACGGCCTGCAAGAGGTAGCAGATCTGGAATTCAAAGCGATTTCCTCTCTTGCGGAGATGGAGATATCAGGCATTTATCTGGATCATACTGGTGCCAGTAGCCTCGTTGAACAAGAGGAGAATGAGCTATGCGACCTGGTATGGACGATTCAGGATGAGGCGCAAAAGAAGGGCTTTGTGAGGGTATCTCATAACGGCAAGAGGCTGTGCTATTATCTGAATCCGGACAGACAGGAGGATGTCATGGCCTTTTTGAGAAGGCGGGGATTTGCTGTTACCAGCACAAAGGCGGAGGTTCTTAGAGGGCTTGCCGCCGCAGGCTGCGGCTTTGCCGAGGCAGTTTTGCGCTACAGGCATGTCTGCCAGAGCCTCTCATTTCTGAAGAACTGGATGGAGCGAGTCCATGCCAGGGATAGCCGGATTCATCCTCAATACTTTCAGATATCATCATCCACCGGCAGGATCAGCTCTCGAAGGCCCAATGCCCAACAGATCCCGAGGACAGGAGAAGATGCGCCGGCCATAAGGAGGCTTTTTATGCCTCAGGCCAAAAAGAAGTTTGTCAAGGCTGATTTCTCAACCATTGAGCTACGCATCATGGCACGTCTTTCCGGGGACAAGGCCATGAAGGATGCATTTCAGGAAGGCGTAGATCTGCACCGTCTGACTGCATCCAAGATCGGAGGAGGGGCTCCAGAGGATGTGACGGATTCACAGAGGCAGGCTGCGAAGATCATGAACTTCCTGCTCATCTATGGTGGATCGGCCAAATCATTGCAGTGGCGAATCCTTTCAGACTATGGAGTCTTCATCTCTTCAG
>CAZRYL010000008.1:0-56446 GCA_964604285.1 uncultured Methanotrichaceae archaeon
ACGGGCTGTATCCCGCCAATGAATTGGCGGGGATTAGCCCTGCTTTCGTCCTAAACGAACTACATTTTCAACACATCTTCCAAATCCTTCAGGAACAGGTCGATGTTCTCATGGGTCATGTGTCCCATCAAAATCAGCCGCAAAGCTCTTTTTGGCTCACGGGTCATGGAGACGTGCCAGTCGCGTTTCATTAGCTCTTCTCGCACCCTGGCAGGAGATGGAACCTGCAAAGCCACCACGTTCATTGTGGGCTCGATCAATGGCTCAACGCCGATTTTCCTCGCGCCCGACACAAGATGATGCGTCAGATTCATACAGTAGCGTACGGTCTCTTTGAACCCTTCGCGCCCAAGGTGCATCATCACGGCATAAGTGGCCGCTGCTGCTGCACCGCTCCTGGTTCCAGTCAAAGAAGCTTGCCTGGCCTTGGTAAGATAATGCGTCTCGGTCTCGAGGTAGCTCAGGCATTCCTGGTCTCGGAAGAGAAGACCTCCAGCTGGAATGGTGCTCATGCCCATCTTGTGGGGATCGATGGTGATGGATGAGACCCCGGGCACCCGGAAATCCCAGCGCCAGTCGCCCTCCAGAAATGGCAAGACAAAGCCTCCAAAGGCCGCATCTACATGCAGATGAATTTTGCGCTCCAGAGCAATTTTTGCAAGGCCTTCTATGGGATCTACCTGTCCAAACTCAGTGGTGCCGGCGATTCCTACGATAGCTACAGTACGCTCATCTACCAAGGATCTCACCGACGCCAGATCCGCCCTGAGGCTCTCATCCAGTTCAGCCTTGCGCACCTCCAGGCAAAGCAGATCACCGATCTTGTCGAAGGAGAAATGGGCTGAGGCTGGCACAACTATATTGCCATCTTTTTTGCCAGCCTCGTTTCTGGCCGCCCGAATGGCCTGGATGTTGGACTCCGTGCCACCTGTGGAGATGTAGCCTGCTGCATTACTACAACCCAGCAGCTCGCCAAGCATGCGAACAACGTGCTGCTCCAGATCGGCAACTCCTGGAAAAAGGCCTGGGTCGCCGAGGTTTGTCTCTAAAAACATGTCGTGTGCCCTTACTGCAATGGGATGTGGCCTGGTGCACATGGTGGAAAAGAATCGGTCATAGCGAAAGTCGCGCTCTTTCACCTCCATCAGGATGCGAATTACCTCATCTGCCGGAAGGGCTTCGTCTCTCATTTCTAGCTCACTTGAATTTTTTTTCGTCACTCTCTATTTCTCAGGGCCCTCAGCATGAGGACCTTCTCGGACCTTGCAACGGTTTCCCTGACTGTTGCCACGGCATCAATATTGGCCGAGATGCTGGTGATGCCGATCTCAACGAGCCTCTTTGCCATCTCTGGATAGGACCCTGCCTGGCCGCAGATCGAGGTCTTAACTCCTGCCTCGTTGCAGCGTTCCACCACGAACTCGATGAGCTTCATGATAGCAGGATGAAGCTCGGTGTAGAGCCCTGCCACGTTCTCGTTGTTTCTGTCAACGGCCAATGTATACTGAGTCAGGTCGTTGGTTCCGAAGGACACGAAGTCTATTCCATCCTCTATGAAGTCTTCGATCGTGAGGGCCGCTCCGGGCGTTTCGACCATAATGCCCACATCGATCCTCTCCAGGTCCAATCCCTCTTCGACCATGATGGCCTTGGCCTTCCGAAACTCGCTGACGTGCTGGACCATTGGAAGCATGATGCCAACATTGGAAAGGCCAATCTCATGCAGCTTCTTGAAGGCCCTCACCTCGAGCCGGAAGTGCTCAGTCTCTGTCAGGTCGCGCCGTATGCCGCGCCAGCCCAGCATGGGGTTGTGCTCGTGTGGCTCGCCCTCGCCGCCTTCCATGGCCCTGAACTCGTCCGTGGGCGCGTCGAGAGTCCGTACCCACACAGGCTTGGGATAGAATGCATCGGCCACTGTCTTGATGCCTTTTACCAGCTCGTCGATATATTCTTCGGTCTTGCCGTTCTTGATATACCAGTTGGGGGTTTTTCCCAGGCCCAGGATCATGTGCTCTATTCGCAAGAGTCCAACGCCGTCCGCCAAGGTAGCTGCTGCAGCACCAGCTCTATCAGGCTCGCTGATGTTGACCTTGATTTCAGTAGCAGTAATTGGCTTGGATACAACAACGCTACTAGCCGCAGCAGCGGGCTTGGGTGCATCGGCCACTGCGACACGGCCCTCATAAACCAAGCCTTTGCCGCCATCGACTGTTATCTCCATGCCATCCTTCAAAATGGATGTGGCCTTCTTGGTCCCTACGACGGCAGGGCATCCCAGTTCTCTGCTCACAATCGCAGCGTGGCATGCCATACCTCCTTCGTCGGTCACAATTGCCCCCGCGCGCTTCATGCCCGGGACCATGTCCGGCATGGTCATCTTGGTGACCATGATGTCGCCTTGCGAGACCTTGTCCAAGTCTCTGCCGCTGCTGATAATTCTCACAATACCCGTGGCCATGCCAGGAGCTGCCCCAAGGCCGCTGAGCAGCACCTTGCCGCTGCCTGCAACAGTAGCTTCCGATTTCTTCTTAGCATTATTGATGGTAGTAATCGGCCTGGACTGGAGGATGTAGATCTTGTTCTTCTCCACGCCCCACTCGATATCCTGCGGGATGCCGTAATGCTTTTCCAGTATCTCTGCGTACTTGGCCAGCTCCAAAGCCTCGCTGTCTTTGAGCACTGCTGCATCCTTCTTCTTGGCAGGGACTTTGACGGTGACAGTCTTCAGGGTCTTTGGGTCCTTGACTATCATGATTTCTTTTGTTGCTATGTACTTGCTCACGATGCTCTTGGTCTTTCTGTCCACGACATAGTTATCTGGAGAAACACTGCCGCTTACCACAGCCTCGCCCAAACCCCAGGCGCCTTCGATAACAACAAGTGGCTCCCCTGTGCTCGGTTGAGAGCTGAACATCACCCCCGATTTCTCGGAGTCCACCATCTTTTGCACAATGGCAGATAGGTTGACCTTTTCATGTTCGAATCCCTGCTCGACTCTGTAGAAGATGGCTCTGGCACCGTAAAGAGAAGCCCAGCACTTGCGTACGGCATTGAAGACATCCTCTGCGCCGCGCACGTTGAGGTATGTCTCCTGCTGGCCTGCAAAGCTTGCATCAGGCAAATCCTCGGCGGTAGCACTGGATCGTACCGCAACGAATACCTGCGTTCCTTCGCGCTTGCAAAGCTCTTCATAGCGGGACTTTATGGCCTGCTCAATGTCAGCCGGCACCTTGGCATCCATGATGAGCTTCTTGGCAGCTTTCTCAGCTTTGTGAAGCTCAGATTCCTGATTAACATCCACCTTCAGGACCTCGAAGAGCTTCTGGGCGATGCCCGCCCTATTGATAAAATCCCTGAAGGCCTGAGCGGTTACTGCAAATCCGCCTGGTACTGGGACACCGATGTTTATCATCTCACCGAGGCTGGCGCCCTTGCCGCCTACTTTGGAAAGATCATTCTTTCCAACTTCCTCCAACCAGACAACTACATCCATTGAATCATCCACCCAATTCTTCTTTTTTCTCGATATCTGCTAACCCCCTCCCTCGTTTCATTATATCAAGCTTTCACAGGATATATAGAATATATACAAAAGGATATATCCCCAAGCAGCTTTTATCTCATCAGCATGTTCAAACGTCTTTCGGGTGCATACGAGGCAAAAGAGGCGCTGCTTGAACATTGCCATCCAGTCAAGCGCACCATGCGACTGGCATGCAAAGAGGCATCCTGGAGAGTTGTCTCGCAAGACATCATCTCACATGTAGACCTTCCGGGCTTTGACCGGGCGGCTATGGACGGTTATGCAGTCAGATCGACAGACACAAAAGGAGCAAGGCCTTCATCGCCAGTTTTTCTGGAAAATTTCCTGCCCATCAGAACGGGCATGGAGGTGCCAGAGGACTACGATGCAGTAGTTATGCTGGAAGACTCGAGGCAACGCGAAAATCTCCTGGAGATCACGGCAGAGGTTCATGCCTACAGAAATGTCTCTTGCATCGGTGAAGACATCCGCCAGGGAGACGTGGTTTTTCGAGAAGGCCATGCTCTCAGGCCGCCAGATATCGCGCTGCTCTCTGCCCTGGGGATTGGCAGCGTACAGGTTTATGAGCTTCCCAAAGTCGCAATTATCCCAACAGGAGGCGAGCTTGTGCCCATAGGGTCCGGGCCCCTGAAGACCGGTGAGGCATACGAGATCAACGGCCTCATGACTGAGCTTTATGTCAAAAAGTGGGGCGCGTCCGCCAATAGAAGTGATATCGTCCCGGACGATCCTCGGAAGATTCGCGAGGCTATAGCATCGAACCAGGATGCAGATATGATCATAATGATAGGCGGAACTTCTGTAGGTGAGAAAGACTATGCTCCTCGCGTTCTGGATGAAATGGGAGAGCTATTCGTTCATGGCATACGCCTTCAGCCCGGAAAACCCACGGCATTTGCCCAGGTCGGCAGCACTCTGGTTGTCTGCCTGCCTGGCTATCCTGTGGCCGCCCTCGCAGATCTCTATCTGTATATAAGACCGGCTTTGAAGAAGATGGCGCATCTTGATGATTTTCTTCCCAAAATCCGGGCCCGGCTAGCACGCAAGATTCCCTCGCGACCGGGATATCTGAGCATGGTAAGGGTGGCCCTCAAGGATGGAACCGCTGAGCCCATCATGGTTTCGGGGGCTGGCATCCTCAGCTCAGTTGCCAGAGCGGACGGATATGTGATCGTCCCCGAGGAGCTGGAGGGATTCGCAAAAGGTGAAAATGTGGAAGTGAGCCTGTTCGAATGACTGTAAGAGGCTTACTGCTACAGAATATGGTGAACTTGAATCGCAAAATCTCTAATTTTATGCCCGATCTCACCTACACAATTCGGCGAAGAGCCTTTTGTATTCGCTCAAATCCAGAGCAAAGTAAAAAATACCGCAACAAGAGATCAAAGCCCTTTTGCCTATACTTTTCTGATCACGCAGTTCAGCGCTTCGGATTGCTTATGCGCAGCGTAACCGCGATTCGCCGGGCATCACATAGGAGCATAGGTGGTACATATTGAGCTCCCTGAGCCTGCTAGGATCCATGCTGGCATCCTGTGCGCTCGGTAGGGGGCGCGCGTGGCCCTCGGGGGGTAGAGGGGGCATGGGGTTTTTAATAAGTTGAGTAAGTAAATACCTGTTAAGAAGGAATGGCTATGTTTTCTCAATATTTTATATTATTGATCACAGTGGTAGTGCTCATGACCTCAGCATCTGACTCATATACGCCAGTCAGCTCTGTGAAGACATCGAACCCCTGGCATGTTGACGTGATCCTTAGGAGCTCGATCTATCTCCCAACCCCAAGGCCCATCTCAGATGTCTTCTTTCAGCTAAACAATAGCACCCCTGATATGGTCTATCGGATTGAGCGCCAGCAGACCGAAGAGCAGACTAACCTGGCGTTGACAGCCTACGCCACAGTCAATGCCACGCCCCACGATACTTACAAGCTGACGTCTCATCCTTTCGGCCCGTTTCCCAAGGGTGCAGATCTCGGATTCACCCTTAAGCAGTGGCTCGCGGCCATCGGCACAGGGACTTATGTTGAGCAAAACGCAAACGCAACCATTGACCTGACATTTCGGAACCTGGTGCCAAATGGCACCTACAGCGTCTGGAGCCATCGAGTAACTATGCCGCCCAATTACAGGTACACATTTTCGCCTCTCGGAGCCCCAGACGGCTCACAGAATAGCTTTCACGCTGATGCCTCAGGAAACGCCACCTTCAGCCTGGACTTCGCAGCTTTGCCGGCCAGCACCAACTTGACCTTCCCAGACTACGTGGCAATGTATGTGACCAAGACGGCCCCAGTAGAAGGCGATATAAACTGGACCCTCATCGCCGTGATATACCACAGTGACGGCCAGATCCACGGCTCTGTTCCAGGCGATCTTGGAAAGGACGCCCATGTGCAGCTAGTTCACCTCATGTATCCCAGGCCTGCCCGAACATATGAAGAGTGGAAGAATGCGACCGTGGCAGTTGCTGCAGCTCCAGCTGAGACCAAGATGCCGGCTTTTGAGGGCATCCTTGCACTTGCTGGGCTCCTGGTTGCAGCCCTCGTGATGACAGGCAGAAGACCGTAATAGGGAGGCTGTAACTAAGCTGCCTCAGGAAAATGGCCAGGCGTGAGTTTCAAGCGATGGCGTGAGGGTCGACTGCGGGAGCTGCACGAGAATCCGATGGACCTGTCAAGGAACCAGTGTGGCTCCGGCTGGTAACCGGGGGTCTTGGACCTTCTGGCAGGGTAGGTGGCTGAGCTGAAGATCCCGGCCTGTGGCAAACTGCAGCGTGCATTTGCAGCCCCGCCACACGGCCACGCCAGCCCCTCAGGCACGCGTGGCCTCCGGGGGCCTGCCGGGGCACGGTTTCCGGGGCGTTAGGAGGTCGGAGCGTATATCTGGGAAGCGGGTATGCATCCAAATGAAGGCACACCCGAGGCTTAATAAATCAGTTTGAGTAGCGTTGCTTAATCATTGTTCAATCCATATCGCCGGCCTTCCAGGCTCAGCCTGGCGGCTCTTGCCCTTCAGGTCTGCTCCGGGCTCGTCAGCCGAATACACCTCGACAGGCACTCCAAGCGCCTTTGCTAGATACTCCTTCTCCCTGGAGAGCGTCTGGAACTCGTCCAGCCCCAGCGCCTCAGCAGAGAGCGAGTGCGCAGCCTTGGCCAGCTTCTGTGCATACTTTGGCACATCCTTCTTGTGCGCTGCTACTGCGGGCGAGGCCATGGCCTCCTTCATGAGAGCGCCCATGTCCAGCTTCCCGCCCAACGCTGAAGCCAGCGCCATCTCCAGCACTGCCCGCTTCCAGGCAGGCGTGGTGTAGAGGGTGATCTTCTTGGGCTGGGCCTTCGTGACCTTCAGGATCTCCTCCACGTCTTTGAGGGTGTCCTCGAGCAGCTTCTCAGCCCTCTCCGCCTCCTCGTCGATCAGGGCCGCATCGGCGGCGGGCCACTCTGCCAGCGAGACGAAGCCATCGCCCATCTCCGCCCAAAGCTCCTCGCAGACGTGAGGGGTGAACGGAGCCATCAGGCGCACCCAGGCTGACAGAACTTTTCGGAGCTGGTTCTTGCCGCCCCGGCGCTGATACCAGCGCAGGTCATTGTACAGCAGGTAAAACGCGCTCTGAAGGGCTCTGCGGGTCTGAATGTTCTCCATCGCCGCCGTCGCCTCCTGGATGCGCCGCTGCAGCCGCGAGAGCATCCAGCGGTCGATGAGCGCGAGAGGCGCGGACTCATCGATGCTGCTGTCGGCCAAAATCTCACGAGCTGTATTGTAGAACCTCTCAAGCTGCCCGCGGGTCGAGATCACACCGTCATTTCGCCAGTCCACATCCTGGGTGTACTCGGCGTTGCCAAGGATGTAAAGCCTCGTCACATCTGCGCCGTTCTCCGCCACTGCCTGCCGAAGCGTCAGCAAGGGCCCCTTGGACTTGGACATCTTCTGGCCCTCCAGGGAGACGAAGCCGTTGACGGCTATGGCCTTCGGCCAGAGGGTCTCGGGGAAGATTGCCACGTGATGGTAGAGGAAGAAGAGCAGGTGGTTGGCTACAAGGTCCTTTCCCGACGTTCGCAGGTCCACTGGATACCAGTAGGCGAAGTCGTCGTGGATCTGCTGCACAGTCTCCTGCGGGATTCCCGTCAGGCTCGCCACATCCTCAACCCGTCCGTTGTTCATGAAGATGTACTCGAAGAACTCCGGCGGCAGACGATCGATCTTCATCCCAGCGTTGACATACTTTGCCAGGATGTAGTAGGCCATGTAGATCGTGCTGTCTCCCAGGGACTCGATCAGCCACTCCTTGTCCCAAGGCAGGTGCGTGCCCAGGCCCTTTCGACGGGCACAGGCCTTGTCCTTCAGCCAGTCCACCTTGTTCTCGAACTCCACACGAAACTCCTCTGGGATGATCTCCATCCCGGAGAGGCACTTCAAAACCCGGGCCTTCCACTCGGGGTTCGAGTACTCAAGGAACCACTGGTCCCGCACCATCATGATGACACATCTAGTGCCGCATCGGCAGATGACAGGGGTCTTGGAAAATTCGTAGAAGATCTCGGCGATGCCCTGCTCGATCAGATCTGCGAGCAGCACATCCTTGATCTTGCTGACAGCGATGCCCGCATAGCGGCCGGTGTTGGCCTTCAAGACTCCGTTATGAAACTCCCGCCTGTAGACCATCTTGGTTGCTTCCTCTGCCTTTGGATCATTTTGATCTTTGACCTTGAGCTCTTCCACTGCCTCGACCGCCGGAAGCTCGCCGTATCCGGGAGATTCAATCAGGGAGATGAACTTGATGGCTCGCAGGTCAGCAGTGATACCAAACTCGCTCAGATCTTTATCGTAAAGATCCTTGAGCGCCAGAAAATCGTAGGGAGCGTGTGCTGGAACTGACATGACGATGCCAGAGCCATTGTCCGGGTCCACGAAGTCCGCGGGCAGGATGAGGACCTCGGCGCCCGTGAGCGGATTGACAACTGTCTTCCCGATCAGCTCCGCTCCCAAGATCTCAGACCCAAAGGATACACTGCGGTCAGTGAATGTCAGTTTCTCATAAGCCTCGCGCGAGACGATCCAGGTCTCATCATTTACCCTTGCCACAACGTAGTTGACAGTGGGATTCAGCCACAGGTTTGTCACTCCGAATAGCGTCTCGGGGCGCAATGTTGCACAGGGCAGAACCTTGTCGCCCATCTTGAACTTGATGAGTGCAAAGTCCATGATAGTGGCATCCTCTCCCTTGAGAATGTCATGGTCCTCGACAGGGTTCTTGTCGTGCGGGCACCAGCGCACAGGATGGCTCCCCTTCACAACGTAATTCAGTCGCCGCAGGATTCCATACTGCCACTCGATGAACTTGCTATACGCCGGATCGGTGGTGGTGAACTCGCGCCTCCAGTCGATGGAGAAGCCGATGGACTGCATGGCCTGCTTCGCAGAACGTCGGAAGTAGAGCACGATCTTCTCGGGTGTGTCGAGGCTCGACAGCTCCTCCTCAGGAATGCCGTGCAGCTTTGTGTAAACGTTCCAGATCAGAGGGTCTTTGTTGGCTATGAGCTCGGACAGTCCCACGATAGGCGTCCCTGTGGCGTGAAATCCCATGGGAAAGAGGACGTTGTAGCCCCGCATGCGTCGGTAGCGGGCCACTGCGTCGCCTATGGTAAAAGTTCGTGTGTGGCCTGCATGCAGATTTCCGTTTAGATAAGGATAAGGTATTGTTAAAAAGAACTTCCTTCTGGAATCGGGCTCAGGCTGGAAGACCGCTTTCTCCTCCCAGATCTTCTGCCATTTAGCCTCAATCTCCCTGGCAGAGTAACTTTCAAGCAAATTAATTTCCTCCAAAATTTTTGCAAACTGCAAAAAACCAAGATCGCCCTCTGGCAGCCTCTACTTCATCTTCTCCAGCCGATGGACGGCCTGCTCTATCCTATCCGTAGGCTGTGTGATGGAGAACCTTATATAGCCCTCACCAAACTGACCAAAGCCCACGCCAGGAGTGGCCACTATACCTGTCCTGTCAAGCAGCTTCGCTGTGTAATCGATCGAGCTGCCACCGACCCAGGCCCAAAGATATAGAGTGGCTCTTGGCTTCTCCAGCTCAAGTCCCAGGTCGAGCAAAGCATGATAGAGAAGCTCAATCCTGTGCCGGTACACCTTCCGAATCTTGTCAACCACGCTCTTGGGGCTGTGCAAAGCTGCGATCGCGGCATCCTGCACAGCACCAAAAGTGCCAGAGTCGATGTTGCTCTTGACCTTGCCAATCCCAGCGACGACATCGGAGTTGCCCACAACGGCCCCAATCCTCCAGCCGGTCATGTTATAAGTTTTGGAGAGCGAGTGAAACTCAACGGCTACATCCTTCGCCCCTTCCAGCTCCAGGATGCTGAGCGATCTGTGACCATTGTAGTAGACCTCTGAATAAGGGTTGTCGTGCATCACAATGATCTTGTAATCTCGCGCAAAGTCAATGAGCCTTTTGAAGAATGCCCTGTCAGCAGATGCCCCGATCGGGTTGTTGGGATAGTTCAGGAACATGATCTTGGCCTTGCGGGCCAGGGATGGTTCGATGGCATCCAGATCTGGTAGAAACTTATTCTCACGCAGAAGGGGCATGATCACTGGCTCGCCGCCTGCAAAGGCTGTTGCAGTCCTGTAAACTGGATAGGCAGGGTCAGGCACAAGTGCCAGATCTCCTGGATTTATGAACGCCAAGGGTGCATGAGCAATGCCCTCCTTGGAGCCGATCAGTGCGAGCACCTCCTTTTGCGGATCAAGGTCGACGTTGAATGTCTGCAAATACCAATCCGCCACAGCGGTCCTGAAGGTTAGCTTTCCCTCATAGGAAGGGTACTGGTGGTTTGACGGATCTTTTGCCGCACGGCTCAAGGCCCTGATGATGCGCGCAGGCGTTGGCAGGTCAGGATCGCCAACGCTCAGATCAATTACATCCACGCCTTTTGCCCTTGCCTCCTGCTTCGCTTTATCGATGGCGGCAAAGAGGTACGGCGGAAGATGCTTTATGCGATCGGCATACATTCTGTTTCGCTCCAAGATGCATTTATACGATGACGGTCATGTAATTTTGATTTCCTGTGCTGTACATCATCCCGCAGGTACTACTTTCCCGTAGTATTTAAGATTAGAGGAGATCGATGTTGGAGATAACAGATCTGGGCCGCTGGCTCCCTCAGGAGGCCATCAGGCTTTACGAGGAACGAGGTTTCAAGGAGCTTTACCCTCCACAGGCTGAAGCGGTAGAAAGAGGGTTGCTCGAAGGCAAGAGCATGCTAATGGCACTGGCAACAGCCAGCGGAAAGACGCTTCTTGCGGAGCTCGCAATGCTGAAGGCTGCCCTGGAAGGGAAGAGATCTCTTTATATCGTTCCATTGCGCGCCCTTGCTGCAGAGAAATATGATTCATTTCGCAAGCTCAGGGAACTTGGCATCGCAGTAGGCATCAGCACCGGCGACTTCGACAAGAGAGATGAACGCCTGGGGAAAAATCAGATAATCGTCGCCACCTCCGAGAAAGCCGACTCGCTCATGAGAAATGGGGCTGCCTGGGTCAAAGACCTGGGCGTTCTGGTTGTGGACGAGATCCACCTGCTAAGCGACCCTGGCCGCGGCCCGACTCTGGAGATGACAATCACCAAACTGCGCCGCTGCAACCCGAAGATGCAGGTCATTGGCCTCTCAGCCACTGTGGCAAACGGCCCGGAGCTGGCAGAGTGGCTTGATGCGGAGATTGTAAGCAGCAACTGGCGGCCCGTCCTCTTGCGAGAGGGCATCATCTGCAACGGCAAGATGGTCTTTGCAGACGGTGAGTATGACCTGGAAGGGAAAAGAGACGATGTTCTGGCCCTGGTCAGGGATACGCTGTCAAAGCAAGCCCAAATTTTGGTATTCGAAAACAGCAGGCGTAATGCAGAATCAGCAGCCTCCAGACTATGCAATCTGATCTCCCCAGAGCCGGAATTGAAATCCCTCTCCCAGAGCATTTTAGCTACAGGTGAGAGCGAGACATGTCGCCGCCTTGCCAATTGCGTGGCATGCGGGGTTGCCTTCCACCATGCTGGCCTCCTGCCAGAGCAGCGGCGGCTCGTAGAACAGGGATTTCGAGAGAATCTGATCAAAGTCATTGCCTGTACGCCCACATTGGCGGCGGGCCTTAATCTACCAGCCCGTAGGGTTCTTATCAAGAGCTACAAACGTTATGAATATGGATCTGGCATGGTTCCAATTCCAGTAATCGAGTATCGCCAGATGTCAGGACGCGCCGGCCGCCCGGGGCTTGATCCCTACGGCGAGTCCTTTCTTGTCGCCAAGAACGATTCTGAGATGCAGGAGCTTGTGGAGCACTATCTCAACGGCATGCCAGAAGAGATCTGGTCAAAGCTTGCCAGCGAGAGCGCACTGCGCACCCATCTTCTCTCAACCATCGCCGCCAAATTCGTAAAAAATGAGGGGGAGCTAAAGGAGTTCATAGGAACTACCTTTTACGCTTGGCAGCAGGAACCCTGGCACCCTGATGCTACGCTGCAAAGAGTTCTAGACTTCCTGATGCAAAACGGCATGATTAATTATGGCCCTGCAGGTGAGCTGGAGCCGACAAAGCTGGGCTCTCTCGTCTCCAAGCTCTACATAGATCCCTTGAGCGCAGTCGTCATGATCGAAAACCTGCGAGGCAGGAATGAAAGAGCCAAAGCCGATAAAGTGAGCCTGGCAGAGAGGAGGAAGCCATCAGACCTCACGCTCATGCATCTCATCACCATGACTCCAGACATGTCTCTCCTTTATATTCAGGCTGCGGACAGCTGGGTTGAGGAGTTCATAGAATGCCATCAGGATGAGCTTAATTTGGAGGACAACTATGACTATCTGCTGCGTGAGGTCAAGACGGCTGCCATGCTCATGGACTGGATAGGCGAGGTCCACGAGGAGCAGATCAGCGACAGGTATCACATTGCCCCCGGCGATATCCGCCGCTCTGCTGAGACAGCCGAATGGCTCATGCACTCCTTGGCTGAGCTTTCCAAGCATCTCGAACTTGGAGTTACATTCAGAGCAGAGCAGCTCTCGCAGCGCATTCACTACGGAGCAGGTCAGGATTTGCTCGCACTTCTGGGCCTCAAGGGCATTGGCCGCGTAAGAGCGCGCAAGCTGTATTCATCCGGCATCACCAGCGTGGAGAAGCTTCAGGCCGCAGACCCTGAGAAGATTGCGCTCCTTCTGGGCCCCAAGATCGCTGAAAAGATCATGTCCCAGCTTAAATTTGAGGAGATTTTGCCTTGAAGTGGCTTGCAGACATTTTTCGCAAAAAGAGCGATGTTGGCAAGGCCGAAAATCTTGCGCTATCCGACATCGATTCCTGGCTAAAAGAGCAATCCAAGAACTCCAGCTTTGAGGAGAAGCTGCAAGATATCTACGTCCGCATCCAAGAAGCTGCCCGGGCTTTGGCAATGGACCTGAAAGCTCTAAGCTCGGCAGAGCCGGATGATTCCACTCCGCCAAAACTTCTACGAGCAGGGCTTGCAGCACGGAGCGAGGTGGTCAAGCAGATGGAGGCGCTCGTCGAGAAGATGGGCCCGCCCAGAGGAAGAGACATCGAATCCGCCTCAGATCATCACTGGGCCATGGTCAAAGGGCTTGAGAGAACTATCACGACCTTTGGCCGTGCACAGAGATACGCAGCCGCGCTCTTTCCTAAAGAGGTCGAGGGCGTAAACGCCGAGCTCAGCCGCATCAGCCATCTCCTGGTTGAGCTGGAGGGCGTGATCAGACAGTGGCGTGCTGAGCTTGAGGAGACCTGGTACGCCAAAGAGCTCGTCGACAGCATAAATGAGAACCTGTCTTGCATTGCCGATTTGAAGGCAAGAGAAAAAGCAGAGGAAGAGAAACTGTATGAGCTCCAGGCTTCCATGGCGAGAATGGAGGAGGAGCAAAAGAGGCTGGTTGCAGGCCCTGAAGGCAAACGCATTGAGGAATTGAAGAAAGACATTGAGCAAAAAACTGAAGAGCTCAGACAAGCTGAAGCTGAGATGGCAATTCTGATATCTCCCCTGAACAAGGCCCTGGGCAGAATAATGAAACAGGGATCGAGCGACAGGCTAAATTTGCAGCATGCAAACGTCTTCGAGAAGCTTCTCACAGCGCCCTCGAAGGTTGAAGACAAGGAAATCGCAGGCTCGCTTCAGGAGCTGAGGAGCCATCTGGCATCCCTTGGGCTGAAGGACAGGAAGAAGGAGAAGATCCTGGATCACATCGATCAGCTGATCACGAACAGGTCTCTGGAGAAGACCAGGTCAAGGCAAGCGACCCTTGAGAAGGCCATAGAAGAGCAGGACAAGCTCCTATCAGAGTGCAGCAGGGACTTTATGCGGCTAAAGGAGCAATTGAGCAGGACCAAGAAGAGCCTGCAAAGAGCGAAGGCATCTGTGGACGAAATCCATCAGTCCCTTCGTCGCATGCAAGAAAAGGCCGATCAGGACACGTCCGAGCTGAAAGACAGGCTTACAAGGCTCTCGGGAAAAACTGTAAAGGTAGATCTGTCCCGATGAAAGAGATCACGGTCAACTTGGGCGGGATTGTGCCGCTATCCACTGTGGACTGGCCAGGACGTGCAGCCGTCGTGGTCTTCCTGCGCGGCTGCCCTTTACGCTGCCCGCATTGCCACAATATTGAGCTCCAGTCAGGCAACAGCTCAGTAAAGTTTCATTCAGTCGCCACAAAAATTGTGTCTCTTGTAAAAGGCGAGACCATCGCTGCCAGAGCGTCATCATCCAATTCCCAGCAGATCGATCTCGATGAGGCGGCAGAGCGTGCGAGCAGCAAGCCCTTTGTGGATGCCCTCGTTCTTTCCGGAGGCGAGCCGCTCATGCAACCTGAGCCTGCAAAAAGATTATTTCGCCTGGCCAGGAGCCTGCAACTATGCACCGGCCTTGAGACCTCAGGCTGCTATCCTGAAAGGCTCAGGAGGCTGCTGGAGATGGACCTTGTCGACAAGGTATTCCTAGATATCAAAGCCGCTTTGCATGATCAAAATTATGAGATGGCGACAGGTTCTGGTGGCGCTGCCGAGCTCGTGCTTCTGAGCCTGAAGACTTGCATGGAGTGCGGAGTGCCTCTGGAGGTTCGAACCACAGTCTTTCCAGAGATGCCGGCTGCATCCGAGGTGCTCGAGATCGCATGCATTCTCTCCGATCTGAAGAAGAGGTATCACAGGAGCTGCCTGGAGAGATTGGTCCTCCAGCAAGGGCTTCCGCGAGAAGGCGAGGAGAGATTTGAGCCGGTCTCGAGGGCCCGCCTAGAGGAGATCGCAGGAGCTATTGGTGAGGGGATCTTGGTCGGGATCAAAGCCAAGCCCGATAATTCCTGCAAAACTTGATAATCAAAAAAAGCTCTGGCGAATAGCGCAGGTGGAATTTGAATTGAAGATCATCGGCTTTGTGGGCCTGCCAGGCTCAGGAAAGGGTGAGGCGTCTGAGGTTGCAAGGCAGCGCGGCCTGGCAGTGCTGGTCATGGGCGATATCATACGCCAGGAGGCACAAAGAAGGGGGTTGGAGCCCACAGATGGGAATTTAGGCAGGATCGGTGAGGCTTTGCGAGCGGAGGAGGGGCCCGATGCCATTGCAAAGAGGACGCTGGAGAAAGCCAGGGCACTTGGAGAGGAGATAGTAATAATAGATGGCCTTCGCTCCAAGGATGAGGCAGACTTCTTCCGCGCCAACGCCGAGGAGTTTCACCTGATAGAGATCTGCGCCCCGGCAGATGCAAGGCTCAAATGGCTTAAGTCCCGTGGCCGTCCCGACGACCCAAGGCATGAGGATATTGACCCAAACGTCATCACCCCAGATTCTGATAAAAAGGCAGCATCTGCCCTGGAGATGCGAGAGTGTCGAGAGCTTTCCTGGGGACTGTGCGATGCCTTGAAGGCCGCTGATCTGAAGCTTAAAAATGACGGAAGTCTTGAGGATTTCCGCCAGAGCGTAAAGAATCTTCTGGGTTTCCTCGCAGCAGACAGCCCCACACGAAAAGACGAATTGTAGGAGATTCGAATCAACTGCTTCCGCCTATTTTAAATAGGCAGATACTCTATATAAAGACAAGAGGTGAAGAGATCATGTGTACGGTTGGTGGCGGTCCGGACATAGGAAATATCGAGGCTTTGGCTGCAAAGGACTTTGAATGCCTTGACTGCAAGAACAGATTCAAGGGCATGGGCAGCAAGCCCAGGTGTCCATCTTGCGGTTCAAAGAATGTCAAGTCGGCGTAAGCAAATGCATATTTCGTTAAAAGAAGACGAGGTTGCAATTCTCTCCGGCCATACAGGTACTTTAGCTCTGGCAAAGACTGCAGGAAAATTCTTTTATTTGGAGACAGAAAGAGAGGAGATCGTGCTCTTCACAGAGCCGGATGATCTGATGGTTGCCTCATCGTTTGGGACCGGAGAAGGGGTTCGACGCGGCCTCAAATGTACTCTTTATCAGATCCGTGAGCTGGGAGCACCGCTCATAGTATTGCCCAAAGGCCATCCCGCGTCATCCCGACTCAAGACTGTGGTCTCCATCGGCGCCCGCACGCGTCTGAGCTGCAAGATTTCGCCTGGAACGCATCCAGAACAGGACGTGCTCTGCGGACCAGAAGAATTTCAGGACATGGAAGTACTGGCCGAGCCGGGGGGTGCAAACGTAAAAGGCTTTGACACGAAGAAAGGCAAAACGATCATAGAGACGCTTTAAGACTTGGGTGAGACTCACGATGGCAGAGATAAGAGAGGACAGCCTTGTAAGGTACAAGGGAACGGGCACCATCGGAACTGTGAAGGTGCTAAAAGAAGAGGACGACGGTGTGTTGTGGGCTCTTCTGGACAGCACGGGGCTTTACTACCGGCTTGATACCCTGGAGCCCATTGAAAAAGTGCCTGAGCGCAAAGAGCTTGAGGGCATGACCCTTGAGCAGATTCAGGAGAGGTTCAAAGCCCAGCAGGAGATGATGGATAAGGCCAAGATGCAGGATGAAAACCTGGAGACTGGTGGCTAAAGCTTGGGTGCTATGGCTTAAGCCTTCTTATCTCCAGGTAACGCACAATTCCATCTGGATAGGCAAACAGCATCTGCTTTCTCACAGAATGAGCAAGGCGCACAGCTCTCGAGAGCACGGGCGGGAAAAAGACGTGATCCTCGGGAACAGTATGCACCAGATACTCGGAGTGAGGAACCTTCTGCGGGCCCTTCACGTGCTTGTAAACCCTGAAATGCGTGCCGAATTTGAAGCCAGTCTTCACCACCAGCTTTCGGTCACGCAGATCTTTGTAAACGCCGTATTTCAAGTCGAATCCATCCTCGATTTGACGCGCCCTGGCCATAAAACCCTGCAGATCGATCGAAGCGCCTGAACGGTCGACCAGTTGAATTAGTCCCCGCTCTAAAAGGTATGCCGATTCGACCAGCGAGAGCTGTAGCCTCTCGCCAACTGGTTTGCCATAAAACCCATGCTCATGAAGCCTTCGCGATGCATCAGCATCCCAGAGCACCACTCGATCCTCCAGAAGCGTGGCCATGCCACCCGACTCGTCGTCTCCCATGCTGCCCGACACGTCCTTCTCTTTGGCCTCATAATAAGTGATATCGCTCTCTTCATCAACTATTGCCACCATCAGCTTTTTTCTCATCTGGCCCGCAACTCTTACAGGTTCGATGAGCTCTTTTAGCAGCAATGGCATGCGTTCAGATATGACCAGGACGTAAAACTCAGCAGGCGATTTTCCAGGATGGCCTCCACGAGGATAGACGCGAAAATCCGGCCTTCCTGGCTGAACATAATAACCCCGCTCGCGCAGATCTTTGTAAACAACATACCTGAACTCGAAGCCCTTCTCAAGAGATGAAGCCAGCTGAAAGAAGGCCTTGAAATCCAGCACCATTCCCTCAGACGAAATGGTGATCCTAGATCGATCGAGAAGATAGGCCGCCTCTACCAGCGAGAGTTCCAGGCATTGTCCTTTGTGCCTGCCGAAGTAGCCCTGTTCGTAAAGATCGGGCAGGGCCTCGGGGCCCAGCCAGACCTTTTCGTTCTTGAGCTGGCCTTGGATTTCCACGGGCATTTGATCGAACTGGTGCCCTAGCAGCTCAGATTATCCGGCCAGATGCCATGCATGATTCCCAGTGTCTTATCCACGAATGCGTGAATATCAGCAGCAGGATAGCCGCAGGAGAGCAAATAGGACTCGACGTGATTTGGCACAGCTATGGACATCTGCTCCACCATAGATACCGTCTGCAAAATTGTGTACTCTCCAAGCTTGAAGGGTATGATGGCATCAGAGACTATCAGCTCGAAGATCTCGGGGCTGATGGGCCGCTCGACGCCTGAGAGGAAGGCTTCTAAAATCTCGCTCGTCCATTCATGCTTCTTGCCCTCATCCTGATAGGGCATGACGACGACCTCGCGGGTCTTGGCGAACTGCTCGACCAGATCCGCTGCAGAGACATCTCCCTTGAAGATCAGGTTCAGGAAGTTGGTGTGTGGCACTGTTGTGGGAACTTTGCTGGCACGAATTACGAAGTTCACCTCCTCGAATACAGTTCCTGCATCTTTGCCCTGATGGCCAGCACCTTTTCCAAACTGAATGGCGCTGGGCGAAGCCCTGACGACCGTATGAGGATCCCCGTGCCTGCGGTCGATGTTGCCAAGAATGGCAGCCAAACCAAGGGGCCTTGCCGCAAGAGCCAGGCGGGACAGACCGGTGGTATTGCAGCTCGTGCACTGCACCAGCCTTGGCTTGGCCTTGAGAAACATCTCGTAATTCTCCAGCCCGAAGAAGAACTCGCGCGCGAAGTCGGCCCTCAGCTCATCGCCGATCTTGACCTTCCCGCTCTCCTCCAATCCCTTGAGCAGCTGGGGCCTATCAGCGCCGCCCATGAGGGATACAAAGCATCCCTGGGCCAGTCCTGCCTCGACATAGGGCAGCTCCTCGTCCCCTGGAGTTCCTACCATCAGAAAATCCGATGCCTTGAAGAAGTCGTCGTAGCCACCCTCGATCTTGACCCCTGCCTTCTCCCATTTTTCTTTATCTGCCTTGTCGCTGACGAAGGCCTTTACACCGAACATGCGGTTGAACTTGGCCACAATGGATCTGGCCCGGCCGTGAGGACGCCTGAGCAACACATTCAGATCGCCTCCTATTCCCGCTGCCTTCTTGACCTGCTGCAGCGCGAGAATTGTTCTCTTATTCTCTGTTCCATCAAACCCTACAAAGCCAGCATTGGACTTCAAGCATCTTCACTTCCTGAATGGGAGTCTTTTTGACCATATTTTAAGCTTTCTAGGATTTATACTATTGTAGTTCGCTGCATTGCGAATATTGATATCAATTCAGATCTTCTAGCCGAATAGATCCAAGATCCTTGCTGCGATAAACTGGGCGCTTTCTTCGGGATTTTGCTTCATGGAATCGACCTGGATTTCAGGAGAATGCGGCTCCTCATAGGCTACGTTGACTCCTGGAACTGCAGCCCTCTCCAGGGTTGCCTTCTTGTAGATATTCTTGGGCGAAAATTCTGCAACTCGCTCAGCTTCGCGCTCCATGCAGACCTCCAATGGCGCCCGTATAAATACTTCCCCGAAATTTCTGATCAGCCCGCGGGCAAAGTCGCGATAGCGACGTCTGTTCGCAGTGGCATCGATTATCACGTTTACATCTTCTTCAGCAAGTAGCTTGGCCATATAAGCTAGGCTCGCGTAAACGATGTCCCTCTCCTCCTCTGTGTATCTGGGATGAGGTGTTATCGCCCTTCGTATCTCGTCAAGCTGGAGTATTTTTACACGTATCCCTTTTTCAGACAATATCGCCTTCACTCGCTTCGCAATTGTGGTCTTGCCACATCCAGGAAGTCCCGTGAACCATACAACCCAGGCCATAAATCGTTAAGAGCTCCAGCATGAATAAAAATCCATTCCTTATGGATCCATTAACTGTCACATATTCTTAAATCAAACAAAAGATTAATATAAGTGTCATTGATATATAGATGTGCGTCGATGTATATTGTCCGCAGCATTCAGGTTTAAGTGGGGCATAGAACATGGCAGAAAAAAGAAATTTCGCATTAAGGGATAAGAATGGAAATGAGATCGGAGTTTTTTGCGGAAAGCAGCCCAGACAAGCGGCCCTAAAGGCAGCAAATCGCGGTTTCACAGATATCAGGCTCCGTGAGCGAGGCACCAAGAAGGTGCATATCTTCCAGGGCGAGCGCAGGCAGGTTCCCAAGCCCCCCGACGCCCCAGGATGGATGCCATCAAACATCTGGAAGCCAAATGTCAAAAAGGTCGGAATTGAGAAACTTGAGAAACTCTAAATAAAATGAGAAAGAGCTGAGTGATTCAGCCGAACAGGGCGCCCAGGCCCTCGACTCCGCTCTCCTCAGCCTCTTCCTTTTTCTCTTCTTTCTTCTCTTCCTTTGCGGCAGGCGCGGCAGCAGCTGCTGCAGCTGCAGCAACTGGTGCTGCGGCGGCTACAGGCATGGCGGCAGCTTGGGATAGAACCTTGGCAATGTCTACGCCCTCCAGCGCAGCCACTAGGGCCTTGATTCTCACGTCATCGGCGGCAACGCCTGCAGCCTCGACTACCTTTTTAATTCCATCCTCTTTGACATCTTTTCCTGCGCTGTGAAGCAGTAATGCAGCGTATACGTATTCCATTCGAATCGACCTCGATATTTACCTAAATCCAAATTAACCGAATAGAGCACCGAGCCCTGCGGCGGTGTCTCCTTCTTCCTTTTTCTCCTCTTTCTCTTCCTTTGCGGCTGGTGCAGCTGCGCCAGTAGCTGGTGATGTTGCTGTCTCTTTGCAAGTCAAGCTGGCGATGGCTTTGGCATTTGAAGCAGCCTTGGCCAAAATTAGCTCCATCTGACCGGGCACGGGTATTCCCGCCTCCATGACCAGGGCCCTTGCCCTGCTCTGGGCCTTCTGCAGCATGGGTCCGACCGTCTCGGGCGTAGCATAGCCAATCTCCACGGCAAAGCTGAACGCTTTGGCTGAAGCAAGACTGAGTTCTGAGATCTGAGCCCCAACATCAATGCATAGGTCCTTGGACTTGAAGATCAGGCCGCCCTCATAGACTGCCCTGAGGTCAAGGCCAACCAGCTTGGGAAAGATCTCCATCGTCTTCAAAATCTCCGCGGTCTTGGCAGAGACGACGTCTCCCTCTTTGGCCAGGGTGATCCTTTGGTTTATGACCACCTTTCCACCTTTTATAGCAGCAGGAATCCCAGCTGCCTGGAGCTTGCCGACCATTGGCCCTGGCGAGAACGACGTTTCACCGGCCTCGACCACGATGTCTTTGGGCGCTTTTGCGCCAGGCTTAATTGGCATGGGCTTCTTGCCCTTTTCCAGCAGGCTGTTGAGCCTGAAAGGATTCTCATCGCTGAAGATGAGTGCTGTCTGATCCTCTATGTAGTCAGCCAGCGGCCTTATCTTTGGGTCGGATGCCTCAAGGGCACGGCGCGCTATGGTATTTCGCACCATTCTGATCTCAACATTGCCCCTGAGATCGCCGCGCATCTGTTGAAGATTGCTGGCTGGAATCTCGCGCAGGCCCACTACCCCGATCACTCTGCTTTTGCCGATCTTCTCGATCAGCTCTTGCACATCCTTGACCTTCCATTCGGGCAAGTGGGCAGTTCGATGAACCACTCCTGCCATTTAGATCACCCTTATTGAAGGGCCCATGGTGGTCTTGACATAAACGGACTTCAGGTTATGCCGACCATCCTTTAAGGTCTGTTCAAGCTTGGTGAGGACCGCATCGACGTTCTCGGCCAGCTCTTTTGTATTCATATTCCGATTCCCTACTGTCAGGTGAAAGGTCGGCCTGTCCCTGGACCTGATCCTGATCATATTCTTGAGCCTCTGCACTTGTGGGGTAATATCTTGCGTTGGCGGCAAGGGCGTGGGCATCTTGCCCCTCTTGCCCAAGATAGAGCCCAGGCTCTTACCGATGATTGGCATGAACTGAGTCTCTGCTATGAAGAACTTGTACTCATCTGCCAATTTGCGCGCTGCTCTCTTGTCTGTGCCAAGCTCCTTGATATCATCACCGGACAAGATCCGATCTGCGCCAGCGCTCTTGGCTCGCAAGGCAGTCTCTCCAGCAGCGAATACAGCAACCTTGGTAGGTTTGCCAAGGCCGTGTGGAAGGATAACCTCTACATCGACCCTGTTCCCGGGTATTGTGAGGTCGATGTTGTGGAGGTTGATGGCCAGGTCCACGCTCTCGCTGAACTTCCTGGCGGGTGCCTCAGTTATAGCCTGCTTGATGGCTTCTTCTAATTCCATTTCAATCCTCCGTAGTCTATCGACGTCCTTTAGGTCTCCTACGGTTCTCAAAAAAGAGAATCAAGTTTTAGAGTATAATGTTGTATTTAAGCCTTCTCTTCTAGCATCTCATCGTACTTGCCGCTGGCAACTGCCATTTGGGCCTCTTTGCTGGGCATGCCATCGATGGTCGCGCCCACGGATCCCGCAGTCCCAATGACCTCTCGGGCTGCGTTCTTTAGGCTCTTGGAGAGAAGCCCTCTCCTCTTGATGTTTGCGATCTTCAGGACTTGCTCCATGGTCAGGTTTCCGACTGCGGACTTGTCGCCAGTGCCCTTCTCCAAGCCCATCTCCTTTATGATCAGGGCCGATGTGGGTGGCGTTCCAACCTCGATCTCGAACTCCGTTCGGGACTTCACCAGGATCTTGACTGGAACCTGCATTCCATTCAAATCTTTCGTCTGCTCATTGATCTTGGCAACTACCTGGGCAACATTTACGCCCAGAGGTCCAAGGGCCGGGCCCAAAGGCGGTCCTGCACTGGCCTTTCCGCCAGGAACCAATGCTTCAACAACATTAGCCAAATCAAATCACCTCTAAGTTTCATCTTTACTCAGCACGCGCACGTGATCTCCACGCACAGTGATGGGAATTGGCACCATCGCTTCAAAGAGCTCTACGGTTATCTCTTCCTTCGCAACGTCCACGCGTTTGACCCTGGCCTTCTCTCCCTTGAACGGGCCAGATATGAGCTCAACAATAGCACCTTCATTAATTCCGATTACTGCGGGCTTTGGTGTGAGAAAGTGTTCAACCTCTTCGATGTTCGAGGCCCCTTTTATCACAGATCGTGCGTGAGGTATTCCTTGAATTGCCTGGTCTACGATCTCAGGAGCAGGAGACTCCACGAGCACATAGCCCTTCAGCACATCTGGTACCAGCAGTGCCCTTATATCATACTTTTCCTTGCGTGCAATTTGGGCGATCATGTTGGCCACCGATCGTTCCTGGTTGGCAGTGGTCTTTACAACATATATGCTGGTCTCGGACATTCCGCCTTCTTAGACGAACCCCGCATATAAAAAGGTTTGTAAGACAATGGAAACCTCTTTATACTATAAACATGGGAGTTTCCATCTGGGTGAGTATTTGAGTGGTAGGACTGATCAGCTGCGAGACCTCATTCTAAAGATTGGCGCCAGCACCAAAGTCGTGGAAAAGCAAGCCACTCGTCATGGCAGTCTCCGAGGGAGTAGCGAGATTGAGCGCGCTCTGTTGGGTGTAGTCAAGGAGATGATAAAACAATATAACATTCAGACAAAGCTCCTCCCAGAACAGCTTTCTTCTGTAGTGCGGCTCTTTTACAAAGGCTTAAGCGATACTGAGATCGCAGAGCAGTTGGGTGACAGGGCCCTTAATAAAACCGTCAGTCGAGCACGCATTAAGCTTCATTTATTCCGGGAGTCGGATCTGAAGCCGCCCTTCGATAAGGATGAGTTCGTCCGACTTAAAAATTCCGGAAAATCTGTTAAAGAGATGGCAGAGGCCTTGTGTGTAGCTCCATCTACTATTTCTGAGTACAGGAATATCTTCGATAGCCAGAAGGCATCTGAGAGAGACGGCTACATAAAGCGCTTTCTTGAGATCCTCTCCGACCAGGATGTCTCAGAGCGGATGGTGACTGCACACACTGAAGATGGACTGCAGGATACCATCGATACTGACTACGAGGCTGCAGAGGCTTAAACCCTCTGCAATCAAACCATTTGCCCTGCTTCGTAAAATAAAATGAAGATGATGCTTATCAAAGTCCACTCACCGTCTACAAACACATCCATCGCCAACTTATTCATATTTTTCCCAAAATAAAGTATGCAAGCGAAGCCGTTGAGGATGAGCATTGCAGTTATAGTCCATGCGCTTTTGGAGAAGATGATCAGCAGCGGGAGCAATGCGCTATTTAATGCCAGCAACACCAAAACTGTCTTTTCGGTGCCCAATATTACAGGCAATGTCTTTATTTTATTCTCTCGGTCTCCTTTTACATCTCTTAAGTCGTAGAGAACAGTGTTAACAAATGCCTTTATCAACATGAACAAAAAGACGAGAGCAATAGTTGACCTCTCATACATTATATGCGCAGCTGGCAGCAGCGTCAGAGTCATGGCCCAGGATACCGCAACTACAACGTTCTTCATAACAGGGATATCCTTTAGCCTTGGCAAACCAGGCAGAAGCCTTGAACCATAGAGAACATTTGCAATTAAGGGGATAAAACATAGCATTGCAGATGAAGGACTGTCTAGGAATGTCAATAATATACACAATATGTATGCTGAAATGGAGTACGCGAGGATTAGGTTTCCACGCCCCTTTATGAAGCTGAGCCGCTCTGGGATATTTATAGCGTCTTCTTTTATATCAGTTATCTTATTGATGCTGTACAGGCTGAACGCCATCAGAAAGACCGCAATGCAGATGTCAATTCGTACGGGAATTCCAAGAAGCAAATGTGCTATGAATGTGGCAAAAAATCCCGATATGCCTACTGAAAGCGAACTGACAGACAGGAAGAGAAGTGCTTTTTCCAGGTTGTTCACGAATTCGGACCAATAGGCATGGAAAGTCCTTTTAAATATCCATGCAGATATATCAATGAAGTTAGTTATCATAATATATATTATATTCGTAACAATTATTAAAGGTATTTTTAATTAGAAGGATGGTTAAGGTAATTAGATGGTTCTTGGCCCAACGGCCTATAAAACCTAATTATTCATACTGATCATTCGGTTTGTCTTATTTTTATTTAAAGATTCCGAATTTTAAGTACGTACTTAAAATAAGTATTGAATTCAAAAGGGCATGTGCTTTTGTAAATGATTTGAGCAACCAGAATAGGCGACAATAATTTTTTTTCTTACACCAACTTGGAGATATCCTTATAATAATTGAACAGCTCGTCTCCCCATAATGTGGCATCTTCGCCTACACATATCAGTTCTCCCCCCGCCAGATCAATGGTTCCGTCCAATCTCCACAGACCCAACGCCAATAAATTCTCAGTTACTGTAAAGCCGATATTGATATTTTTATCTAGGTGATATAGGCGGAAGTTATTGGCCGCCTCAAGGCTGCTAATTAAATCAAAATACTCTTTAGAGACGACATTTAGAATCGAATCCGTCAATATCAGCTCGACATTTGCTCCTCGCTCGACGCAACCTTTGATAATTTCTGGAAAACCAGGAGCTATAAAAGAAGAAACGCCGCGGATATTCTTTGCTCTTGACAATTCTTGCATGAAGTTGTCCAGGCTTTTGAGGGGCGACGCAGGATCTGAGGTTATTCGCCGGGATCGGGCCAGCATCCCCATCTTGACCAGAAGGTGTTCTGGAATTCCGCTCAAGTCATGACTTTGCCAGTAGTCTGCGTGCTGGTCCAAAAGCACAATAGCAGCCACCAGTTCATCCAGCAAGATGGTCTGAATTTTGCCAATGTTCGTCAAAGAATAGCGCGCATCTTTTTTGGTTACAAGTCCTGTATCGATCAGATCCTTCATCGAATGGAGGATGGTGGATGTTCGAATATTCATCTCTTTATCCAGTTCCCCAGCAGTCATGCTTCTGTCCTTAAGGCACAGCATTATTTTCGTCCGCACTGCAGAACGCGTGAACGCCTTTAATCGGTCCTCCGCCAGATCATAGTAATTCCAAACAGACATGATCGAATCCCTTAATGCTTTCTGTGAGCTTCATACGGTCCTGATACAGCATTCATATCGCTATCCTGTACGTAATATGTGCCCTTCAGCGTGTCTGAATTTATAATGCGGCCATCAGTGAAGGTTATGACTATCTGTGGATCTGCATTGCCCATGTTCCTCACAGATAAATAATTTGCTGATACCTTATCGCCTTCAACGGTTCCGAATATTATACCCGAGTATTCACTTCCTGTATTGGGCTTGACCAAAAAGGATCCCAATAGATTAGCACCGACCTGCTGGATCTTAGCGGTCATCACCTCTTCTATTGGGCCAAATTGGTATTTAGACTCCCAAGTTCCAGTAAGGTCTACATCCTGCGCCAGACCCAAATTACATGTTTGAATCAAAAGACATGAGATAATTGCCGCTAATTTCACCTGCATTTCAATCACCATGAGGATATATTCAGTTATGTCACTTAATCGTTGTGCGGAGATTTACTATTTAAGTGTAATGTCTCTTCGAAGTGCAAATCCATATCAGGATGATTTTTATATAGTTGGGGTAAAGGATTAGAGAAGACATACCCTCTTCAGGGGGTGAGATGAATCGTACCACGTTCATTACTTTCGCACAGCACAGATCAACTAAATCTTCATTGACAGCAATCTCTGTGCAACCGTTAGCCTTCAGACTCGCAAGGTCGGGAATACAAGTCGGTTGCCTGAACGATGTACCCCAAAAGTCACATAAATGAGCTAACCAGGAATCTCGGCCCCATTTCGGCAGACAAATATATGCCTTGTCAGGCTCCTATGAACTCGATCAGTGTGCCTTTCTACTATCTCGTAGCCTGCATCGATCAGGAGGCCATCAATGGGCCTGTCCGCGAGGATGATCATGCGCCTGCCACTCTTGACAGCACGGCGCAGCTCGGCTAAACTCTCCTCCAAAAGATGCTCTTTTGAGCGGGCCTCGATCTTTGCAGACCGTCCATAAGGCGTGTCCAAAACGGCTGCGTCTATGGTAGCGTTCTTGAGCGGCAAGCGCTTTGCGTCTCCAAGGATGAGGCTACAATTCAAGCCTGAGAGATTGCACATGGCACCTTCCACAAGCCTCATCTGCACCTCAACTCCTATGCCTTGGATGCCGATTAGGCAGGCCTCAACCAGGATACCACAGGTTCCTGCAAATGGATCGAGCAGCCTCTCGCCCGCTCGAGCCTGAGAGAGATTGATCAGAGCCCGGGCCATGCGAGGCATCAGCACTCCCGGATGAAAAAAGGGCTTTAAGTGTGGCCTGCGTGCCTCAAAGGAACTGCGGTCCGTCTTGGCAACCTCCAGCCCGATCACGATCTTTCCACCTGTGATGATCGCTCTCAGCACCATCTCTGGATTCTTGAGATCAGCTTTGTAGCCCATGCTGAAGAGTATTTTGCCAACTTCGCGCTCTACCTCGTCCGCCCTTGGAGAGGCCCCCTTGATGCACCTGGCGCGAATCAGGTACTTCTTCCTTGGAAGTTCTACAAGTCTCAAAGCTCCCGATAGGGCACCAGGCAATGCATCGCATACTGCCAGGACCTCCATGATCCTGTGAGTCAATGCCAGCCGCGAGCCAAGGGTTTGAACATCGAGATCCTGGGCCTTGATTATGAGACACTGGTCCATGAATGAGATCTCCTGGAAGCCGACGGAGAAGATCTCCGCCAGCGCCAGAGCCTCGCACCTTGGCAGAGTTTCGTGCTCGCCTGAGAGTTCAAAGGCGTAGGTCTTCATCTTCTAGGCCAGGTAGCTGTTCACATCCCTGTAATTGAACTTCTTGGACCCCAATACGTTCTCCAAGAAGTTGAAGAGGGCCCTTCGCACATCATCGGAGAGCAGCGGATACCAGGTTGGGCTGGCCACCACCACAGCACGGAATGCGAAGAACGGCGCGATGACCTCGAGCAGCTCTTCGTCTCCACTCTTTTCCAGGTAGTTCTCAAAGAACAGCTCGAAGATGTCCTTCAGGTCTCCTGTGAGGCGCAGGCTCTTTTGAACGGAGTAGAAGATGTAGTTCATCGTCATCGCTGCTATGTCGTCTGCAGCCTCCCCCCACTCGCCCCTGCTCCTGTCGAGAACTGTGAAGTCCGTGCCCTCTCTGAACATCACATTCCATGGATGGAAGTCGCCGTGCACCTGGCAAAGGCGGTCAGTCTTGCCCTTCAGCAGCCATCGCCAGTCCACGCAAATCTTTTCGATCTCGCATAGCTCGTCAGGGTCCAGGAAGCTGGGACTATCAGGATAATCATCCAGGATGCCGAATATGCACTCTCCATCGCCAACAGTCTCACGGATCTTTCGCTGATACAAGGGCGGGCGGTCGATCTTCTTGGAATGGATCTGTGCAAGGTAGTCGGAGAGAGCTACAGCCCTTTCGTAATCCAGGTCCGTGGCCCCCTTCTCCTTGACCCTCTCCAGGTCAAAGAAGTACTCCTGCCCCTCTATCTTCGGCATTAGCAGGAAGTATTCGCAGGCGTCTCCGGCTGAGACCAGCCTTCCATCTTTGGCAAAGTAGCCCACATCAAGGGATGGAACGTGTTTTGGGAGCTTGGAGAATGTGGAATTCTGCCAGATTAAAATCCTCGCCCTGTCTGAGAAGTGGTCATGGCCGAAGCCGTGCTGCGCCCGCATGGTGGAGATGACTGCCGAGCCTGGGGCCTCACGGATTTTGTACTCAACCAGCAAAGGCGATCCATACCCGAATCCTTTGACGTCCTCAGTCGTCGGGATGGTCTCGCCCATCTTGCGTGTGCTCAGCAACTTTAGCTCTTCACCGTAGAGGCTCCTCAGGTATGCCTCCAGATTCTCCCTCTTCAGATCCAAGGCCATACACCCCTCAGGTTCCCATCTGCCAGCTATGCAGGTACTTATCCTGCTCCGCTGTGAGCTTCTCAATTCGCAACCCCATTGCAGCCAGCTTCAGCTCAGCTACGCGGCGGTCGATCTCCACTGGCACTGAATAGACTGCCTTATCCAGGCTCCGCCCGTGCTCCACGATGTAGCGCACCGCCAGAGCCTGATTGGCAAATGACATATCCATGACCTCCGGAGGATGGCCGTATGCTGCGGCCAGATTGATCAGCCGGCCCTCGGCCAGCAGATAGATCCTGCGGCCGTCTTTGAGTTTGTACTCTGTGACGTTGTCTTGCACTTCAGTCTTCAATGCGGCCATGCTCTCAAGCGCGGGAATGTCGATCTCCACGTTGAAGTGGCCGCTGTTGGCGAGGATGGCCTGGTCTTTCATCAGCTCGAAGTGCTCACCCCGAATAACATTTATGTCGCCAGTGAGGGTCACAAATAGATCTCCAAGGGGTGCTGCCTCCAGCATGGGCATGACTCTGTAGCCATCCATGGCAGCTTCCAGGGCCTTGCGAGGCTCAATCTCAACCACAATCACATTTGCGCCCAGCCCTTTTGCGCGCATGGCAAAGCCACGGCCACACCAGCCATAGCCTCCCACGACAACTGTCTTGCCGGCGAAGAGGAAGTTGGTGGCCTGCATGATTCCATGCAAAGTGGACTGGCCTG
The DNA here is from genome assembly GCA_964604285.1 of uncultured Methanotrichaceae archaeon. GTDB lineage: Archaea > Halobacteriota > Methanosarcinia > Methanotrichales > Methanotrichaceae > Methanothrix. The sequence goes on from CAZRYL010000008.1 coordinate 29,121, forward strand.
TGCCGTAGCGATTGTCGAACATCATCTTGGTCTCTGCATCGTTCACGGCTATGACGGGGTAGCGCAGAGCGCCATCCGCTGCCATTGCCCGCAGCCGCACGACCCCTGTGGTGGTCTCCTCACAGCCGCCGAACATCTGACTGGCAAGCTCTGGGTACTCCTTGTGAATTATGGCAATGGTGTCGGCTCCGTCGTCCAAACTAACATTGGGCTTCAGCTCCAGCGCCTTCTTGATGCAATCGTAGTACTCCTGCTCGTTCTCGCCCCTGAATGCGTAGACGTGCAGGCCGCGCGCGGCCAGGGCAGCAGCTACTTCATCCTGTGTGGATAGTGGATTGGAGCCCGTGACTGCTACCTTCGCCCCGCCCGCGACAAGGGTGGTGATCAGGTTGGCCGTCTCCACTGTTACGTGCAGGCAGGCCACGATCCTCGCGCCCTTGAGAGGCTGGGCCATCTCAAACTCCTGCTTGATGCTCTCCAGGACGGGCATGTGCCTCCGCGCCCATTCGATGCGCTTCTCGCCATCTTTGGCAAGAGACATATCCTTGACCACGCTTGGCTGCAAAACCTATCACCTTAAATTTTATTAGTCAAATCAAGAGAGGAGACCATTTGCAGGTACTTAAACCCAACCCTGTCATCCTCGACGGCAACTTTTTAAATCTCTCATAATATTCATGGTACACGATGGGCTCATCGATCTTTGACATATCTTTTGCTCTGATGCAAGCAATGTGCGTGATCGTCCTTGCTGCCTATCTGATCACAAGATCGAGATATTTCTCGGAAGTCGTCGAAGGTCATCGAACTTTGAAAAATCAGGCGGTCCTCATCGTAGCATTCGGCGCCTTTTCAATTTACGGATCTTTGATTGGCATCAATGTTATGGGCGCTGTCATGAACGTTCGCGACCTCGGCCCTCTTGTGGGTGGCATCTTCTGCGGGCCTGTTGTGGGCATCGGTGCAGGCCTGATAGGAGCTGCCTTCCGCACCAGCCAGGGTGGCTTTACTCTTGTGCCCTGCAGCCTGGCCACGCTGCTGGCTGGCCTCTTCGCCGGAGTTCTGCACATGAGGCTGAAGGCCAAGCTTCCTGGGCTGCTCCTGAGCGCATCTTTAGCGACCCTATTCGAGCTATTTCATATAGCTCTCGTGCTGTTGATTGCAAGGCCTTTTTCGATGGCTTTGGAGGTCTCAAAAATTGCTCTGCCATCGCTTGCCATCGCCAATGCCACTGGCATCTTGATCTTCACGCTTATAGCTACCAACCTGATACGTGAGCGCCAGACGAAGGCCGAAAGAGATCGCTATTACGAGGAGACTGCCCAAAAAAACGAAGAACTGAAGGTCGCAGCGGCATCCCTCCAGAAATCGGAGAAGCGCCTTGCAAATATCATTGACTTTCTGCCTGACGCAACCTTCGTGGTGGACCTCAAAGGCAATGTCATCTCCTGGAATAAAGCCATGGAGAGCCTGACCCGAGTGATGGCACAGGAGATCCTTGGCAAGGGCGATTTTGAGTATGCCCTTCCAATCTACGGAAAGAGACGACCCATGCTGGTAGACCTCGTCTTAAAGCCGGACTTAGAGCTGGAGAAGACCTACACTCATTTGGAGAGGCACGATGGAACGATAGTGGCCGAAAGCTATCTTCCGAACTTCGGAAAGGGCATCTACCTCTTCATGACAGCTGCAGCACTGCACGACTCTGAAGGCAACATAACAGGTGCAATTGAATCCCTGCGAGATATAACTGATCGAAAGACGATAGAGCAAAAGCTTGAGAGGGCCAAGGCCGAGATTCACATCGCAGCGCAGATCCAAAAGAGGTTCATGCCAGATCACACCCCCGAAGTCTCCGAGTTCAAGCTGGCTGCGGTTACAATTCCAGCCATGGAGGTTGGCGGCGACTTTTACGATTTCATATCCCTTGCAGACGGCAGGCAGGGCCTTGTGATCGCCGATGTTGCCGGAAAGAGCATTCCTGCCGCTCTTTTCATGGCGCTATCCAGAACAATAGTGCGGGCCAATGCCGCCCATCGAGTCTCTGCTTCAGATGTCCTCAAAGAAGCCAATTTCATGATAGCTCAGGATGCCAGCGAAGGAATGTTTGTGACCCTCTTTTATGGCATTCTTGATGGCAAAGCCCATTCCATGACATATGCCAATGCCGGGCATCCTCCACCTCTGATCTTTCGAACTGCAGGCTGCAAATGCATCGAACAGGAGATCACTGGAATTGCCCTTGGCGCCTGGGAAGAAGCAGAGTATGAAGAGCGCAGCGTGCAGTTCTGCCGTGGAGACGTTGCGCTTCTTTACACTGACGGCGTGACTGAGGCGATCAATGCCAAGGGCGAGATGTATGGCCTGGAGAGGCTGAGCCGGGTCATCACAAAATCCAGCCGGCTATCCGCTCAGAATATCATGTCCGCAATCCTTGACGATATCTTCGACTTCAGCAGCGGCCAGGATCAATCGGATGACATCACCATGATCGTATTGAAGGCGGAGTAGACCACAAAGCCAAAATACATCCTGGTCGTTTGCGCATATCGAAAGGCGAATGGAAATGCTTGTAGGAATTGATGTTGGCGGAACCACCACGGATGCAGTCTTAGTTGAAGGCAAGAGCGTGGTCAAGACCGCTTACGTGCCAACAGATCACGATAATCTGTTGAAGTGTCTGCTGGGGGCTCTGGACGAGCTGGTCAAGGGCGTAGATACCCGAAAGATCGAGCGGGTGGTCTTGAGCACGACTCTGATTACTAACATGATTGCAGAAGGCAAGACAGATCCCGTGGCCCTGGTGCTCATCCCGGGTCCTGGAACGAACCCCAGGGATTATAACCTGGGCGAAGCCTGGATCCTGGATGGCGCCATCGACTACCGTGGCCGTGAGATCGACCGACTCAAGGAATCACAGATCAAAGAGGCTGCCTCCAAGATCGCAGCCCAGGGGCTGACCCGTGTGGCAGTAGTTGGCAAATTCTGTCAGCGTAACCATGCCCACGAACAGAAGGTCGAAGAGATCATGAGAGCGGCCCTGCCTGGAGCAAAGATAGAGCTGGGACACAGGGTCTCAGGGCATCTTAATTTCCCAAGGCGTGCTGCGACAACCCTCCTCACCGTGGCCACCAAGGACAAGTACAGGGAGTTTGCTCAGGCGATGGCTGACGCGCTGCGGCAGCGCAAGATTTCAGCTCCCGTTTACATCCTCAAGGCGGACGGCGGAACGCTTCCCCTGGACTCTTCAGTGCAAATGCCTGTGGAGACGATCTTCTCAGGACCTGCCGCCAGCATCATGGGCGTCTTGGCGCTGACTCCTGCTGGCCAGACCTCGGTGATAGTGGACATAGGTGGCACAACCACAGACCTGGCATTGATACTTTCAGGCAAGCCTCTGCTCTCTTCAAAAGGGGCAAAGGTGGAATCACTTCTGACACATGTGAGAGCCTTCGCCGTCAAGTCAGTGGCCATCGGCGGCGATAGCGCAGTGAATGTTTCAGATGAGCGCATGACCGTCGGGCCCCAGAGAAAAGGGCCTGCATTTTGCATGGGCGGTCCCTGTGCCACGCCCACGGATGCGATGCGCGTTTTGGGATTGACAGGCGTCGGCGATGCTGCCAGGGCCGAGAAAGCCGTGCAAGAGGTTGCAAATAAACTCAACTGCTCGCCCAAAGAAGCAGCCCAAAAAATCGTCGATGCTGTAGTGGACAAGATCGTTTCAGAGGTGGGCGAGATGTTCCAAGCATGGGAGCAGGAGCCTGCTTATCGCATTTGGGAGATCATGAAGAAGGAGAAGCTTGAAGCCCAGAACGTTGTGGGCGTTGGCGGAGGGGCCCCTCCGCTGGTACCGCTTGTGGCTTCGCGCCTGGGCGCTAGCGCGATCGTGCCTGATTTTGCACGCGTGGCCAATGCCATCGGAGCTGCAGTTGCCCGGCCTACAATTACTCTGAACCTTCACATCGACACCGAGAGGGGTGAGTATATTGTGGCAGAGGACGGGCTCACTGGCAAAGTCGGGGACAGAAAGATGACGCCGGAGCAGGCAGAGAAGCTTGCAAGGAAGCTTCTGGATGAGCGGGCCGCGCGTCTTGGGATAGGCGAGTATTCAGGAGAGGCTGAGGTGACTTACAGCGAGGTGTTCAACATGATCCGCGGCTGGTCAACTGTGGGAAGGCTTCTTGACATAAGAATGGAAATTCCAGCTGGCTTGCTCGCATCTTGGAGGGGGTGCTAAGAAGAATGTCATCCAAAGGCAAGAGCGGAAAGACTGGGCTGATATTCTTCCCGGCATTCGACTGGGCCATCTCACCCACACACCCTGAACGAGAGGAGCGGCTGCTCTACACCAGGGACCAGATATTCGAGGAGGGCCTGATGGACCTTCCCCAGATAGATGAATACAAACCCCGTCTGGCAGAGATGTTGGACATTGCCCGCGTTCACTTCTGCGTTCCGGATGTCGAGTCGCAGATCACAGAAGCGCACCTGATTGCAGCTGGCAGCACTCTTACGCTGGCGGATGCCCTGGAGAGTGGAGAGATCAGAAATGGTTTTGCGCTGGTACGGCCGCCCGGCCACCACAGCATGCGGGTGGTGCACGGAAATCGTGGCTTTTGCAACATCAACAACATGGCCATACTGGTAGAGTACATGAGATCGAAATACGGGCACAAGAGGATAGCCGTCATCGATACAGATGTCCACCACGGCGACGGAACCCAGGAGATCTTCTGGCACGACCCGGATGTGCTCTGCATATCTTTCCACCAGGACGGACACACCCTGTACCCCGGAACCGGCTTTGTCAACGAGATGGGCGGGCCGCAGGCATTGGCCAGAACGTTGAACATCCCCCTGCCCCCGGGAACCACTGACGAAGGCATCCATTACGTCCTGGACAGGCTCATCTTGCCGGTTCTTGATGAGTTCAAGCCAGATCTGATCTTGAACTCCGCGGGTCAGGACAATCACTACACAGACCCACTTGCCAATATGCGTTTCTCTGCGAACGGCTACGCCAGGCTGAATGAGAAGCTCGCACCTGATATCTGCGTCCTGGAGGGGGGCTATGCAGTCGAGACTGCCCTGCCCTATGTGAACACAGGCATAATCCAGGCCATGGCGGGACTTGACTACTCCCACCTCAAGGAGCCTGACTTTGTGCCTGGCAGATTCGTCCAGTCTGAGCAGATGAGAAGAGAGATCGAGGCCACTGTGGCCCAGGTTCAAAAGCTCTGGGATGATAGGGATGAACTTGTCAAGGATGCCTTGCATGGCCTTGGCGACTTTTACCGCAGGAAGAAACGCATCTTCTATGACACCGACATGATCAACGAGAGCCAGGAGGAGACAGTTCGCCTCTGCCCCAACTGCTCTGGCTACATGACCATCTCCTCTCAGGCGCAGCGAGGCTACGGGATCCTGAACAGCGCGTTTTGTGTCTCCATTCCCCGCAAAGCCTGCTCCTCGTGCCGTGAGGATGCCAAGGAGGAGTACGAGGAGCACATCGACGACCGCAGGGTCGGATATGTCTATCTGCAGGACAAGGACAGGGACACATTCAAGTTCCACAACAACATGACTCATACGCAGAAGAGCTATTGAGCCAAAATGACTGAGATCCGGGACCCAGTACACGGTTATGTGAAGCTGGAAGGTTTGATGCAAGATCTGGCAAACACGCCACAGATGCAGCGATTGCGCTGGATCAAGCAGCTGGGCCTCGCCTGCCTTGTCTATCCAGGTGCCAATCACACCAGGTTTGAACACAGCCTCGGTGCGTACCACCTGGCCATGCTACTTGCCGAGCATCTAGGCCTGGATGAAGAAGAAAAGCTAAAGGTTTGCGCTGCGGCCCTTCTGCATGATGTAGGCCACGGGCCGCTCTCTCACGCCACAGAATCTGCACTTGCGCCTTACCTGAGAAAGGAGCACGAGAGCGTAATAGATCTCCTGAAGAGCGGAGATCTTAGAGATGTTCTGGAGAGCCACGGCCTTCGCCCTTCTGAGATTCAGTCTTACATCCGCGGATCTGACCTGGGGCAGATTGTGAGCGGCGAAATCGATGTGGATCGGATGGATTACCTCATTCGAGATGCGCATTACACGGGCGTGGCCTACGGTGTGATCGATCGTTTGCGACTCTTGCAGAAGATGAAGCTTTACCAGGGCCAGCTAGTGGTGGAGATGGGCGGCGTTCAGGCTGCAACCTCACTACTCATCTCAAGGCTGCTAATGCATCCATCGGTTTATTATCACCATGTCTGCCGCATCTCTGAGTGCATGATCTCAGCAGGCATTCACCGCATGATCGAAGACGGGGCGAGCGCTGCCGCAATCAAGAGCATGGACGACATTGAGCTCTTCACTGCCATGAATCATGCAGGCGGCTATGCAGCTGAGATGGCAGATCGCATCAGAAAGAGGAGGCTTTTTAAGCGGGCAATTTACGTAGGCCTGGAGTGCCTGGACCCGTCGCTCATCAGGATAAGCGATCGGATACTGGCTCAGGAGTTGGCCACAGATGCAGGAGTCGAAGCGAGCTTTATTTTGGTAGACAATCCGCCCCTTCCGGATAACGCAATGGGCAGCTTTCCTGTGCTGGTAGGGACGCAAGTGCAGCATCTGCGGGAGGTCTCGCCCCTAGTAAGCATTCTGGAAAGAGCGCACAGGGCTACCTGGCGCTTCGGGATCTATGCCCCGGCAGAGTTGAGAGAAAGAGTTGCGCAAGCTGCAAAACGATGTCTGAACCTCAAGAAGAACACAGTGCAGCACACATTTTCCGATATCGATAACAGTTACCTTTAAGATGCAAAAGAGCGCAAGAGAGCCACAATGGCATTTCCCAGAGACAGAAAGGCGATGGACAAGAACCTGCTGGTCAAGACCATCCAGACGATGAATCAGCACCTGCCTAGCAAGCGCCTGAGGCTGACCGACCTTTTGGAGATGGATAAGCCCGGCATCAGAGGCAAGGACAACACCTTTTTCGTAATGGACAGAGCCGAGCTTGAGCTTATCTCCCAGTCTGCTCCCAGGTTCATGTGGAACCGACTGAGATTGCCCATGCTCATAGAGATGTCGCCGGACCTAGGCAGTGGTGCTGCCCGGGTGCAAGGCGAGGTGGAAGGTGAGGTGGTATGCAAGATCCTGGGCAAGGAGCGGCCTGCAGGAAAGCAGATAATCATCTACCTGCCAGAGGTCAGAGAGCTGCGTCGGAAGCTTCCTACCACTACGCAGTACGCCTTCGTAGCTAACCTCAGGAACGATCTCGAAGACTGATATCTTTTAAATTCCTTGAGGCGCTAATAGAAATATTGGAGGAGATAATGCCTGAAGACAGACTGGACGAAGGCGCGCGCCTGTTCGCCATAAAGATAAACCTGGGGTCTTATAAAGAAGCTGCAAAGATCAAATCAGAATACGGCCTTCCCAATGATATGGTCAGGAACGCTGTCATGCAAGCTTACGCGGCTGTCATGAAGAAAGGTGACTACTCCCTTGCAGCGGATCTGGCCAAGCAGTATGACCTTCCCGATGATCTCAGGATCGAGGCCGCCTTGAGATCCTTCCACAGAAAAATCGATAGCGAATTCTTCCGGGCGGCTGCCGACTATGCCAAGGAATTTGGTCTGCCCGAGGACATGGTAAGAGATGCAGCCATCCAGGCTTTCAACAAAAGCATGAGCTTTGGCCTGGTTAAAAACGCTGCTGAGATAGCAGACGATTTCGAACTGCCAGAAGAGATGAAGCGGGACGCAGCAATCAAGTCATTTGAGCAGCATATGGATGCAGGACTCTACAGGAAGGCCTTGAAGATCGCCCAGAAATACAAGCTTCCGGATGAGATGGTCCAGGCAGCTGAGAGCAAAATAACTTGAACGGAGATCATGCCTGAAGTGGTGCTTACCATCGGAGGTTCAGACTCTGGAGGAGGAGCAGGGATACAGGCGGACATCAAGACCTTTTCTGCCCTGGGATTGCATGGAACCTCGGCCATTACTGCCATAACTGCGCAAAATACCCTGGGAGTGCAAAATGTCTTCGGCCTTGGCCCAGAAGTCGTCGAAGCGCAACTCAAGTCGATCACCGATGATTTTCGCGTCGCATTTGCCAAGACGGGGATGCTGTATTCTGCAAAGACTGTAATGGTAGTTGCAAAGCATCTCCATGAAAATAATATACCCTTCGTCCTGGACCCTGTGATCGAGGCGGAAGCAGGCGGCAAGCTTCTTCGGCCTGAGGCTGTCTTGGCTCTCAAAAAACATCTCATTCCCCTGGCGAGAGTGGTGACTCCGAATATATTCGAGGCTGAGGCATTGACGGGCATCCATGTGAGCGATATTGATAGCGCAGATGCGGCTGCAAGTAAGATCCTGGAGATGGGGGCAGAGGCTGTGATCGTCAAGGGCGGACACATGGACTGCACCGATCTGCTGCGCATGGCCAAGGAGATGTTACGCCTTCCTGGAAAAAGGATGGCAGGCGGCAATCACGGCGTCGGATGCACCTATTCCGCTGCCCTGACATCTTTTCTCGCAAAAGGCTGTTCGTTGCCAGAGGCCGCCATAAAAGCCAAGAAGGCTGCTGCAGTGGCTATTTCACACAGCATGAAGGTGGGAAGAGGTGTGGGACCTGTGAACCAGGCCGCGTTTCTGATAGAGGACACAAAGCGATCTTTGAGGCTGGGGCCTTGCTCGCACAAAGTCGTCCAGTGCCCTGGGGACGGGAAGATATAAATTGGTTGCAAGAAGGATGCACGAAGTATAGCTCTAGCTGGAGTGTTGATTTAATGGGAAGCGTAAAACCCAGTTACATCAAAAATTTTGCCATGGACCTGTTGAAGAACTATGAAAGCTCCTTTAGCCCTGACTTTGAGCAGAACAAGCTAATGGTATCAGAGTACACGGACATCAAGAACAAAACCATTCGCAACCGCGTAGCTGGCTACATAACTCGCGTGTTGAGACAAAGAAGTACCCGAAGAGGAGAGGTCGAGACTGATGTTTAAAGGCGTGTTCCCTGCCATAATCACGCCATTTAAAGAAGACTACAGCCTTGACGAGGAGGGTTTGAGGAGTAATATCGAACACCTACAGAGATCGGGCATTGCAGGCATAGTTCCCTGCGGCACTACTGGAGAGTCCGCAACCCTTACGTTTGAGGAGCATAAAAAGGTAGTTGAGATCGCAGTGGATTGCTCCAAGGTGCCGGTAATTGCAGGTACAGGCTCGAATAATACCCGTGAGGCATTGGAGCTGACCCGTCACGCGGCAGACGCAGGCGCACACGCCGCCCTTCTGATCACACCATATTATAATAAACCCAATGATCGCGGTATGTTCGAGCACTTCAAGACCATAGCTGAGAAGTGCAACATACCCATAATACTGTATAACGTCCCCAAGAGAACGGGAATTGACCTCAAGCCGGAACTCGTCGCGAAGCTGTCAAGGATACCGAATATAGTGGCCATAAAAGAGGCCAGCGGAAGCCTCACTCAGGTCTCTCAAATCATTGAGCAGACGAGGGGATGCGATTTTACAGTCCTATCTGGAGACGATGACCTGACGCTGCCCATCATGTCTCTGGGCGCATCTGGCGTGGTCTCTGTGGTAGCCAACGTCGCTCCTAGAAAGACTGTGGCCATGGTTGATGCTGTCTCAAACGGTGACCTGGAGAGGGCAAGAGCGCTGCATTATGAGCTCTCGCCATTGGTGAGGGCCATGTTCCTGGAGACTAACCCCATACCCGTAAAGACCGCCTACAAACTCATGGGACTCGCGGCTGGGCCTTTGCGGCTGCCTCTGGCATCCATGGCACCGGAGAAGGAGACGGTCTTGAAGGATATTTTGGGAAGGCTTGGCGAGAGGGCATGATCAAATTCGCTGTTGCTGGTGCTCTGGGGCGCATGGGCACACTCGTCATTCAGGAGGCTGCCAAGGTCGGTGATCTGCAGCTCGTGGCAGGCTTCGACGTCGCAGGAGCTGGAAAAATTCTTCCAGGAGGCGTTATTTTATCGGACGCCTCGCAACTGAAGAGCACTTTGGCTTCGTCCAAAGCAGTTGTACTTATCGATTTCACCGTAGCCTCGGCTGCTGTTGAGACAGTATGCAGCGCAGCAGACATGGGAATTGACCTGGTTGTGGGAACCACGGGCTTTTCTCCTGATCAGCTCTCCAGAATGAAGGCCGCGATAGATGGCAGAGTCTCAGCCGTGATAACCCCTAACTTCAGCGTTGGAGTGAATCTGTTCTGGAAGCTGGTAGCCCAAGCTGCTACTGCTTTGAGGGATTACGACATCGAGATCATCGAAGCTCACCACAATCAAAAGAGGGATGCTCCAAGCGGCACGGCGCTGGCCACGGTCGAAGCTATAAAGAATGCCCTTGGCGACAGAGAGGTTGTGCACGGCAGAGAAGGTTTTCAGCAACGCGGCAATGAGATAGGAGTGCATGCTGTGCGTGCAGGAGACATCGTCGGAGATCATACTGTGCTCTTCGCAGGGCCAGGCGAGCGGCTGGAGATTAAGCATCAGGCTCATAGTCGAACGGCCTTTGCCGCAGGCGCAGTTCGTGCTGCACGATGGGTGGTCGACAAAGAGCCCGGGATCTACAGCATGGCAGATGTCTTGGGATCAAGATGAACAGCCTGGAGGATGGAAGCTACGCTCTTTACATGGGAAAAAGAAGGCTCGAGCCGGTCTCCCTGGAGAGCAACGTTGTTGGTTTCTGCGACAGGTGCGAGTCGGATTTGGAGAGCCTTGCGTATTTTCGCACAGAGTCCGGCTGGATGGTATCTGCGCGCTGCAAAAAAGATCATCTAATCTTGATGTGCTATGATCTTGAATGGAACTGGCAGGGCGATCAAGAGCTACAGATCTCTGCAAAGAAGGAGGGCATCTCAACACTTTCCAGGGAGATGCTGGAGGCGGTCTTCACAAATGCAGAGATAAGGGACATGCTGGCCTGTGAGCAGGGCATGCCTTTTGTGCGGCAGAACCTCTACAGGGCCAGGACAAAGTACGATAGGTTCGAGAAACTATTTGGCATACGATTGAGTATTTGAGCAAGGGAAAAAATTCCAGAGCATCGACATCAAAATTACTACGTTCCTTGAGCGGCTAGAGGAATTCTGTACATATCAGGCGACTCCATTAACGGATGTTCATCATCATCGGAACCAATTCGGTGAGGCTCATCGCTGATGCCGTCCTCGTCGTCGTCCCTTAGCTGAGCATCAGACCAGTAGTTTCCAAGCATTTTTTTGAAGACCTTTCCACGATATTGATAGTTCAAAGCCTCAATTGAACTCCATTGGTTGGAAGATATGAATGAATAGACATCATAGACATTGTTCTGGAAACTGTTTAGATAGATCCGGTTATTGCTGGACATTTCCGGATACACCCCTTCGTCGAGATAGAGGCCCTCATGGTTGCCGCTCAGGTTGTTAAGACAGAGGGTGTTGCTGCTGCAGTTAACCATCTTTATGCCCTGACGGCAATTGCTGGCTGTGTTGCCAGTAATATTACATGCGGTCGAACTGGATAGGCTGATTCCTGCATCTCTGCAGTGAAGGATGTTCCAAAGAAGGTCGCAACCGGCAGAATCCAGGATGACAATCCCATTCTCATTATCCGAAAAAATGTTGGATTTGAGGCAGATCTGAGAAGCCCGATCCAGACGTATTCCCTCTTTGTTGTATTGGAGCAGGTTTTCTTCCAGATCGTTGCTGCTCGATGTATGAACACGAATGCCATCTTTCCCATAACGCACCTGATTTGCAAAGATCGTGTTGGCAACAGAGTGCTCCAATAGTATGCCTTCCAGGCAATCGCTTATATCATTCCCGATAAGGCTATTATTGTCGGACGAGTTGAGGTATACTCCATGAGCCGCAATTTTGAGGATAGCGTTCTCTCGCAGGATATTGTCACGCACGCCCCGCAGGAGGATCCCTTCAATGCTCGTGCTCACCAGGTTCCCGATAAGCGAATTTCCGTCGCTTGATCTCGAGATGACAACTGCCGTGGGGTTTTCGCGAATTGTGTTATTTATAAAAATATTGCGGCTTGAATTTTGGAGCCTTATGCCTTGATCAAAATTGGCATCTACCTCATTTCCTGTAAAATTATTGCCATAGGAATTCTCAACAGAGATACCACTGCCACTTGGCATATTGCAGAAGTGATTTCTCAGTACAAGGTTATATCCCGAAGAGATAAGGCGAATCCCATACTCGTTGTTTAAATCAGCGTCGTTCTCTGCGAAGACATTATTTTGGGAGTAGAAGGAGACGATTCCGCTGCCATCATTTCTTTGCAGATCGTTTCCTGTGACATAGTTGCCGGACGAGTCCCAAAGATAGATGGCATAGTCGTTTTTAAATGCCGTGTTATTGAAGATCTCGTTCCCACTGGACAGGTAAGGGTAGATTCCATAATCATTATTTATCGCTGTGTTGTTCTCTACGCGGTTGCATTCTGCTTGAGATAAGACAATTCCATAATCATTGGTGAGCAGGACGTTTCGCTCAACCAAGTTCGCTCTGCATCTGAATAGCTTGATTCCTGCGCCCAGATTTTCGCTGGCATTGTTTCCCACCAAGGAGTTATTGTCGGACTGGATGAGCATGACGCCGTTCTGATTATTTTCGAAGAAGCAGTTGTTCGAGACCATATTTCTCCGTGCCAAGAAGAGGATCATGCCACCCAGATAATTATCTTCTATCTCATTAAAAGCGATCATGTTATCCGATGACGCCACATAAATCCCAATACAATTGCCACGAATGCTATTGTTCACAATCACATTATCGTTGGACAATACTCTAATTCCTGACAATGGAATGTCGTCGGCACCGGCGAGGCTCAAGCCCTCCAGCCTCGTTTCATTTGCCAGGAGACTGACAACATCCCGGTGACCGCCGGAGTTCAGGAGGGGCTTTTCGGCTCCTGGTACAGCTCGCAAGACCAAGCTCTTGGTGACATTGATGCTTTCGTTGTAGGTGCCAGCCCAAATCTCGATGATATCACCCTGTGAGGCTCCATCAATGGCTTTTTGAATGCTCTCACCTGGCTTGACTGTAATGGTCATGGCATGAGCAGCCGACAGAAGAAGGACGGCGAGCACCAGGCATGCCCATGTCCGAGAGTGTGGACAAGAATTCATTTCAATCTCCCCGACAGTGCATTCAAGTCAGCTTTGAGGTTCTCGGACATACTGGCACCATCCATCTTTGCGTTAGATAGTGAATAGAGCGTAAACTGGTCGTATTCGATGCCTACCAGGTTCGCACCAGACAGATCGACCCCCGTCATCTCCACGCGATCGAAAGTGGCATCTCGCAGGTCAACTCCCCTCATGTTGGCGTTGGTCAAGAAGACCAGAGCCAAATTGGCGTTTTTAAGAGAGGCACCGCTCAAATCAACGCCCCTCAGATCAATATCACGCAAATCGACATGGCCAAGCCGGACCTTGCTCAGGACAGCTCCTTGAAGCCTGATGTAGCTCAAATCAGCATCTGTTAAATCAGCTCCAGTGAGGTTGGCACGGGTCAAATCGGCGTAAGGCAGCTTTGCCGAATTTAGGCTAGCACCCATTAGCTTTGCTCCAGTCAAATCTGCATAAGCAAGGCTGGCCGAATTCAGGTTAGCACCAGTTAGATCTGCGCCCATGAGATATGCTCTTGTAAAATCGGCATCCCTTAGATCAGAACCACTTAGGTTGGCATTGTAAAGTTCAGCCCTGGAGAACTGTCCTCTTGATAGATAGCCCATGCTCATATCCGTCCAGCTCAAATGGGCCCCAATTAGGTTTGCGCTGACTAGATATATGCCCTTTAGTTTGGCACCGCTCAAATCCGTTCTGAAAAGCCTGGCATCAGAAAGGTCCGCATCGGAAAGATCTGAATTAGAGAGATCTGCTTCTGTAAGATCTGCCTTCCTCAGAGTTGCACCTTTCATCTTTATATTTGACATCTGAGACCTTACAAGAGCGGATTCTGTGAGATCGGCCATGCTGAGATCGGCTCCTTTGAGAACAGCCCCTGTCAGATCGGCCTTGACCATCACCGTGCCTATCAGACGAGAATTTATCAGCCATGCCGACTGCAGGAAAGCACAGCTCAAATTGGATCCGCTCAGGTCGGCATCCGTCAAATTTGATTGGTTCAAATGTAGGCCATAAAGATTCATGTGCGAGATGTTCATGCTGCCAAGATCGGCCCGATCAGCTAACTTGCTGCCAAGATCCGACAGCTCAGCAGTGGCAATGCAGCTAGCTGCAATCGATAGGCACAGCACAAGCTGCATCAACGATTCAGGTCTCATTATGCCATCCTCCATTTGGGATTGATCGAATCCAGATACTTGAAATCCGCGAAGCTGTAGGGCGCAGTATAGTACTCAGGGCCATTCACAATCCCGTAGTAGCTATCAACAGCCTGCCAGGTGCCTGGATTATCCTTGTCCTCCACCACAATCCAGATATGCCCCTGGGAGTCAAATCCACTGGGATCGTACAGATACATAACGCTGTAACCGAAATTTTTGTAAGTCATCTGCAGTTTTTGTGAACCGTCATAACACATCCCCAGAGGGGCCACGGGGAAGATAACATACCTGCTGATGGTCTTTATGAAGTCGGAGTCATCAGTCTTTTTATACGTAGCATTGATCTTTATGGCATCGCTGGGTATTACCTGGACGGGTCCAGTCTGGCTGGAGGGAGGGGTCATCCACAGGTCTGCAAGCCTTGTAGAAGCTCCATTGGGCGTGAGATATACAGCTTTGCTATCGTTCAAAGTTACTACTACATAGGATCCTTCGGGCTTGGCATTGTATCCATGCGTCGCAAGAAAAAACGCCAGATCATTCACTGTAATGCCAATATCCTCGTAACTTGATAAAAGCAACCATAGATCGTTCTCTTCGCTGGCCTGGCAAGCTGAAGGATATAAAACCAGGGACAACAACACGATAGTCACGATTCGTCTCAACCTGCTTCACCGTTGTCGGCTTACACCCTGAGCTACAACTTCGCATTTTCTTTGATTATGTTTGGAGCACGTCTATAAAGATTTATTGATTATGTGTAGACGGTGATCGGTGAATTTTAAGGGTATTAAAATAATAAAAGATGAGATCTTCTCGGCTTATTAAGCCTTCAGAACAGGCTTGTCAAGAAAGCCAGCGGCACCAAGAACAAGATTATAAAACCGATTACCATCATACCAATAGCCAGCCCATTTCCACCTGCCATGAATAATAACCTCCTACTGCATGTATTTAGTTACTGCTTGGAGGAGGTAATATTAATTACTATCGGAGAATCATCGAACGCTTCGCGCAACTTGGCCCAAAAGACCAAGCATCCCTTGGCCAGCAAGTTTAACTATCTTCGTCAGCAAGATCTTGGATTGTGCGATCGATCCAGAAGAGCGGAATAAAGGCACAAGGTGGAAAGCTGGAAGACAAACGGGCAGCAGGTGCTAGATTCTTGCTCCTTCGACCGGCCGGCTATCCCCTGAAGAGCCTTTTTCAGGAACATCCTGTTGTATCCAACGCCAAGCTCTTCGAGCTGTATGCCCGGGAGCAGTGGTATGGAGAGGCTGTGAGGCCTGGATGCTATTTGTTTGACCGAAGACTATACCCAGACTTTGCATTCCAGGTGGTGAAGGTATATCCTAAAGTCTCAGTCGTAGGCTCCGGGACCACCATCAAGGTTGAGCAAGAGGCAGAGCCCAAGAGTACTGTGGATTTTGACGTGCACTTCGAAGACGTCATAGGCCAGGAGACCGCCAAGCGAAAGGTGAGGATCGTGGAGAAATTCCTGCAGGATCCGGAGAGGTTCGGCCGCTGGGCTCCGCGCAATATCCTATTTTTTGGCGTCTCGGGCACGGGAAAGACCATGATCGCCAAAGCTCTCAGCACTGAGACCAAGGTGCCCATGCTACCTGTGAAGGCCACCAGTTTGATAGGCGAATTTGTGGGCGAGGGCGCCCGGCAGATCCACAACCTATACGAGAAGGCAGAAGAGATGGCTCCATGCATAGTGTTCATCGATGAGCTTGACGCCATTGCCCTGGACAGGAGGTATCAGGACCTAAGAGGCGATGTATCAGAGATCGTGAACTCGCTGCTCACTGAGATGGACGGTATCTCGCGCCGGATTGGTGTCTGCACAATCGCTGCCACCAACCAGATTGAGGTTCTCGACGCTTCAGTGCGCTCCAGGTTTGAGGAGGAGATCGAGTTCAAGCTGCCTAACATGGATGAGAGGTTGCAGCTGTTGGAGAAGAATGCAGCAACGTTGCCTCTTAAGCTTGAGAACGTAAATCTGCAAGAAATTGCCAGGATGACTGAAGGCTTCTCAGGAAGAGACCTGGTGGAGAAGGTCCTGAAAGCATCGCTGCATCACGCCATAATGGAAGAGGGGGATATTACTCAAAAGCATCTGGAGGAGGCCATCCACCTGGCCAGAAAGGAGTACAGACAGCCTCCAAAGGAGATGTTCTCCTGAGGAAGGCCTTTTGTACTTTCAAGTAAAATGATGACGGGACGCACCATGTGGCAGGAGATTTTGAACAAGTTCAAGAGGTATCCGGCCCAGGAGAAGGTAATCCGCCTCATTCTGCAAAGGGGCTTTCAGGTAAACGACAGGGGTCGCGTCGTCTCGGGCGAGATAGAGATACCTCATGCGCAGATTGCCAAGGAGCTGAACGTGGATCGCAGAGTAGTGGACACAACAGCTCAGGCCATTCGCGAGGACGAGACGCTCTGGAAAGTGTTCAAGAATGTTCGCTCCATGATATTTCTGGGCGATGTTGCGCCTATTTTGGGCCTGGGAGTAATTGAGATAACTCCGACAAATGCGGCCAAGACGGGAATACTGGGCGATGTGGCCAGCGCAGTTGCCAAGAAAGGCCTCTCCATCCGCCAGGCGGTTTCAGATGATCCCTATTTTGTGGAGAGCCCAAAGCTTACTATTATTGCCGAGGGTAAGATTCCAGGGGACCTAGTGCGCCAGCTCATGGAGATAGAGGGCGTCAGAAGAGTCACAGTGTATTGAGAAGACATGTACGCTATCATTGCATGCGGCGTCTTTCATAGGGAGATCGAAGAACTGCGAGCTGAGCTGGGGTTTCCTTTTGAGGCGCATTACCTTGCTTCAGGTCTGCACGTGGACTTTGATGATATAAGAGAGGCATTGGCGGGCGAGCTGGAGAACTGTCAAAAAAAGGGATACGAGGGAATAATCGTGGTATATGGCCAGTGCCACCCCAAGATCGAAGATATCTTAAATCCCTATCATGCAGCCCTTATCGACTGCCAGAGCTGCGTGGATGCTTTCATCACTCGCAAGGCAATGGAAGAGAGGGCCAGAGAGGGTCTCTACTTTTACCTCTCGCCAGGCTGGCTCGACGCCTGGCATGATATCTTCGCCCGCCTAAACTGGGATCAGGCCGAGGCCAGGTTGCAGATGGGCTCCTTCCGGGGAGCCATCTATATTGATACGTTGTCAGATGCAAATCAGCGCGAAGAAGAGCTGCTGGAGTTCTTCGATTTTACCAATTTGCCATTTGAGGTGATGCCAGTGGACCTCAGCCACTTCAAATCACTTATAATCAAGGCCCAGGAGAGCTTGGAGGATTGAACTTGGACGATCTGGATGAGATACGCAAGAAGAAAATGGAGAAGATGATGAAAGAGATAAACAAGCCACAAGAACCGTCGGTGCAATTTCCTGATAAGCCCGTAATTGTCACTGACGAGACGTTGGATTCAGCAGCAAGGCAGTATCCCGTCTTTATTTTGGACTGCTGGGCAGAGTGGTGTGGACCGTGCCGGATGCTTGGACCTATCATCGAAGAGCTTGCAGGAGAACTTAAGGGGAGGGTGGTCTTTGGCAAGCTGAACGTCGACCAAAATATGCAGACCGCAAACAAACATAGGATCTCTGCGATTCCCACTCTGCTAGTCTTCAAGAACGGAAAGCTGGTGGACAAACTGGTAGGTGCCTATCCCAAAGGCACGCTGGCAGCAAAGATTCAAAAGTACCTCTGAGGAGATCCTCAGAGGGCCTTAAGGTATGCTGGCTTGGGATTTTATAACAGGGTAGTTTTCTATATCGTAAACTGGCCTGGAGGATAAGGTGCTTGGCACCTGGTATGTAGGTTTGGTTCGGGAATACTCGGAAATGTTGTAGAGAGGTTTGTAGATGCCTGTATTATAGATGATTTTGCCTACCATTCCCAAACGCTGGCTTGCATTGAAGGCAGATGTTGTGTTGGAGGAATTGCCTAGGTTCTGCACCGCCCTGGAGCCGTATACATCCAGGTCGTTCATGGGCTTGGTGTTCTCGAAGCCTGCACGCAAAACCTTTTGCGTGCCATTTTGACTGTCATCTGCTATGGCGACTGGAATCACAAGTGCCAGCAGTGCGAGAATGCATAATTTACTGATAGCGTTTTTTTTCATCAATACCATCTCCTGATATAGCGTTTTTTCTAAGTCTTCTTCTCCTGATAAGAGCGATTGCAATCAAGGCCGCTGCAGCTGCGCCTGCCGGATGGGGCGAGGTCTTTTGCGTGTCTGTGATATTGCTTGCGCGGACGATGGACTTTGCCTCGATTATATTCTCCTCCATATCCTTGATATCACCACCCTGGCCCAGCAGGATCGTTTGCAATTGGTAGATGCCAGGCTCCAAGGTCTTATTCCAAGAGATCTCCACAGTCTCATCGTCACCTGTAAGGAGAACAGGGGTCTTCTCCTCAGTTGTGCTCAGCACTGTGCCGTTTTGGGATAATATGAACCTAAGCTTTCCCTCAAAAGGAACGCGAGAGTTGCCCACAACAGTGGCACTGGCGCCAGTTTCATCCTGGTAGGTCTCTGAAATTGTGGCATCGTCATTTGCCAAAAATGAGTTCATGAAGGTCCTGACCTGATTGTGGTTCAGCTCCACAATCTTCACCCTTCCCGTATAATATTTGTTATTTTCAAGGATCTGCCTCCAGACATAATCCTTCTGAACCGGTGTGGAAAATCCCCCTGCGATCGGCACACCCTGCTCTCTGGTTATGTAGACAGACTTATTCCCTGAAACGAGCATGTAATAGATATCCACTATCGTCGGGTCGCTGCTGCTGATGGAGAGATGCATGCCACGAGAGTCGGCACGAAAATCGCGCACATCGAACCTTATGGGTTCAACTCCGCCGTAGAAGAAGTTGTAGCACTTTTTGGAGACTGCAGTTCCATCATCCAGCAGAGTGGCACATGCATTGTAGTTGCCTTTTTTTGCTTCGATTAGCGACCATCTGACAATCCAGGTTCCAGGGCCATCAAGCATCATATTCTTAGTCTGAAGCACATTGCCGTCTGATTTCAGCTCCATTCGGAGAACATGACCGGCCGCATCGCCATTTATAGTTATATCTGCAGAGTCGATGCTGGAATAAAGGTCTGCAATCTCTTGAGACTGGGCTGCGCCCACCAGGGCCACAAGGGCTATCAAAAGCCCGATTGCGGTAATTCTCATTGGGACCTACCTTCGGGAATATGCAGTCATTTCTTATGTCGTTTAAAACTAACGCGAGAGAGGAGAAAGATTAAAGCGATAGCCAGTGGGTGAAAGGAGCTACCAAGGTGATGAGCAGTGAGGTCAGAACTATCCAGGCCAGGAGCGCCACGACGGTTCTAGTGAGCTTTTCAGCCTCACTTGGCTTGACAATCCGCTCAAAGCTCGCCTGTACCAGGTCCCTGAAGATGTGGCCACCATCTAGGGGCACCGCAGGAAGACAGTTGAAGAGACCGGCATAAAGGTTGATCCAACCCACCCAGAGAAGGAGGTTTGCTATCCAGAAGAACTTGCCCCCCAACGGCTCAGCCCAACCACTGGGCTCAAAGACCGTGGTCAACCAGCCGCTGAAGCCCGGAAAACCTTTTTGAGTGAATCCTGGAATGCCTGAGAAGGGCAGACTGAGCATATATGCGAAGCCCTGCAGGCCGCTGTGAGGTATCTGCAAAAGAGACTGTAAGAACTGCTTTGAGGGAGCTTCCTGGAATACTGCACCTTCAAAGTAGACTGCATTTCCGGAGATGCCGATTCCTATGAAACCAGCATTTTCATTACTGCTGACGCTATTGACTCTGCTATTTTGTGCAAGCTTGACCAGGTAGGCATTGCCGTCTCCAGTAGTTATGGTTATGGTTTGGCCAGGATGAGTAGTATTCATTTTGTTCCTGAAACCTTCAAGATTGCCGACCTCAACTCCGTCTATTTTGGTGATGACGCTTCGGGCTGGAAGCCCTGCCGCAAATGCCGGAGAGTTTTCGAATATCGAGGCCACCATGATGCCGCTTACTGGCTTTCCGGAAATTTTCAGGCTTTCCTCTAAATCGTTGTAGACAACTTTGATCTGCACTGTCCCGCTGGCAATATTGCTGTTGAACTGCGCAAGGCTTTTAACCTCTTTTCCATTTGCAGCCACCAGCACCATGCCGTCCTCGAAGCCCGCCATCTGAGCTGCTGAGCCGTCCTGGACATCGACCACGATCAATCGGTCCACCGGTGATATTGAGCCTATGACAGGCCCAAAAAAGAGGGCCATGGCCACTGCAGCTACGATGAAGTTGGATATGACTCCGGCAGACAATATTCTTATCCTGGCCCCTTTTGAGACTGTGGGCGCTTTGTCCTTGGTGCCAAATAGCTCCTCCTCGTCAGGCTCCACGAAGGCTGCAATTGGAGCAAAAAATACCGTAACAATGCCCATGGACTTGACACGCACTCCCTCCACCCGGCTGAGGATGCCGTGGGCGAACTCATGTACAACCATAGTAACGAAGAGGGCTATCCAGCCCCAGACAAAGGGTATGTACTCGTTCAGGCCTGGTATGAGCAGTATGTTCCTTGGTGCATTGTAGCTGCTGGGCTGGGGAGGCTCTTGGATCATGAGGTAGGCCATAAGCAGCACTAGTATCAGAAAATAGGCCATGCTCAGAACGACCAAAGGAACGCCCGCAGATGCTACGATCCTCCAAAACCTCCTTGGACGGCTTAGTCTGTCAAGCAGCTTCAGCCCCCTGGTGGTGCGCAAGAATACTGCCAGGGGAACAGGACCCCAGACTGTGACTCCTCGTTGCTTCCATCTCTCGCTGTCCCTCAGAGGCAGCAGTAGAATGGAATAAAGACCCAACAGCGCTGCCGCTATAAGCATCCAGTCAACAAAATCGAGCTGCAGCTGCAAATCCAATTTTATCCTCTACTGTTTATCTGAGACATCATGTATATAAGCTCATTTAAGCGTTATTCTCCCAAAAGGGAACCAAGCGGCAAAGAAGTTTTACAAAGCGCCCTGACCCTTGAGCTCCTCCTTGGCCAGCTCCTGATGTTTCTTCTCCAGGAAACTGTAGACGTTGCCATGTGGTGCTCCATCTAGCAGCATCTCGATGGCGGTACGGGCAACCCTTATCTGCTCCGGGTATCCCAAAAGGGCCACGGTCTTGCCGTATACCGATACTTTGGAGCCGGAGAGCTGCTCCATGATCTCGCGCGAGCGTCCATCTCTGCCGATGATGCGACCCTTGATGCGTGCCATATCGCTCTTGGTCCCCACCATCTTGGAAAGGTCGAGCACATCGAGCATAAGCATTTCATCATCGAGAATGGAGAGCGCCCTTTCCGGCGAGAAGCCTCTGCCTATGGCCTTTACCAAATCCATGACCCTCAATGCTTGCAGAGGGTCCTCTGAAAATGTAACTCGAACTGTCCCGGTCTCGCTGTCTATCTCAATGGTGGTCTTTGTCTTCTCCTCAATGAGGCGCTTCATGGACCCCCCTGGGCCCACCAGCACACCTACTCTTTCCTCCGGAATCCTGATATCCATTTGATCAGCCTTCTTTTTGTCGATCTGCTTCTTCATCGTTTTGAAGCCTTGCCCAGATCTCTTCCACAGATCCAAAAGCATACTTTTTTTTAAAGAAACGGGCCACGTTGGCTATATCGCGCTCCAGGAACTTTCGCGCCATAGGATGGTCAAGAGTTACCGATTGCCCCATATCTATTATGACCGGCTCCCCGTCATCATAGAGTATATTGAACTCGCTTAGATCGGCGTGAACCAGCCCTGCTCGATTGTAGAGCATGGAGATGTACACAGCAAGCTTGTCGAAGACCCGTTTCGCCTCTTCACTATCCAGTACAACATCCCTCAACTGAGGCGCAGCATTATCATTCTTGCCCACGAGCTCCATTACAAGGATGTTTCCTCGCATAGCTACAGGATGCGGCACACGCACGCCGGCCTCTTCGGCCCGCATCAAGTTTCGAAATTCTTTTTTGGTCCAAGCCGAGACGATGGCCCTCTTTGTGCCCTTTACGCTCGCGAATCTGGGATCGCCGTGCAGATAATCCTGCATTGCTTTGAAGTTGCTTGTGGAGATCCGGTAGATCTTTAAAACAAGCTCTTTTTCGCCCACGATGGCTTTGAAGATGTTCGCCTCTTTTCCTGTGCAGATGGAGCCGCCCAGAGCGTCTATTACTCCCTTTCTGGCAAGGGCGTAAAGGTCCATGAGGGTACGCTTATCGAAGACCGCCTCCTGGACATTTAAGTCATCGGAGTCCTTTATCCTCGTGCGAAGAACGTCGATTCTGGTATCGAAATCCTCAGCTTTAGAGCGCTTACTCATGAAGTGCCTTTTAAGAATCCCTTGCGTTGAAGCCAGTCCACCTGTGGCCCGGTGTATCTCCAGACCACGTCTGCCTTCTCATTTTGGAATTCCCATGGTATGATGATTACTACGTCGCCCTCTCTTATCCATATCCTCTTCTTCATCTTGCCTGGTATGCGAGCCATCCTGGTTATGCCGTCAATTCCCCTGACCTTTATGCGATTGGACCCAAGCAAGCTTTCAACATGACCAAAGATCTCTCTATCCTGTTTACGGGGGAGGCGGACCCTGGTTATTACTGCCCCTTCCTCCTCATTTACACGATTTCTGTTATACAGCGTATCACCTCAAATAATAATGAACCTTAGATTTATGGTAATCAAAGTTAAAAAACCACTCTTGAATAGTTAAAGCTTGTGTCACACAAAGTGGTTATGGGCCCGACGCGATTCGAACGCGTGATCCCCGCCGTGTGAAGGCGATGTCATAACCAGCTAGACCACAGGCCCTCGGATTATGGGAAGAAGGCCTCTGCTATTAGTATCTTACCCTAGTATGCTGGCTTTTTTGTATCTTTTCTTTGGGCAGGCAGAATTATTTAAATACTAATTCGCGAAGTTAATAAAATGAATGAGTTTGAGCATTTCTAAACTTGTTTATGCCTTGTATGAGCGGCGTTTAAAGGACCAGATCCTTCAGGGAGATGCCGTGAGGCATGTGGCCATTATTCAGGATGGAAACCGCAGATATGCTCGGCAAAAAGGCCTCTCCAAGGTCGCAGGGCATAGCCTTGGTGCCGAGACCTCGGAGATGGTCTCTGACTGGTGTCTGGAGCTGGGAATCAAGCACCTCACACTCTATGCATTCTCCACAGAGAACTTCAAGAGAGATGAAGAGGAGAAACGCTATCTTTTTGACCTTATCAAGAACAAGTTCGTGGAGCTGAACAGGTCCAAAAAGATCCACGACAACAAGGTCCGCGTGCGGGCCATCGGCAGACTGGAGATGCTTCCCATGGATCTGCGAGAGGAGATACGCCGCACAGAGACTTCAACGCGAAGCTACGATAATCTGTACCTAAATGTCGCCCTTGCATATGGCGGGCAGCGTGAGCTGATTGATGCTGCAAGAGCGCTTGCACAGGAGGTCCGGGCGGGAATTATCCGGGCGGAGGATTTGTGCGAAGAGCTGATAGCCCGCCACCTATATCCCCAGGATGGGATCTCTGTGCCAAAAGTGGACCTGATCATCAGAACAGGCGGGGATCTTCGTACCTCCAACTTCTTGCCCTGGCAGGCGAATGGAAATGAGTGTGCTGCATACTTTTGTGCGCCCTACTGGCCAGAGTTTCGCAAGATCGATTTCTTGCGCGCCATCAGGGTCGCCCAAGCCAGGAGAACATCAGGCCAACAGGCTTAATAACCTGAAGCATGCCATGACGGATGTCTTGTCCCGATGGGGTAGTGGACATCCCGGAGGCCTGCGGAGCAGCCTTGCGCGGACAGCCTTCAACCCGGGTTCGAATCCCGGTCGGGACGCTGATTTATATCTATTGCCTTTCGTTGATAGCTTTTTGCGCAATCCACAAGCCTTCTGGTATAGGAATGCTCTGGATGGCTGAGGACTTCGTTCGTCGCTCCCACCTCCACGATTTGGCCTTTGAGCATAACAGCTATGCGATCGCTGACCTTCCTTGCTAGGGCTATGTCGTGTGTGACGAAGAGCATTGCCAGACCCATCTCCTCCTGCAGGTCCATCAAGAGCTTCAAGATCTTGGCCTGAACGCTCGGGTCGAGAGCAGACGTTGGCTCATCGGCAATTAAAAGCTTGGGGCCGAGAGCAAGAGCTCTGGCAATGGCTACCCGCTGAACCTCACCGCCGCTGAGCTGATGAGGATACCTTTCTAAAAAATCATCACTGAAAGGCAGCTCAACGCAATCAAGGACTTCTTTTGCCCTTATGAGCCGCTCTTCCCTGTTCCCCTTTTTTTGCACATTAAGTGGCTCTAAAACGGCATCCAGTACATTCATGCGGTGACTGACGGATTCCTTTGGGTTCTGGAAGATCATCTGCACCCTGCTGTAAAATGCTGCATCCCGTCTGCTGACTTCTTGACCTTCCAGGATAACCTCTCCTCGGTCCTGATCATAGAGTCCCATGATTAATTTAGACAGTGTGGATTTTCCCGAGCCGCTCTCTCCCACCAGGGCTAGCGTCTCTCCTTCGTAAAGAGTCAGATTGATATCGCGAAGGGCAAAGCACGAATCGAAGGACTTGTGGAGGTGTCTGATCTCGAGGAGAGGCACTATTCCTCCACGATGGCAGGCAATGAGCCGCCCATCCATTTTTCTCAACGGCGGCATTTTTATGCGACAGATCTCAATTCGTTGGGTGCAGCGCTCGTGGAATGGACAGCCTTCCAAGCAGTGATCCATTCTTCCTGGTATTCCTTGAAGATCCTTGGTCATGGTCATACCCGGATAGGAACGTATCAGGCCGCGAGTGTAAGGATGGCGCGGGTCGCTCAACAGCTCATCGGTTCGGCCCATCTCCACGATCCTGCCAGCGTAAAGGACTGTCATTTGTTCTGTGAGACCTGCTGCCAGGGATAAGTCGTGTGTTATCACCAGCGAAATCCTGCCTGCGATGGCTGACCTGAATAGCTTTAAGATGTCCGCCTTGGTCAGAGCATCAAGGGAAGCAGTGGGCTCATCCAGTATCAGCACATCAGGATCATTGGCCAGAGCCATTGAGATGAGCACTCTCTGCCGCTCTCCTCCACTGAGCTGATGAGGATAAGCCCTGGCTTTGTCTCCATTCAATCCAACAGACAAAAGAAGCTTCTTTGCTGTCAATTCGATATCCTTCGCAGTAGCGTCATTATGAATGCGAATGGCCTCAGCTATTTGATCCTGAATCCTTTGTACGGGATCCAGGGCATCTTCCACATTCTGAAAGACCATGGCGATCTCCTTACCTCGCATGCGCCTGAGGTCCTCCGCTGTGATTTTCAGTAGATCTTTTCCCTTAAAATGAATCTCTCCTGAGACGCTTCCCGTGGCCAAGCCCATGATACAAAGCCCAAGTGTGGTCTTTCCTGCGCCAGACTCACCGACGACGCTAAGAGAGTCCCCAGCATCAAGGTCAAGGTCTATTCCTCTCAAGACCTCGGCCTCTCCGAAGGCGACCTTGAGATCCTTGATCTGCAGCATCAATCGGCCCTCCGCTGCTTGTATTTCTGCAGCCTCGGGTCCATAGCAGCCTCCAGACCGAAACCCAGGAAGCTCAGGCCTACCAGGGTCAAAGAAAGGGCGAGGCCTGTTGGTACCAGCCACCACTCCCAGACGTTTAGGTAGGTGAATGCGAGGGCCTGCTGCATCATCTTGCCCCAGCTTATCATCATCGGGTCCGACACTCCAAGAAAGGCAAGGCCTGCTTCCATAAAGACCGCCCTCCTGGCATCCTGGATCATCATTGCGATGATGATGGGCGCAAGGTCAGGGGTTATGTGGTTTATCAGTATGTGCTTCCAGTCAGCTCCAAATGTGCGAGCCGCTGAGACGTGCATCCTCTCTTTCAAGGAGAGGACCTGCGACCGAACGATCCTCGCACCCCCGGGCCAGGAAAATAAAGACATTAAAATTATCAAAAGCAATATGCTGGGACGAAGGTAAGCTGCCACAAGGATCATCACAATGATGGTGGGAATGGAGATCATGGCGTCTACTACTCTCATCCAGAAGCGCTCGTATATGCCTCCTAAGAGCGCAGAAGTGGCCCCGATAAAAAGGCTCAGAGCTGAAGAGAGGAGAGATACAGCGAATGCCACAAGAAGAGAGGTCCTAGCGCCATATAGCAACCTGCTCCATATGTCCTGGCCCATGGAGTCTGTGCCGAGCAGGTGATGCGCCGATGGTGGGCTGAAGATTTGACCTGTGTAGTCATACGGCGAATAGTCGGAGAGAACTGGCGCGAAGATCGCCATGAAACTGATTAACGCCAGCATGCTCAGCCCTGACAATGCTATGGGATCGTGAATGAGATCACTGAAGGGTCTAATGTGCATATCTCACCCTCGGGTCCAGCCTGCGGTAGAGAAGATCCACGATCAGATTGGCGGTCAGGACGGCAACGGTGATCAGAAGCAGTATTCCCTGGATGAGAGGATAGTCCCGGGCATTTAGAGCTGTGTTCAGGACCGATCCCACGCCTGGATAAGAGAAGATGATCTCAATGAAGAGCGCTCCTGTCAGCAGTTGAGGTATGCGCAGGCCCGTTGCAGTGGTCACAGGGAGCAAGGAATTTCTGCCTGCATGAGAATACTTAACCGAGAATTCTGAACAGCCTTTTGCCTTGGCAGTGAGGATGAAAGACTCGCCCATTAGAGATACAATGGTGTTTCTGGTCAGAAGATAGATTCCTCCAAGCTGAACCAGGACCAAAGAAGACAGCGGAAGTGCCAGGTGTCCGATAACATCTTGAATATATGCAAAGCCCTCGAGCCCTGCATAAGGCGTGATCGCTCCGGACAGCGGTGCAATGCCCAGGGCAACTCCGAAGAGGAGAAGCAACAGAATGCCGATGAAGAAATCAGGAAAGCCGCTTAAGAACATCAGGCTCGCTACGATGCAGCGATCTAGAAGCT
>CAZRYL010000009.1:0-55074 GCA_964604285.1 uncultured Methanotrichaceae archaeon
TGTTCATTCCTTTTCTAGATACGGGTTAAAAGATTCGGCACCGCCTAACCAGATGCTGAAACAATAGCGTTAGCTGGTTAAATTTTTTAAAATACATTAATTATTTTATAAATAATTTTGATTAATTTGTTTTGATCAAATCAAATTGGACCGATTTATGTGACCACATTAGCAATAATGTCAGAACTGGGACAATTATCGCTGGCAAAAAACCAAATTTCACTTGATTTCTAGATAGTGCCCTCCGCTGAGAGCGCTGGGGCAAAGCTTTGACCAGCAGAGCCGCCTCGTCAGGCGTCAGATCATCCGGACGCTTTTCCAGCAGGCTGAAATTCAGCTCAGCCAGAGTTTCCTGACTTGCTCCAAATGCTGCCAGAGCATTCTTGACCTTCTTTCGGCGGTTGTTGAAGAGCCCCTCAGTGAGCTTCATGTATTTGGTGGCGTCAACGCTTGGCCTTTTTAGCCTGGGCCGCAGCCTGACGATAGCAGAATTTACTGAGGGCACTGGCCGGAAGGCAGTCTTGGGAACTGTTTCCAGGATCTCGGCGTGACAGAAGTGGCCCACGACCATCGCCAGACGGCCGTATCTTTCACTGCCGACTGGGGCCGTCATACGCATGGCGAATTCTCTCTGGTACATCAAAACTGCCAGCTCAAAGGGCCTTGAAATGAGGCGATATGTTATCTTGGAGGAGATTTGATATGGAAGATTGGAGACTATCTTGTTATAGTCGGGAAGCTCGACCGTCAGGGCGTCGGCGTTGATCACCTGTATGCCCCGACGGTCGAGCATGGCGGCAAGATCAGGATCAACCTCAACTGCATAGAGCCGGGAGACGCGAGCCGCTAGAACCTCAGTGAGATTGCCTGTGCCCGGGCCTATCTCAAGCACGCGGTCGTCATTCTTCAGCTCAGCATAGAATGCAATGCGCTCGATGACGCCACGATCGATCAGGAAATGTTGCCCCTTTTTATCCTTCTTTTTCATTTTACGCGGGGCATGGTGGTAAAGACCCGATACTTTATCTTGTCATCCATCAGCTCATCCTCGACGCGCTTGGCTATGAGCTTCTCGGGATTGTGCAGCCCTTTAACCCGCTCCATCAGATCGGCAAAGCTCTTGAAGGGCCCCCTCTTTCGCTCATTGAGCACAGCCCACATCAACTTCTTGCCAATGCCTGGCAAAAGCTCTAGGGCATGCATACGCGTCGTGATAGGACCTGCTTCGTTGAAGAAGCGAATAAACCTAGCCTCATTATCCAAGACTATGCTCTGAATCTCAAAGGGTAGCTCGAGCTTGGCGTTATTGGAGAGTTCAGAGTAGTCGATCCTGCGGTTTACGTGATCTATTATATCTCGCTCTCTGCCTGCGATGTAAACTCTAGTGCCTACTGCTGGCACTACGCCTTCCTTCGGCGTCATCTCCATGAGCACAAAATTGGCCTCGCCCACGGCCTGGACTAATGGCTGTTTTTGGTAACTTCTGGCATCAGGAGCCCGTCCGTAGGGGAGATAATCGAGAACCCTCGCTACTTCTTCTCTTTTTGGCGGTCTCCCCTCAGGCATAGCCCTTATCCCCTGAATACAATATCTAAGATCCCATTAAGCTCTTCTTCGCTTAACGTGAACCTTTCCTTAGCATAAATAGCTCTTAGCTCGTCTTTGGTATTGGGCCTGATATCAGCGATCTTTACGGCGATGTCCTCTGTCATCTTATCGAGCTTTTTGAGCTCCTCTACCATGGCCCTGCTCTCCTCAGCAGTCCCTTTGGAGAAGAGTTCGGCGTGCCTAATGGCCCGCCGCAGCTCGTAACCCAGTTCCTCTTCCTCGGCCCTGTTTAGCCGGATCTGGTCCAGGATCTCCTTGGCCTCTGCAAGGGTTAGGAGCTCCTCCTGCAATACTCTTTTGACAATCATCTACTTTTGCGCTATTAGATGCTCTGGTAATGCGATCAATGTCTTGGTGGCGTCGCCGTCGGTAACCTTCAGGACGAATGCTCTGCCCCTCTTGCCCACAACCTCTCCTGTCCTTCCGTGGAACCGAGGGTGTGGCATGCCCTTATGGATGCTTGGGTCGATGAGCACGTGCACTTTTGCTCCAGGCTCAAACTCCTGGATTGCCCTGACCACTGGAGAAATTCCCCTAGCTCTTACTGTCTTGCTCAGCTTATCTCTTGTCTTCTTCCGCATTCCGTGATGATGTGCCATCTGATTCTCCACCTACATCTATTACATCTAATTCTGCGACCACCGCATCGACTCTCAGGGCATCCGCGAGGTTCGGCCTGGTTCTGCCTCCATCACCAGAGATCAGCTCCTTGATGTAGAGCCCACTGTCGCCTTTGATATTTATGCGGGCTTGGTTGCCCGAAACCTCGATCAGCTTTGCGCTGTGGACCTTTCTTACCCTCAGCTTATCTGCTCGGCGGTGAGATACGCGGGTTGGCGTTCGCTGATCGATCAAACCTACCAATTCGTTGAGGACCGATTTAAGCTTTTCTTCTGGGATCGCGGCTCCAAACTTCACCAGAGCCGAATAGGTCTTTGTAAAGTCTGCATCTTTGAGCCGCTCCACCATACAAGCCTCTGCGATTTTAAGATCCAGTACCTCCACCTTGCCTTCTGAGTGCCGGTTGATCTCCTCCTGCAGCTTCGCCAAATCGATGCTGCGCACTTTAGGCCGAACCACCTCGACTATGAAGGGTCGGCCAGACCCCAGCATTCGAGCATCGATATCCTCCCTTCCGGCACCGTGAAAGACTGTGTCCGCTGCCTGGGTGGCTTCGACGATTGCAGGTCGGATCAGCTCGTCTACCGACTCCTGGTACATGCGTCCCGTTCCATTGCAGCGCGGACAGCCACTGCCATGGCACTCGCGGCAGGGCCATCTAGTTTGGGGAATGCCGCGTACCAGCTTTCTGTATCTGCCTCGGATGAAAAGGGATGCGATATGCAAGTCCACCTCGCCAGATTCCAGGTTTAGGTGCACCACAACATCGGGGCTCTTTAGATCGACCTTCTTGCCAGTTCTGGCGGAGAGCCTTTTGCCTACCTCGCGGTTCAGCTCGGATTTGAGTGGCTCGGCGTGCTTGGAGCCGCCGTCCGCAAGCAATAGCTCCTCGTTTTCAGCCAAAAGGCCGCTCATCCTCGTGCCCACGAGGATGGTATTGCACTCCAGGCCCTGCATGGCGGCAGCAGCCTTCTCTGCCCATCCATCGAGCTTTTCGGCTCTCATCTCTCCAAGGCAGACGGTGCAAAGAGCATCCTCCTCCTCTTTTCGGCCCAGCTTCAGCCGCGCACTATGAACAGAGTGGGCCAGCGCTTCAAGCATGGCTCTGTCGTCGGCTGCAGATGCCTGCATGGACAGCACCGTCTTTATGGAGCTGCCCCTCTGGGCATTGGTCAGACCAGTCGACAGCATGGCGAACTGGCGACCGAGGCAATTGTCGCAGATGGGGCCGAGGCGGATGATCCTCAATGCATTCTCAAGGATATTCTCTTGGTTCTCTGAACTCATAACGACTCTTCTTTTATCAGTCCAATCGAGTTCATGGTTTATTAGGGCTCGCATGATGAGTTATCATCCAAAAGTTTTTAATTATGTAATTTACAATAGATTGATCATGAAGTTGTTGATATGTGTAACGTTGATGCTGATCGGGGCTTTTGGGGTCGTAGCAGGAGATGATTACAGTCATAAATATGAAACATTTGAAATAGGCTTCTCAACGCCGCTACAAGTAACCGCTGATGTTCAGTGGGGCGTCGAAAAAGCGGGTATGTTGATTAAAATGAACTTGAGCACTGGAGAGAAGCCCTCAGTCTTTCCGCATATCTTCTCCTCATGGGATTCGAGAGCTATCACAAGAGCTAATTTAGAGCGGATTTGGGCTTCATATGCAACCGGCAACGGCTATGCTTTGCCAACCATCTCCGAGCTCAGTTGCGGCGATTATCTGGTATCTGGCAGTATGATGAACATGGATAGCAAGATCAAGAGGACCATGCGAACCTTCGACTTCGATAATGATGGAAGGCTTGATTTTATCGTATTTTGGAACGGAGATTGGGAAATCGACCTTGATCTGTTGAACTACTTAGCCTCTACAACAACAGTAAACCTGATTTCGTCGAAGGTGGGCCTGAAAAGCTCAGATACTGCTCAACAGATGGCCCGGAAGCGCTCACTGCCAGCTTTCAGGCAAGCATTCGTGGGCGGCTCTTGATCTCAGGGTGTAATACCATCGTGCCACAGAGCCCAAGAGTCTTCTATGGTCCCTTCTAGCCAGTTATGAATACGCTGGGATACCCTCATACTTTTTTTAGCGAAACACGGGTATTGAATGCCCAGCAGAGATATTATCGTTCCTTTGCGCATTGCATTCACCTGCCCAATTCCATGCACTTGGATTCATGGCCTGAAGAGCGGTCTTTTGCCATCGCATACCAACAACTAACGAACATGAATTTCGGCAATCAACGATGCGATCTTTTAAGATATAAACTTTGTGATTGCCCATGCCTGGTCGCCTTTCACTGTCCGCGTATCCGCCAGCAGGAGATGTGCCGAAGTTTTTATAACCGAAAGTCCACTATCATACATGAATGATGGATGATTTTTCAACTCTCATAGGAGGGGTTGCTGGCGACGGCATAAACGAGGCAGGTGTCACCGTTGCCCGGCTCTTCAACAGATTGGGCTTTCGCATTTTCATGTACTACGATTATCCGTCTCTGATCAGGGGAGGGCATAATTTCTCTGTTGTCAGGGCCTCAAAACAGAATGTTGGAGCTTGCAAGGATCAAATCGACGTCCTCGTCGCCCTGAACCAGGACACATTGGAGAAGCACAAATGGCGACTTGGGGATAAATCCTTCGTGATTTATGATGCCGATAAGGTCAAAGCCGATGGCATCAGTCAGAGAGGTTGCGGCATTCCTGTCACCCAGATCCTGAAAGAGGAAGATGCATTGCCGGTCATGAAGAACACATGCATCCTTGGCGGCTTTTGCCGGGTGGTGGGAATCGAATGGGGTGTACTCAAGGACGTTCTTTTGAAGCACATTCCCAAGAAGGTGGAGCAAAACCTGAGGGTCGCACTCCGGGGTTATGACACTGCAGTGGAGTTCTGTCGTGTACAGAGGCCGGGTTTGTCGCAGGAGCAGGTTGCACTGCCAGTCATGACCGGCAACCAGGCAATATGTCTTGGCCTCATCAAGGCAGGCCTGGGAGCCTACGTGGCCTATCCCATGACTCCGTCTTCGAGCTTGCTCGACTTCATGGCCCGTCTAGCTCCAGATTTCGGCTTAAAGGTCGTTCATCCTGAGAATGAGATCGCAGTCATTCTCATGGCCCAGGGATTTGCCTATGCAGGGATCAAGGCAGCAGTAGGAACCTCGGGCGGCGGCTTTTGCCTCATGACGGAGGGCGTCAGCCTGGCTGGCATGGCAGAAAATCCCGTGGTAATTGTAATGTCTCAGAGAACCGGCCCTTCCACTGGCCTTCCCACTTACACAGCCCAGGGCGACCTGCATTTCGTCCTCAACGCCGGTCAGGGAGAATTTCCCAGGTTCGTCGTCTCGCCTGGAGATGCTGCAGATGCCTACTACTGGTCTGGCATAGCCATGAACATGGCCTGGAAGTACCAGACTCCTGCATTCATACTGTCGGATAAGATCACGAGCGAGAGCCTGTACAGTTTAGACCTTGATGCAGCAGGAGACGTGTTCGAAGAAGAGCCACTTCTCTGGGATGGGCAGGGAAAGTATAACCGCTACCGTTACACGAACACCGGCGTCTCTGCATTGGCGTTCCCTCCCAAAAAGGGCCAGGTGATAAAAGCAGACAGCTATGTGCATGATGAGTTTGGCATAACTACAGAAGATCCGAAGATCACCAAAGAGATGAATGACAAGCGCCTGCAAAAGGGCAGATCAATGGCAGAGGATCTCGAAAGATACGAAACTGTGAAGGTGTTCGGAGAAGAGGCAGGCAAGATTGCCCTGCTTTTTTGGGGCTCTAACAAGGGCGTTTGCATCGAGGCCGCCAGAAAGTTCGGCCTGAAGGCGATTCAGATGCTGGTCCTCTCGCCGTTCCCCGAAGCTAAGCTGTTGCAAGCTCTGGAGAGTGTGCACAGGCTCATCGCAGTGGAGTGTAACTCGACCGCCCAGTTGGCCCGGCTGGTGGGCTTTTACGGCATCAAAATCCATGACAGGATTTTGAAGTACGATGGAAGGCCGTTTTCGCTTGAAGATCTGCAAGCCAACCTCGGGAGGATTCTCGGATGAATCCAAAAGACCTTGCAACCTACGCCAGAATTACATGGTGTCCAGGCTGCGGAAACTTCTCGATCTTCAACGCCATGAGAGCAGTGCTCGCAGAGTTGGACGCTGAAGGCTATCCGATTGAGAATGTGGTACTTGTCTCGGGAATCGGATGCCATGCCAAGATTGTGGATTACTTGAATGTGAACAGCTTTTATTCCATTCATGGCAGAACGCTTCCAGTTGCGACAGCCATAAAGCTTGCAAATCCCGATCTTAAGGTGATCTGCTTTTCAGGGGATGGCGACAGCCTGGCCGAGGGTCTGGACCATCTCGTCTTTGCGGCCAAGAGAAACATCGACATCACAATCATTTTGCACGACAACCGCGTCTTCGGCCTGACCACGGGCCAGTACACCCCAACCTCTCCCAAAGGCTTCAGGGGCAAGTCGACGCCCCATGGGGCAGCCGAGCTTCCCATGAACCCGGCAGAGATTATGCTCGTTTGCGGCGCAACCTACATCGCTCGCGGCTACACGCACGGAATCGACCTATTGCAGCGGCTTTTTAAGGAAGCAATAGTCCACAAGGGCTTCTCCTTCGTCGATGTTCTACAGGTCTGTGTCTCCTACTTCAACGTTTACGAGGCTTACAACAAGCGCACTTACGAGGTCAAAGGCAACGACACTGGAAGCTTCGAAGAGGCCCAAAGGATCATCAGATCATGGAACTACGATGGAGGCGAAACTCCCATCCCCTTGGGCAAGTTCTATGAAATAGATGCTCCTCGGCTGGATCAGGCATTTTTGGGTGCAGGGCCAAAAGATCTCGAGAGGGATGCAAAGATCAAAGTGCTGCTGGAAAATTTCATTTAGGTTGCGGTTCAAGAGAATGGTGGTGAGTATAAAAATGGATAAATATGTTTGCAATGTTTGTGGATACGTATACGATCCCGAGAAGGGAGACCCGACATCAGGAATTGCTCCTGGGACCTCCTTCGAAGACCTGCCGGATGACTGGGTCTGTCCTGAGTGCGGCGCCGACAAAGATCAGTTCGAGAGGGTGGAATAGAGGACCGATATGCTCAGCGAAAAGATGAATGAAGCGCTCAATGTTCAGGCGAATAGAGAGCTGTACTCATCATACCTCTATCTCTCCATGTCTTACTATTTCGAGTCTTTGAACATGAAGGGCTTTGCCAGTTGGATGAGGGTCCAGGCGGGCGAGGAGCTTGTGCATACCATGATGATGCTCGACTACGTGGTATCCGCCGGCGGCAGAGCCAGGGTCCTGGCCGTTGAGTCTCCCCGAGAATCCTGGGCATCGCCCAGGGATGCCTTCAGACAGGTCTGGGATCACGAGCGGGCTGTGACTGGGCTTATTCATTCCCTGGTCGGGGTGGCAGAGGCAGAGAGAGACGAAGCGACGAGGAGCTTTTTGCAGTGGTACGTGGATGAGCAGGTGGAGGAGGAGGAATCATCAGATCGCGTCCTGAAATTGGTTTTGGCAGCAGGAGATGACGATGCTGCTCTTTGGGCAGCGGACAGGGAGCTTGGAGAGAGGAGCTTCAAGTTCCCGAGGGGCTTTGAGATGTTTCCCTATGCAGCAGCTCAAAGAATGACATCGGGTCATTGAAAAAATATGGGAGGCTGTGGCGAGAGACCAAATATGCAAAAAAATATTATTCAGAGACTAGATTAGCTGTGGCTGGTTTGATGGATCAATCACATGCCACAGGCCTTTTTGCTCGCTCCCGAAGGTATCGCCGGCTGCGGCATCTCTTGAGTAGAGATAGAGCGGCCATCCCCTGAAGGTCGTCTGGTTTGATCCATCCGCCCTGGTTATGGTCGCAAAGTCCACGGCCCTTAAAGAATCAGGCAGGATCAGTTCCTTTGCATAGAATGGCGGCCAGGTTGCAGCACATTCCTCATAGCATGTGCTGGCACCATTTCCCTTGGAGTCATCAGAGAAGTAATAAAGTGTAAAGCCTGTCTGGTTCACCAGAAACTGGCCCAGGAACTTATTTTCGGAGACGTTCACAGTATATTTATCTTGGCTCTCAGCCAAAGCTGGAATCAAAAAAACAAAGAGTGCAAGCAATAAAAATACTGGCTTACAGCGCACTGGCATTGAATTATCACCCACTTCATTCTCTTCGGCCTGGATAATAAGGGTTTGCTATTTTTTTGAGTTGAATTGAGATATGACCGCCAATCTATCATCTGCTTCTCCTGATTTTCTCCACCCCATCTCCTCGAGCCAGATACAGCTCATCTAAGTTGTCGAATATTCCATGCTCCACAACTCCTGGAATCGGGCTGATCTTCGCAGCCAATGCCCTTGGATCCTGGATCGTTCCGAAGTCCACATCCATCACGAGGTTCCCGTTGTCAGAGATCACAGGCCCGTCCTTTCTCATTGCCTGTCGCAGCACCGGGGATCCGCCCAGGCTTTGCAGCCTTTGCTCGACGAGCTTGGTCGCGAATGCCAGCACCTCCACAGGAACTGGGTGATACAGTTTTTGCACAAACTTGCTCTCATCTGCCACGATCACAAACCGCTTGGCAGAGCAGGAGACTACCTTCTCCCTGGTATGCGCCGCACCGCCTCCCTTTATGACGAACAGGTCTGCATCCACCTGATCTGCTCCGTCGATTGCTAGATCCAAAATTGGGTGCTGATTGAGCGACGTAAGCTTTATTCCAGAGGCGATTGCCAGATACTCGGCCTGAAACGATGTGGGAACTCCAAGGAACTCCAGCCCTTCCTCCTGAACTCTCGCTCCAAGCTTTCGAATCGTCCAGGCCACCGTGGAGCCGGTCCCGAGGCCCACCACCATGCCGCTTTTCACAAGCTCTGCGGCTTCCTCGCCAGCCAGCCTTTTGGCAATAGAATTGGTTGATGCGTCTTTCATGGTCTCTCAGCCGACTATCTTGCTCTTCACAGTGGTGAACAATGGCCCGCGCAGGTCTATCTTGTGCTTGTGGCTGGTGATGTACCTCTCCAGAGCCGGATCGATCTGGATGTTTACGTCGCTTGGGCCGCGCACAATCCTGCTTCTGGTCTCCGAGTCCTTTCCGGCCAAAGTCGCCACCTCAGCCTCGTAGGCCGCGAGCTCGGCAAAGGCGTCGATGTACCTGATGCCCGTGGTAACGCCATCCAAAAATGCCTCCTCCCAGCGGGAAGTGCGCGGAATTCCCATGACATTCTGCTTGTATACCACGATCTCATTTTGGAAGGCCGGTCCGCATAGCTTTGTGTTCTCCTCTGGCTCTACAACCAATACCAAGACCTTGCGCCCGAACAGCTCGCCCTCCCAGGCAGTGAATTCGCATGGTGAAGGCGTGTCTCCGTGCTCAATACATGTCTGAACAACCGACTCGGCTATGGACCTTCCGGCTGATGTTGTGGGAGACTTCTCCACATGGATCATCTGCGCCATCTCACGAGCTGTCAGCTCCCAATCGGTCTGGAACTGGGGGTAGGACAGGGAGCGTACGTCTTTTGAGTTGTGCAGGATCATGGCAATGCGCTCCACTCCCAGGCCCAGGTTCATGACAGGATAGGGGATGTCATACTGGGAAAGGGCTGTGGGCGAATAGATTCCGAAGGTCGCCACCTCAACCCAGCCGCTGCTGTATTTAGTGGCCGAGCCCACAAGCTCAGGATGATAGGCGTATACCTCGATCTGCGTGCCTGGTGTGTAGTACTTGCTCCTCTTCTCATCTGGCCTGAACTGGAACTTCTGGAAGCCGAACTGGCTGAGCAGTCCGTCTGCGACCGCTTTGCCATCTTCAACTGACACATCCTCGTCCATTATCACGCAGCTTGCCGAAAAGTAGCTCATCAGCC
Source organism: uncultured Methanotrichaceae archaeon (assembly GCA_964604285.1). Classification (GTDB taxonomy): domain Archaea; phylum Halobacteriota; class Methanosarcinia; order Methanotrichales; family Methanotrichaceae; genus Methanothrix. Next base: position 10,116 of record CAZRYL010000009.1, read on the forward strand.
GTGCAGCGTCCTCAGCCTGCTCACGGCGAAAACAGCGATCCACAGAAAATAGCTTGACTGGGAGCTTCTGTCGATCGTAGAGATGGGAGAGCGATAAGAACCAGCCGGATGTCATGTGGCTGCGCAATGTGCGAGTTGTGGCTTCTGCCACAAGATCGCGAAACTCCGGAAATACCTTATCCAGAACTGTGGAGATCAAAGCGTCATCGACGCTAACAGCTTTTGCAATCTCCTGCACCAGGTCGTCGCCCTCCACCTTGCCCTTCTTGTAGTCGTGCAAAATTTTGCGGACTGCTTCGACCTCTTCCGTGGAAAGTGTGCGGTCCAGGAGGGCGTTTATCTTGGCAATCCTCTCATCGGAAATGCCGATGTCAGGCCTTGGAAGGCCGGCCAGGTAAAAGCATCTATCAAGTACAGCCAGTGCCTCCGAGCCAAACTGCCGAAAAACATCCTGGGCTTCGACCATCACCGGGTTCATGGCCTCTGAGAAGCCGAGGCGCAAATATGCCTCCCGAAGCTTCTGGATGGTATCAAAGATTGGATGAGGCGTTCCGAAAGAATAAGTATTCCTTGGATATTTCCTGTTCAAGGAAGGTTTGCCCAGATACTCTCTCCCCTGCTGCCAGGTTTTGTCAAAATCCTTTTTGGCAGCCTCTCTGATCTGGATTGGGTCGAATTTCATGCAACATAACCTCAAGGCTTTTCAATCTGCAATTCAATCTTGCGGCTTGCCACTGAAGCCCTGCAGCGAGGCTTTTACCTTGGCAAGCTCCAGGGCGTAGGTGAGGTCGCCGCGTGTCTTCTCCAGCATAGACCTCGCCAGGTCGCTCTTGCGACGCAGGCCCCTCGTGATGGCATCCGGATAATCGAATAGCATCAGCAGATAATAAATCTCCTCGATCACTCCCAGGAAATATTCTCCTTCTTCTGCCCTGCCATTGCGTATCAGATCCAGTATATGACGTCGCAGCTCGCCGGTTGTATCGCCGAGCCCAACCAGGTAGTTCACCAGCTCCACGCCAATCTCATCAGGCGCCAGGATCTCATGCCTGGTGGTGATGGAGTGGACGAATCTTGCCTCTGCATACTCCTGCTCGGCACCGTCCACAAATCCTGCATATCGCACATCCTGGTAGTCTGATAGGACCTCTCGAATCTTCTCAAGGCCCGATGCAGCCTCGTTCATGAGCCTCTCGGCCACCTCCAGATCTCCTCGATGCACAGACCTGATGGACGAGGAGCAGACACGGATCACTTCCCTTGAAAGTCGATAAGCCTCTTCTCGGGCACGATCTTTGGATTCAAAGCTGGCCAGCATGCCCTCGGCGAGATTGTCGAAAGTCAGCATCTGTTTCATCCTTCTGCTATCCAATGTTCATCAATTTTTTGAGACGATTCACGGATCTCTGTCCTTCTTCCAGGGAGCGAGACTCGGTCACAATGCGGCCCTTGTAATCTCTCAGGCAAGAGACGACTTTTTTCCATGGCACAGTGCCATTTCCAACAGGCAGGTGCTCATCCCTCTCGCCATGATTGTCGTGCATGTGGATGTGAATGATCTTGTCCTTCAGCTTCAAGAAGTCCAACACATTTCCATTGGTATTGGCATGCCCCACATCGAAGATAAATCCCGCATTCTCCCGATCGACAGTTTCCAGTATCCCCAAAATCTCCTCTGGCCTTCTGCCCAGGACTGCGGGCATGTTTACCATGTTCTCTATGGCAATTTTGATGTCCAGATCTGCTGCTCGATCGCATACCTGCTGAATGCCCAGTATCGCCTGTGACCAGGCAGAATCCTGCATTTGCATTCCCAGGGGAGAAAAGTGGCCTGGATGCAGGACGGCCAGACGGGCGAAGTCGCTGGAAATTTCCAGGCAGCTCTTCATCTGTCGCACAGTCTCCTCCCATATTGGTTGGTTCACGGATGCCAAATTCAAGTCAGAGTACGGCAAATGAATAGTAATGGTAAGATCTGTGGTCTCGACGATCTGCCTGGCCTCAACCAGGTTCTCAGGGGTGAGTTTTTGACGCCCCTCGTTTACGATCTCCCAGCCGCTATAGCCTAAGTCTTCCAGTTGATATGCCCAATCGAAGGGCCTGTCCACGAGCTTGCTGGAGGAGAAGCTAAACATCTTCATCACCATCGATTTCAAACAGATCTTTCAGCTCGATCTCTTTGATCGGCACGCCCTTCTCGGTTTGGGGTGCCAGCCAGTCGATCACGCGCCTGCTGCCTGTAATCTTCACATGAATTGACCCAAGCGGCTCTTCTTCCGGTGGAAAGCTCACTTTTCCCATTAAGGCTGCCTGCTTGTTGAGTTGGAACTCAATAGACTCTCCCACGAGGCTGCCAAGCATGACAGACCTGGCGGTATCCAGAATCTGCTGCCTCCTCAAGAGCTCGTGAAAGGTCTGCAGGGATTCGGGGCCATCGTAGGCCAGGATGCGGTCGTCGCGAATGTCCATGATCAGCCCGGGAAAGATCTTTTCGATTGCCGAGACAACCTTCTCCAAACACTCAGTGGGCCTGACAGAAGAGTACACAGAGACCTCGATCGTTCTCATCGCCTCTAGATATGGCTAGTTTTGTATCTGAGGATGGCTGCGATGCCTCCAAATGCCTTGAAGAGCTGCTGTCCCTCCTCGAACTCTGAGGAGATGATCTTGACATCAGCCCCGCTTTTCTCAGCGAGCTTAGATAGATCTGACACAATATCCTCCTCCTCTGCGACGGAAAGAGGGCTGCCGCATTTTAGGCAGACCCCCACTGGCGCCGACGCGCTTGTTCGGGTTTGGCTGTCGACAAAGTCGCAGCTTCGGTTGGTGCAGACGACCTTGGCACGAGTCTTGCGCAAGTCCTCAGAGAGAAGAAGAACCTCTACCGCCCCAAGCTCCAGGTTATGTCTAACCTCTCTCTCTCCGTAAGCCGCCAATCCCCTGTCGCTCACCAGCTCCTTCATGAACCTGCGCATGACCAGCTTGTCCTGCGTAAGCTCCAGGTCCAGCAGCCTATCTTGAGCCGCATCCACAAGCTCGTACAGCCCCGACTCGTCTGTGTAGGAGACATCGAGAGCGTCCAGGACCTTCCTCTGCAGCTCGTGGTGCAGGAAGCCTCCATCCACGAACTCTTCTTTTGTTGGCGAGGGCCCGCCGATCAGGATGCCCTGCAGGTCCTTTGGATCGATTGCAAGAAATGCATCGTTGGCAGATTCTCCAATCCGGCTGTAGAAGTCATGAATTGCGATCAGCCGGAGCTGCTGGAATCTGTGGCTTGACTGGCCGCCTTTCCTCTGTTTGCCCGGCACCGTTGATGTTAGGTGCTTCAGGGGTTCGATGTACTTGCCTTTCAGCACTCCGATGGTCGCCTCGCGCCTATCCAGGACGATGAGCCCGAATGTTTTCTTGTCGGCCAACATCTCTTCCAGAGGCTCGAGCAGGAACTGGGAATCGCAGTGGTACCTGTAGGTTATGATGGGGTCAGGCGGCTCAAGTGCTACGCTATACATCTCGGTCTTGTTTGCGCCTACATCCACGCTTCCGATGAAGATGACCACGCCGTTTTTAGGCGGCTTGGGGATCAGCTTTAGGCGGGCCATGGCGGACTCAAGAGAGCCCTGAACGCTGAGCCTGGTAACCCTCGACTTGATGTTGGCAGCCTGTCCGTATTCCTCGCGTAGCTGCGCGACAACATCAGAGATCTGCTTGTCGGGAGGAATATAAAGGGAGATGAGCTCAGTGCCCCTGCCCGTTTTGCTCCGCAATTCGTCAAGAAGACGTTTAAACTCATATTTTTCCTGCGCGGTGAACTCCATTATAGCGAATCTCCAAAAACTGCTTACGGCCAAGGTATAAAAGGTTTCTTCAAGGGCATTTTTGAAGCCATGGCTTCTCTGTCCTGATACAATGAAATGATATTTTGTGATTTTGATAACTATTATTACTATCTAAATTATTCTTTTTAGATATAGATACAACTCGATCCTGAGATCTATATTTTCAAAAGCCAATCAACATCAAATGAGTCTAACATAGAAGTGCAAAAATTCGATTTATTCAAAAACTATATAAAGATATAAGTTATCTTATAATCTATGGATCAATTAGTTGTTCTCCAGGAGATTTATGCATCATTTTCCAGGGGTGGAGATGGTCTCCAAAAGATTGATTCCAATGGAATCGAAGGGTGCTGCCCAGATCAGGTAGGCAGGTTGCTGGAAAGCGCAAAAAAAGGAAGGATCGAGGAGGATATATGCGAAAAACTTACAGACAGCCTTCAGGATGTTTATGAGATCAAGAGGCTGGGCGACATCTGCCGCAAGGCAGGGCTCTATAGCCTTGCCCTGAAATCGTACAACAAGGCCCTTTCCAAGAACCGGGATCAAGAACTACAGCCAGTGCTTCAAAACAACCTGGGACAGACCTATGCTCGGCAGGGAGATCTATCGAGAGCTGTAGTCTACTACCAAAAGGCGACCAGGGGGTTTGCTGCCATAGGAGATGGCAGCGGCATGGCCCATGTACTGGGAAACCTGGGCTCAGCATATCGCTGCCGCAAAGAGTGGGATAAAGCCATAGAGCAATGCTACCGCAGCTTGAAGATCTTTGAAGAACTGGGAGATGAGCAGGGCATTGCGCAGATGAGCGGAAGCTTGGGAAGAATCTATGCCGAGATGGGCGAGAGCGATCTGGCTGCTCGTTATTTCGAACGAAGTTTGACAGATTTTCAAAGGCTGGGCGACAAGAAGAGCGCTGCCTGGGTGCTCGATCGGCTTGGAAGAGTCGCTTGCGAGGGAAAGCAGTGGGACAAGGCTATCGGATACTACAACCAGAGCCTCTCCATCTTAGGCGATCAGGGACAGAGTCACAGCGCCGGAATTGTGCTCTCAAACCTTGGAAGGATGTACTTGGAGATGGGAGAGGCTACGGCTGCATGCGAGTCTCTGGAAAGAGCTGTAAAGCTGATTCCCAGGAGCATGCAGCCCGGCTACCAGAATGCCCTTTCAGGCCTGGCAGCAACCTACAATTTGCTTGCCAAAATAAACCTGCAAAAAGCAGAAGATGAGGATGATGCCGGGAAGGACGGATTGGACAGTTCCGCCAGGACACAGGCTTCCAAGTATTTTGCCCGTTCCTCAGATCGATTTCAGGAACTGGCATCTTTGCTAAAGAGGGAGAATTGTGAGATCGAGGCAGCAGCAGGAATTGCAAGAAGCCGCTCGTATCTTTCCAGGATTTCAGCTCGAGTTCCTGACGAAGAGGCAGTGGCCCTTGCAGAGAGGGCAATTGCCGCCCTTGATAGCGCGGCTGCGAACTCGGATGGTCAGAATAAAAAAAGAATTGAGAGCCTGAAGCGCTCCATCTCCGGGATGAAAGAGGCTCTATCCATTGGATTTTTAGGAAGCGAACCCTGGAGATTGATGAGGGCAGTCAGCAATTCCTGCGAGTATCTCGTGGGTGGAGCCTGCATCCCTGGTGAGGCCAATGGTTGCCTTTGCGATGCGCTGCGAAATTTGAGCGCGAGCATGGAAGCTGAAAAGAACGGAAAAAATCCAGCTGATATGCTGAAGGCTGCGGTCGGGAACCTGCGCAAAGCCCAGAAGCATTTATCGGCTGCTAAGAGCGAGATCGATGTGCAGAGCGCAGCAAAGATAGGGGAGGCTGCTAGGATTCTCGATTCTCTGGCAGGTTCAGATGACGGCCAGGAGCAGGCAAAATTAACCATAAAGGACAGGTTGAACTTCCGCCCGGAGAGGGATGTCCTGCTATTGTTGAGCAGCATTCTGACAAATTATATTTTATCGTATATCGATGATGAGAATACCATCTACACCTGGGATGAGTCCTTAAAATTGGTGCAAAGGCCTGCCTCAGGGAAAACATCTACAAGTCCGCATTCTCAGGATCAAGCGCAGCAGATCATCCTTGTCGATGTCAAAGAGAGCGACAAGGATGCTGCGAACAGTGAAGAATGCAGCCTGGTTCCCTTGAAGGCCAGCGTGGCATGTCCTTCCAGTGGGCAGGTGCTGCTCTTCCGGGAAGGACCAGATGTGGTAGATGCCGTCAAACCTGGAGAGCACAAACTGGAGATCGACGATGTTGGGGCTATCAATGATGCAAAAGAAGAGCCTCAAAGCAGTGTTGAGGTGAATGGGACTTCTTCTAAGGCTGCAAAGTCCGAAACAGGAGACAGTCGGTCAAACGCCGTAATGCTAGTCAAGGCTCTCGCAATGGTGGTGGTCTTGCTCCTGACAGTAGATGCGATACTATATTTGATATAGTTTAAGCTGATTGCTGAAAAGCCAGGATGAAGAAGAAGCAGCTGGAGATCATGCTGGAGCAGCTGGATGGATTTTCCAGCCCCTCGCCATTGCAAGAGCAGTATGCAACGCCTGCATCAGTCGCCGCAGAGATGCTCTTCCTGGCTTACATGCACGGCGATTTGGGCGTGGTTTGCGACCTGGGATGCGGGACAGGCATCCTGGCCATCGGAGCGGCCCTGCTGGGCGCGCGGGCAATCGGCGTGGAGATTGACAGCCAGGCGCTGGCAGAGGCTCGAAGAAATGCAAAAAAACTGGGCGTCCATGTGGACTTTGTTCAAGGAAGTGTGTTATCAATCTCATTGAAGGGAGTCGACACAGTAATCATGAATCCTCCTTTCGGTGCCCAGAGGGCAAGCGCCGGAGATCGCGCATTCCTTTGCAAGGCAATGGAGGTCGCAAAAACGATCTACTCTCTTCATAACAAGGGAAGCGAAGGTTTCATTAGAAGGTTTGTAGAACCCTGTATGGTACAGGAGATCTATCGCATTCCATTCCGACTGAAGAGATGCTTCGAGTTTCACAGCAAGGATGTCAAGACCATTGAGGTTGAGCTTTATAGAATAACCTGCTAGATTTGTATTATTTGAGGAGTAAATGACGCAAGACAGCTTTGTACTCCCTGGTGATGTAGTTGGATCCGTAGAGGAGTTCGTTCCCGGAGATTACACCTATGCCAAGGGAGGATTGATTTTTGCCTCAACGACAGGCCTGACCAAGGTAGATTCCAAAACCAGGGCCGCTTATGTTATACCTAAGACAAATGCACCGCCCAAGCTCTGTCATGGCGATATCGTAGTTGGAGAGGTCATCGATCTTAAGGACAGTCTGGTTATAGTCTCTCTGGCGTTCAAGAAAGGCTATGAGAACCGTCCGATTTCCGACGAGGAGGCCACCATTCACATCTCCAATGTGAGGAACTCCTATGTCAAAGACCTACGCCACCTTTTCTCTCTCCGCGATATCATTAAGGCCAAGATCATCGACGAAAGGCAGATGAGGCTATCTACAAGCGATGAGGATCTGGGAGTGATCAAAGCCTACTGCAACCGGTGCCTGACAGGCCTTGTGCGAAAAGATGGGAAGCTGGCCTGTCCCAATTGTGGCAACAACGAGACGCGCAAGATGAGCTCTGCTTACGGACTGGGTGTGGTTTAGTGATTTTGAAGATCATCAATAAGACTGAGGACGAAGCTATCATAGAGTTTGTGGGTGAAGGTCATACCATCCTCAACCTGCTGCGCACTGAGCTACTGGCAGACCCGAGGGTTAAGATGGCGACCTATGATACTAAATTCCCGATCATGGACAACCCAGTCTTCCGCCTCAAGACAGTCGGTACAGACCCAATAGCAGTTTTGAGGGAAGCTACGGCTCGCATTATAAGCCAGTGCGATGAGTTCAGCTCTCTGTATGCAGAGGCCGTGAAATAGTCGGTTAAAGCTCTCTGCCCCCATGGTTTCAATCCCATGGTCGGGCAGAAATCTCGATTATGCGTCAAGCGAATCATCTCATCTCTGAAAAGAGCCCCTATTTGCTACAGCACGCCTACAATCCTGTGCAATGGTATCCCTGGGGAGACGAGGCCTTTGAGAGGGCAAAAAGAGAGGATAAGCCCATCTTCCTTTCTGTGGGTTACTCCACCTGCCACTGGTGCCATGTTATGGCCCACGAGTCCTTCGAGGATCCTGAGGTGGCAGCTCTGATGAACAAGACTTTTATTTGCATCAAGGTGGACAGGGAGGAGAGGCCGGACATTGACAATACATACATGGCCATTGCCCAAGAAATGACCGGACGGGGTGGATGGCCTCTTACCATCATCATGACCCCGGACAAGAGGCCATTCTTCGCTGCTACATACATCCCGAGGAGAGGGCGCTTTGGGCAGACGGGAATGATGGAACTCGTTCCCAGGATTCATACGCTCTGGGAAAGTAATAGAAAGGAACTGCTAGCCTCTGCCGACAAAGTCCTGGAAGCTTTCAGGCAGACCCAAACATCTGAGATGGGGTCTGAGAGACTGGAGCCAGACGCCATCCTTGCCAGGGGCTATGATGGTCTGTCAGCGAACTATGACGCCTTAAACGGGGGATTTGGCACAGCCCCCAAGTTTCCTTCGCCGCATAACCTTCTCTTCCTTTTACGCTACTGGAAGCGAAGTGGCGATGATGCTGTTTTAGATATGGTAAAAACTACTTTGCTGGCCATGCGCATGGGCGGAATCTACGATCATGTTGGAGGAGGATTTCACAGGTACTCCACCGATGAAGGATGGCTTGTCCCCCATTTCGAGAAGATGCTCTACGACCAGGCAATGCTTGCCATCGCTTATGTTGAGGCCTTTCAGGCGACCGGCAATGAAGTGTTTGCCATGACTGCTCGAGAGATCCTTGACTATGTGCTGCGGGACATGACATCAGAGACGGGCGGCTTCTTCTCTGCCGAGGATGCTGACAGCGAAGGAGAGGAAGGCAAGTACTATCTCTGGACGGCGGATGAATTGAACAGCTCCTTGCAAAAGGAAGAGATGCGACTGATGATCAGGCTCTTCGATTTGCATGAGAGCGGCAACTTCGAGAAAGGAAGAAATATCCTGCGCCTCCGGTCTGCCCCGCAAGAGGCAGCATCGGTGCTGAAGATGGATGAGAAAGAGCTGCAAAGTCGGCTGGAGAAGATCAGGCTCAAGCTCTTTGCCGTCCGCGAGAAGAGAGTCCGTCCCATGAAAGATGACAAGATCCTGACCGATTGGAATGGCCTGATGATAGCTGCCTGTGCGAGGGGGGCGCAGGTCTTGAAAGAGCCAAAATATGCCTCTGCTGCCATGAAATCGGCGGATTTTCTTCTGAGAACCATGCGAACAACTGAATGGCGGCTGCAGCATCGCTACCGCGGCGAGGCTGGCATTCAGGCCAACTTGGATGATTATGCATTCCTGATCTGGGGATTGATCGATCTTTATGAGACTGTCTTCGATTTGAAGTACCTGCAGGCAGCTTTGGAGCTGAACCGGGTTATGTTGAGGCATTTTTGGGACGATCAGCAGGGTGGTCTCTTCTTCACCCCGGATGACGGAAAAGCAATTTTGCTGCGTAAAAAGGAGTTTTACGATGGAGCTGTACCATCGGGAAATTCTGTTGCCATGCTAAATTTGCTCAGGCTGGCGCACTACACAGGAGACCCTGCGCTGGAAGAGGCATCAGAGAAGATTGCTTGCGTCGCAGTCGGCGCGGCAGGCAACCGGCTCATGGGCCACGCCATGCTTCTTTGTGCTCTGGACTTTGCCCTGGGGCCATCTCTTGAGATAGTTTTGGCTGGAGACAGGCACGACGAAGAGATCCAAAGAATGCTTCAAGCCATAAGAATTCGTTTCCTTCCCAACAAGATTGTGCTGATGAGATCGGATGAGCAGATAGGAACAATAGCACAATTTGCAAAAAATATGCTCCCGTTGGATGGAAGGGCAACGGCCTACGTGTGCTCTGGACAGCGCTGCCATCTTCCCACCACGGATCTGAAAAAGATGCTGGAACTACTCGCGAAATTCGGCGACTGTAACTGAAGACCATCATCTGGAAAGGCCTAAATCTTCAGAACTGGTTATAGATAAGCAGGCAGAAGACCCGCTCCCTTTAGGGCACCGGGCAACACTCCAAAAAAAAAGGATGACTGCCTTCACTGCCCATATCAGACTAAACATAGTTAGCAAAGCATGAGAGGTTTTCATCCGCCACGTAATGAGCTTTGAGGATCATGGGTGTTTTGGGGCAAGGGAGGATGTCACAAATCAGCTATCCCACTCGCCAGGCCCCATCCTTGAGGTCTGGATGGGGCAGCGTCCCCTCATACCCGCACATTTTGCAGCGCACCTTTACGCGAACTCCGTCGTCTGTCCATGCCTCTGCTACGTAGCCGCATCTGGGACAGTTAGTTAAAAAACGAGTCTCTGCCATTTTTCCTATCCAGGTCCGTCGGTTTCACTCGTGTCGCTTTTGATCCCAACCTCGGCCAGCTCGGATCTGATCAGCTCATCCAGGAGACTGCCCCTGACCTGCTGGGCGTAATTCCAGAGATCTGGCCCGCATTTTCGGCAGTCTCCAGATGTCTCCTCCATGAACTTTACCAGGTCCAGCAAAGATCTGTACATCAGAGGCGCAGCATTTCGCAGCAACAAATCAAAGCCGCTTGGGCCTTCTGCTGCCAAAGAAAGCAGCCTGCAATCCCCTTGCCTCCAGGCCAGACAGCCCTCTCGCAGGCATTCTCTCGCCACGAAGGGGCAGGCTTTTTGAGAAAATGACATCTCTTTCACCTTCGATCAAATGCTTTTCTATCCGCTGCTCTGTGCCAGTTCTCTCTATCCCAGATATCCAGTGCATCTGTCTCTTCGTCCAGGTAGCTTCTCATGCGCCCGACCAGACTATTCCAATCGATTCCGTGCCCATCGAACTCAGGACCGTCCATGCAGCCCAACTTTGGCTCACCGTTTACGATGCATCGACAGGACCCGCACATTCCAGTCCCATCCACCATCAGAGGCATGAGGCTGACGCGTGTGGGAATTCCATCTGGTTCTGTGGCCCTGGAGATCTCCATCATCATGAAGGTGCATCCAATGGCATAGACCCTGTCGATCTTCTCAGATTTTAAAATCCCCTTCAAAGGGTTCGTGGCGCAGCTGTCGCCTGATGGTGCACGGTTGAAGGTTACGACCAGCCTGTCGGAGATCCCATCCAGTCTGTCCAGCCAAAAGAGCCAATTGCTGTCCCTGGCCTCCACAATCGATATGACCTTATTCCCAGCCTTCTTGAGGGCCCTGGCAAGGGCAAAGCCAGGTCCCATTCCAAAGCAGCCGCTGACGATGATGACTGTTCCGAAGTTGGCGATTTGGCTGGGCTTGCCCAGTGGTCCGACCATGTTTTGGACGAAGTCGCCCCTGGAAAAGAGGCTCAACTTTCTCGTGGATACCCCAACATCCTGAACGACCACAGATACCGACTCATCGTCCCAATCTGCCACACTCAAGGGAATGCGCTCGCCTCTTTCATCCGCTCTCACAATTACAAACTGGCCTGGCTGTACCTTCCTGGCCACATCTGGAGCTTTGATCCTAATAAGCGTCAATCCCGGTGCGAGGGCGTCCCTTTGCAGCACCTCATACATCACGCCTCACCTCGGCGCTGGCAATTTTGCTCACTCGTCCGCAAATGCGCATTACACCTTCAGGAACACGCATCGAAACCCTGGCGAGCCCTTTTATCGACCGCCCTTCTGACTCAATGCAGACGCGCTCTCCATTAGAGATCTTATGATGGGCTGCATCCCTGGGATGAATCTCTACATATCTGTCTTTATTCAGATACTGCAGATCACGAACCCGCGAAGTCCTCGTTCCGCTGCCGAACTCGAATAGGCAGGGGCCTTCGACAAGGACACAGGAGCCTGATGCAGGATTCTCCTGTGATAGCATGCCAGATCCCGTCTTAATGCTCTTGGGCCTCAGTGGTGCCGGATCATTAACAACACGGCCTTTCATCTTATGGCACAGTTCAGATATAATTTGCATATCTGATTTTGACATGGGTGCCAGTGCTGGCAACAATTGCAGCAGTCTTCCGTCTGAGGATGTATAGGTGCCTTCGATTTCAGCAAAGCTTGCAGCAGGCAGGACCACATCTGCGAGCTTTGCCGTCTCAGTCAGGAACAGATCCTGCACAACCAGAAATTCCAGATTTGATAACGATTCTGCCAATTTTGGATCTATTCTGGCTGGATTCGAGCCCACGATATATACTGCTTTTATCTCGCCAGACATAAGGGACTGCATCGTCTCTTCATATCCCAGGTCGAGGCCTAGAGCTGCGGCCCCCCTGGAGTTGCAGTTCCTTCCGACTAAACAGAGCTTTCCTCCAATGACCCTGACTAACTTTTCGGCCGCCGCCCTGACATCTCGGTTGCAGTCCGGGCCCACGACTACAGATGCTTTGTGCAGGGCCCTCGCGGCCTTTAGGATCTCTTCTGCTGAAATTCCGATGTCGCCCAATGCTTCCGTTTTCTCTTGGATGGAAGCCTTCGCTATGGCCTCCAAGACCAGTGGTTCCTCACCAGGCCGACATCTGAGCCAGACGGAGGCCTTCTTAGCCAGCAGGGTCCTGAAGGGGCCTATCACCACCGGCTTTGAGGGCCGGATGGCCAGCTCAGCAGCGGGATTGGTCTGGGCCAGGTCTCCGACTACCAGCAATGGTCCCCGAATGATGTCTGTTAGATTGAAGTCTGAGGACGTATCCTCAGCAACGGCCCGGCTGCTCATGATCCTCTCTGAGAACGTCTTTGCCATACTGAGCGCCTCGTTGGTCAGGACTCCGGAGAGCAGCATTGCAAACCTTCGGCCTTTGTAGCCCGCCAACCTTTCGGCCACAAGCTCCATTGCCTCCTGCCAGCTTGCCTCGACCAGCCTGCCGCCTTTGAGGATCATAGGCCTCGTAAGTCTCTGCTGCGAGACGAACTCAAGGCCGAATCTTCCGCGCACGCAAAGCTTGCTTGCTAGGGGCCTGGTGCGAAGGATCAGATCATCCTTGACCTCGATGCCGATCCGGCAATTGCTGCTGCAGTAGGGACAGATGGTCTCCACAACTCTTTTTGCGACTCCTGACCATTTGTTCGCCCTCTCCACCAGAGCGCCAGTGGGACATACATCCACGCAAGCCCCGCAAAAACGGCAACCAACTTCTTCTAAGGGCTTCGCGAATGCAGTTCCGATTACAGTATCAAATCCCCGGAAATTGAAAGAGATGACGCCCAGGCCGCGGTCCGCACATGCTCGCACGCAGCGGCCGCAGAGTATACAGAGATTGGGGTCGCGGTCGAAGAAAGGACTTCTTATGATCTCTTTTTCGGTGCCAATGCGCCATAGCTCGACCTTCTTCAGACCGATCAGCATCACGATCTCCTGCAACTCGCATCTACCATCTTTAGGACAGTAGCGGCAACCCATGGTTTGGGGAACCTTCCTCATGCCCTCTCGAACCTCATCGCACCTGCCAGAGCGCTCACAGATCAGGCAGATGCAGGGGTGCTCGGAGAGAAGCATCTCTAAAATGTTCAACCTCAAGTCCTTCAGGGCAGGTGTATTTGTCTTGACCTTCATGCCTTCTGATACAGGCATAGTGCAGGATGAGGGATAGCCGCGTACGCCCTCCACCTCTACCAAGCAGAGCCTGCAGCCTCCGTAGCGCTCAAGGTCTGGATGATCGCACAGGCCTGGTATCTTTATTCCTGCAAGCTTTGCTGCCTCCTTAATAGTTGTTCCTGGAGGGACATCTATCTCCTGCTCGTCGATTCTCAGATGCATTGAACTGGCCTCTTCACCACAGCGCTGAATTTCTCCGGACAGACCTCAAGGCAAGCGCCGCATTTTATGCAGGCACTCTGATCTATGACATGAGCAGTACCCTTCTCGCCCGATATGGCATCTACAGGACAGCTCTCCAGGCACAGTCCGCAGCCGCGACACTTCAGCTCATCAATAAAATAGCGGATTAGTTCCCGGCAAACAAGCGCAGGGCACCTCTTTTGAATGATATGCGCCTCGTACTCCTCATGGAAGTACTTGATTGTAGTCAGAACGGGATTGGGAGCGCCGGCACCCAGGCCGCACAGCGAGCCACTCCTCACAACATTTGCGATCTTCTCAAGGCGGACGAGATCGTTCATATCGGCAAGACCTCTGGTGATCTTCTCGAGAGACTCAAGCATCCGTCTTGTGCCAATGCGGCATGGCGTGCATTTGCCGCAGCTTTCAAATTGAGTGAAAGAGAGGAAGAACCTGGCAGTATCCACGACACATGTATCCTCGTCAATTACTATCATGCTGCCTGAGCCCATGATGGATCCTTTCTCAGTCAGCGACTCGTAGTCCACGGGGAGATCGAGAAAGGCGGCCGGCAGGCATCCTCCAGAAGGCCCTCCTGTGAGTATGCCCTTGCAGGCTTTGTCGCCCGAAATCCCGCCACCTATACCGTAGATGATCTCGCGAAGAGTTATGCCTAAAGGCACCTCTATCAGCCCTGTTCTTCGCACAGCTCCTGCCAGGGAGAGCGTCTTGGTCCCCCGGCTTTTGCCAATTCCCCAGGTGGAATACCAGCTTCCGCCGTTGTTTATGATGGACGACAGATTGGCCAGCGTCTCTACATTGTTGATGTTTGTAGGCTTGCCCCACAGTCCGGCGTTGGCCGGAAACGGCGGACGGGTTCTGGGCATGCCGCGCTTCCCTTCAATTGAGGCCATCAGGGCGGTCTCCTCGCCGCAGACAAAGGCCCCAGCACCTTCCTTTATGGTTATATCGAAGTTCATATCAGAGCCAAGGACATGATCTCCCAGCAGTCCGAGCTCTGTCGCCTGGTCCAGGGCCAACTGGAGCCTCTTCAAGGCCAGCGGGTACTCAGCCCTGCAGTAGATGAACCCTTGCGTACAGCCTATGGCGTGGGCGGCGATGAGCATGCCCTCGATTACAGAGTGAGGATCACCCTCCAGGATGGAGCGATCCATGAATGCCCCAGGGTCGCCCTCGTCGGCATTGCATATGAGATACTTCTCTGTACCAGGTGAGCGTCGGCAAAACTGCCATTTCATGCCTGTGGGAAAACCGGCTCCACCTCGTCCGCGCAGACCTGAGGCCGATACCTCCTCGATGACCTTTTCCGGAGACATATCAAGGGCCTTGGAGAGCGCCTGGTAGCCGCCACGCGCGATGTAATGCTCGATCTTTT
This sequence comes from uncultured Methanotrichaceae archaeon, assembly GCA_964604285.1. Taxonomy (GTDB): domain Archaea; phylum Halobacteriota; class Methanosarcinia; order Methanotrichales; family Methanotrichaceae; genus Methanothrix. Next base: position 25,201 of record CAZRYL010000009.1, read on the forward strand.
CAGGATCGATGATGCCGCAGTTGCGTAGAGCAATTCTTACCTGAGGCTTGATCATGGGATGGTCCCAGATTGAAGGCAGATTGGGATGATCAAGATGCTCCATCTCCGGGAGATCTATGGCACCCAGAGCTTTTTCTTTCGGATTATTGCCCGAAAAAAGATCCTTTATCAGGTACGGTGCGGCCTTCACAGTCACATTGCCATAACAGACCATTGGGCGGCATGGAATTCTTATGTAAACCAGCGGTTCAGCATAACAGAGCCCAAGGCATCCCACATTCATGCTTTTTGCATCTATTCCCTGTGCTTTGAGCTCCTGCTCCATTGCCGCCTGGACATCGGCGGCCTGGGCGGATATGCCGCAGGTGGACATTCCCGTGCATATCAGAGGGCAATCTCCCTGGAGTAGCTTCAGCCAAGCCTCTTTTGCTTCCCTGCGAAATTTTGCCCAGCTTTGAGGATCCGACGCAATTTTCATAATCGCTCTTAAGATTCCGATTCCAGATGTGCTAGTATGCTGTCAGCCGAAGATGGTGAAAGTCCTCCATAAATCACGCCGTCGACGGCCATTACCGGTGACTTGGAGCAGCAGCCAAGGCATGCCACAGTATCCAGGCTAAACCTTTCGTCCTCTGTAGTACTTCCCGGTTTGATGCCCAGTTCCCGGCACACGTGCTCCAGCAGCTCTTTTCCACCACCTAAGTAGCAAGATGTTCCCATGCAGATCTTTATCTGATGCCTGCCTGGTTTGGTCAGCTTGAACTCAGAATAAAAAGTTGCGACTCCGTAAACCTCGCTCTCAGAAAGTTCCACCGCCTCGGCAATCTCTCTTAATGCTTCTGGAGAAATATAGCCCCGCTGAGACTGAACCTTTTGAAGAAGGGGGATCGTCGCCCCCTTCCCCAAATGAGGGCCCTTCAAAAACTCTTGCACTCCGGATTCTGTCGCATCTCTTGCAGCTTTTTTTTCCATTTTATCACACGGCTGATCTCACTGTACTGCTGGCTTTACTAGGAGTGTGCCTTCCTATCTGATTATTAATAAACTATGCGGTAGACACTTACAATTAATCGAATCTGCCTCTTTTGGGAAAGTTTAATAGCATGGAAGTTACCTTGAACCATATTTGGTGGGCTCGTAGGGTAGAGGATATCCTAGCGGGCTTCGGAGATCTTTCGAAGAAACCCGCTGACCTGGGTTCGAGTCCCAGCGAGTCCGTTGCTCCATGTCCTGGCGATGATAAATCAGATGTTACCGTTATGTAATAAACATTTCTGATGGATGATTTGATTCTGCAGTTTGGCAAACCTTGGTCATCTGGAGGCAGGAGTTTGGTGGACCTCTTCGGAAAAAAGAAGCTGGCTGACCGCATCCACGAGCTGGAATCTGGCATGGCAGAGCTTAGACGAGAGAATGAAGAGCTAGTGCGTACTTTAGAAAAGCGGGAGGAGAAGATTCGCAAGCTTGCCTCAGCCTACCAGGAGGCCAAATTGGCCCTCAAGGCAACAGAACAAAGGACGGCAGCATCGCCGGCCACAGGAACTGCGATCCTGGAGGAGAGACAACCCCATTTGCCCGGAACGAAGCTCAGCATCCGGGAGATGGAACGACTTGTGAAACGTCTGCAGACATGCCGCTCTCCAATGGACGATCTTCTGACAGAATTTCTGCCCGACAGCAGGGGCCTTCCGCCTGAAGCAGAGAGAGCAGCTAAGGCGATCAAATCTACACGTGGCTGGGTATTCTTGAAATATCCTCAGCTCTTCACCCTGCTGCTAGTTCCACCATTTCCCATCCTTGAATGCTCCTCTGTTGAGGGCAGCACATTCCAGCTAGATCATCTGCGAGATCTGATGGAGATGCCAGTGCTTGTCGTCTCCGCCCACGCAGGAGACACTTTTTTGGGAGTGGCATTTGGCAGGGATACCTTTGAGGTGCAGGAGTGTGTGATAAGCCAGGTTAAAGAGAAGCATAGCAAAGGAGGCTGGAGTCAGAAAAGGTTTGAGCGTTTGCGTGAGGAGGACGTATTGAACCATGTTGATGCTGTGCTCAAGAAACTGGCAGAGTTCAGGGCAAGGTATGGTTCAGTGGTCAGGTTTGCGGTGCTGGGCGGAGATCAGAGCTTGATGAAGCAGATTGCTCCAGCCGTTGGCCTCCCTGTGGTGGAGCGGCGGCTTGATCGACATGATGAAAAGCGGCTGGACCGGCTGCTAAATGAGGTTTATGGCTTCACATGCTATCGAATTGAATAAAATGGAAGTGAATCTGCACGCAAAAAGACAATTCTCCTCCGGAAAATGGAGGTAGCAAGGATGAAAAAGGAGGAACATTAGAGCTATCGAAATCCTGGGACTGGCATGTGCGCCGCAAGGTTGCCTGGGATTCGAGCACCCCAGAAGAGATCCTGAAAGTCCTTGCCAGGGATCCTGTACAATGGGTAAGAGAGGCGGTGGCAGGAAATGAAAAGGCCTCGCAGGCAGCGCTCGAGAGACTGGCAGCTGATAGCTCCGGCTTCGTCAGGGCCGCCGTAGCTTTAAACAGCCAAACACCATCCAAGGTCCTGGAGATGCTGGCAGGCGATGAGATGGTGGACTATGACAGCACTCTGCAAAAGAATAGATATCTGGTGAAGGAGGCAGTGGCGAGGAACAGGAACGTCGATCAAGAGACACTAGCTTATCTGGCTCGTGATTTCGATGAGCACGTCAGGGCTGCGGCGGCATCCAATCCTCTCATTAGCTCTGAGCTGATGAGCAGGCTGGCAAAAGATGTGAGCTGGCTTGTTCGAAACAATATCGCCCAAAATCCCTCAACGCCAGAGGATCTGCTCGTCTATCTCTCAGCAGACAGAATCATGGATGTGCGCGCCACAGTTGCATCGAACCCGAGGACACCAGGGGCTGCATTGTCAGCCCTCGCCTCGGACAAGAGCTGGGAGATCAGGGAGGCTGTGGCCAGAAACATAAATCTCAGCGAGAGTATCCTGGAGGAGCTCTCATGCCACTGGTCCTGGAGGGTTCGTGAGGCTGTGGCCCAAAATCCGAGAACGACCATGAAGACGCTGGAGCAACTGGCTGAAGACCCCGATCAAAGCGTGCAAAAGGCTGCAAAACGCAGGATAAAAACAAAATAATATAACTATGTTGATCACAATGTCCATAGACTGTGAGGAGCAGATGCCTTTGCAGAAAAAACTGCCAGATCAACTTCATCAGCACCTATATATGGATAGAGTTCAATGGTTCTCGTTGGGTGATCATTTGAAGAAGATTATCATAATAATTGCCGCCTTATGCTGTGCAGTAATGTGTTTTGATGCAATAGCGGCGGATTCAGCAAGCACGTCGAAATTAACCGTTCTCAGAGGAGATAGCGGAAAGAACCTGTCGGATATGAACCTCTCTTTATACTCGGCCATAAACGACTTTGGAATAAGCGGTGTAAACGTTGGCGAAGCTGTGAAATTTTCGGCCCCCAATGAAGGATGGAAGCTTATTGGCATCGAGGTAATGGGCTGGAGCGGATTCAATAATACTACGCAGACATTTCCATCTGACAGGAACATCCTCATAGAGATAAGGGACAAAGACTACAACCTTCTCTACAAGTTTGCAGATGAGCAGAATAATTACTTCCTTTCCATGACCCCGCCAACAGGATTCAGCGCAATTGAGATACCTGCTTTGCCAGTGACAGGTGATTTCTACGTGGTATTTTATGACAGAGGAGCCATGGGCATCGCTATGGAGAGCGGCAATGGGACAGGCAACTCGTACTTCTTCATTAATGGCCAGATGATTCCTGCTCAGTTCAAGATGACAAATACCAATGAGACCGTAAAGGTCAACTGGATGATCTTGGCAGTAGGCAAGTAAAACGATGTTTGAATCCCGCAAAATATGTATTGCTGGACTTCCCGGAATTGGGAGCGTAGGCAAGGTGGCCTGCGAATATCTCGCCACGACGCTGGAGTCCAGCACATATAAGTCCTTTTTTTCGCGTGTTTTTCCCGCGCAAGTTATGGTCTCCGATGGACTTTCTGTGCTTTTGCATGCCGAATTGAAGGTTCCAAAGGACAGGAATAATATGTTACTCCTGTCTGGCGACGCCCAGCCGCTAGATGTTGTGGGAATGTATCGGCTGGCCGGAGAGATCCTTGAAACCCTGAAGGAAGAAAAGGTCACTGACGTCATAACCCTGGCAGCTTATGTTGGAGAGACAAGGGAAAAAGTGCTGGGCGCGGCCAGCGACTTTGACAGCGCTGTTGCCCTGGAGCAAAATAATATTCCGCTGCTGAGGACGGGTGCTATCGGAGGCCTTAACGGCCTTCTGGCAGGGCTTGCGCCATTGCATGAAATGCGCGGCTTTTGTCTACTTGGAACCAGTTCGGGAGCAGAACTTGTAGACATCAAAGCTGCGACGAGCCTCTTGGAGGCATTGAACGAACTGCTCCATCTCGATCTGGAGATATCTCTGATTGAACCTGAGACTGAGGGTCCTGAGGAGTTCATTTCAGAAGACGTAGACATGAACTATCAGTGACCGCTCCCGCCAATGAATTAGCAGGGATTAGCCCTTAGCTCGTCCTAAACTGGGCATGCCACTAGCGTTCCCCTGGGAACATTCATTTTCATGGCCACTGGCTCGCACTTGGCGCGGAACACATAGATAAGTCGCCCTGACAGCATCTGGTCGTATTCAGACATCGTCTCAAAGTTTCCCATGCCTTTGGACAGAACAAGCCAGTCCGGATCGTTCAAAAGCGCTGAAGCCTCCGAACTCAAGTGTTCCAGGGATGTTCCAACCACATCGCCTGTGGGCACGACGCGTTCGCTTGTCATGGCGGCTATCTCCTCTGCTGTCACATCGTTCAAGATGGGCTTGGACTTCGATCCTATCACGACGCTCTTGCCCATCTCCACAAGCTTCTCGATCACAAAGAGATCGAAGACCGCCTCACCTGAGTTGTCTGTCAGATAGAAGATATTTTTGAAGCTATGCAGACGTCTCTTTAACTCCTCCATATCGCCCGCCAGCCTCTCGCGCAAAGTGATCAAGAAGATGCTCCCAAATGTGGAGTTGTCGAAGTCGTGGCCTTTGACGCCGAACTCCATGGAGTTGGCTGCTGCAGCTATGCGGATCAATGCCTCGATCCTATCATCGGCCTCCTCGTAGAACCGCACGGCCACAGGCAGGAGGCTCTTTGCAACGCGGTTGCTCTCCTCTTTTAGGAGTTGATACGGATCGGACTTTCCACTGCGCCTTTTTATGATCCTCTCCCTCTCGGTCCCTACCAGGGCAGGAACTCCTCCCTTGTGGCAGGCCATGAAGTCCACCAGCTCCTCAATAGCAGCCTTCTTCTCTGCCTCTGATGAGAGGACCAGGTCGCTCTCGAACTTGGCCCGATCCAATATGCATGGATAGCAGTTGGAGGCCATCTTCAAGACGGCCACCGTCCTGCCAACACTCTGATGACGTCCGGGATCACCCGCTCTGCCACATGCACACAAGAGCCACCGCTCAGCACCCAGACTAAATTCTTCCTCCCGACGGCCTCCCAAATCAACTGTGCCATCCTTGGATAGGCTTCGAATGTGAGGTTGAAGCCGCCATAGTCGTCCTGATGCGAGTCGTGGCCGAATATGACGAAGGCGATCTGGTAGTCGAAGTCCTTGGCCAGCTCAAGGGCACTTTCCAGGGCCCCCAGGAATCTTTCGTTGCTGGCTCCAAAGGAAAGTCCGATGTCGTAATTGTTCTTTTGAGGATCGTGCACCTCATCGCTGCCACTGTGCAAGTTTATGTGAAAGACGTTCGGATCCTCACCAAAGAAGTCGCGCGTGCCATCTCCAAAATGAGGATCTACATCTATTATGAGAAAGCGTTCCAGGCCCATCTCCCGCAGGCGCAGTATGGCGATCGCAACATCGTTGAAATAGCAAAAACCCCAGCAGCTTCCCCGCGAGGCATGGTGTCCAGCCGTCCCAGTATATGCGAAGGCTGTCTTTGCCTCACCCCTGGCGACCATCTCCGCTGCCATCATTACGCTGCCGGCAGATAGCAGTGCCACATTCCGGTACGGATCTGTCTGCATGTTGGCCATATGCTCAGGAGTATGTGCTTGCTCGACAAGCTTCAGAGGCGCTGGTTTTGGCAGGAAAACCTGTACGTCAATTCCGTCGACCAGGCCTGACTCCATCAGCTTCTCCCAGGAAGGACGGATTCTCTCTTTTAGGACTGAAAATCCGCTCTTTGCAAAATCCTCATGATACGTGATTGCTACTAACATAGTCGACCTCATCTCTCCATTCAAAGCTCTGTGATCCTGGGGTACCTCTCCAGTAGCATGCCCTCGACAACGATTGGCATCTGCCTCTTCGCATCCTTCGCGGCGCCTTCGAGCTCCCAGTCGGAACTTGAGCAGATGGTGATCAAAGGCTCGCCCTTCTTTACCCTCTCCCCCATCTTCTTGTGGATTATCACGCCCGCCTTCTTGTCCGCGGGTGCCCCTGCCAAGCGCGCCAGCTCCACCAGCCGCTTGTTGAAGAAAGCTACGACGTATCCACCTGTGGGGGCTAAGATGTCTTCACAGTTCTCGCCGATGACGATCTCTTCGCTCTTGATCTGAGGATTGCCTCCCTGGATCTCGATTATCTCCATGAGCTTTTTGTGGGCTTTTCCGCTAGTGAGTATCTCCTCTGCAGCCTTGTAGCCCTCTCCTCTTCCAGCCACACCGCCCATCTCAAGCAAGATGCCAGCTAAAGACAGGCTCTTCTCCTTGAGGCTATTGGGTCCGCCTTTGTTCTCCAGAACAGTCAAAGCCTCTCGCACCTCCAGGGCAGGTCCTATAGTTCTTCCCACGGGAGAGCCCCCAAAGGTCATTGCACACTCAACGCGAATGCCAAGGCGCTCTCCCAGGTCGATGAGGTCCTTTGCGAGCGACCTGCCGTTCTCTGGGGCCGCAAGCTTGGTTCCTGGACCGACTGGCATGTCCACTACCACACAGTCCGCACCGACAGCTCCTTTCTTGGCCATGATGGAGGCAAGCATCTGGCTGTAGGGATCAATGGACAGAGCATACTCTGCCTTGATCAACTTATCATCTGCAGGAGCGATGTTTGTGGCTCCGCCCCAGACGATGACCCCTCCCACCTTCTCGGTCATCTCCTTGATCTCATCGGCACTGAATTCCACATTGGCCACAACCTCCATCAGGTCAGCTGTCCCGCCCGCGCCGGTGATCGCTCGAGAGCTGGTCTTGGGAATCAGGAGGCCTGAGGCGGCGACTATCGGCACCACAAGAAGGGATACCTTGTTGCCCGGAACCCCGCCAATGCTATGTTTATCCATTATGGGATGAGAATCGAAGTGGATCCTCTCACCGGTCTCGATCATTGCCCTTGTAAGCCATTCCGTCTCCTGCGAGTCCATGTTATGAATGTATGAGGCTGTGACGTAAGCTGAGAGCTCAATCTCGCTGAGGTTGTTGTCCACGATGTCCTGCACTATGGCACGAATCTGATCCTCAGTGAGCTTCTGCTTGTCCATCATCTTTTTGATGTAGCAGAGGGACGCGGGCTTGGGAGCAGGAAGGACATCGACACTGGTAGGGCTCTTCAGCTCTTTTAGCGCCTCAGTGAAGATTCCAATCTCACCGGGCTTGACCATTTGAGTGGTAGTGTCGAGAATCGCAGTGGTCGCAGCGCCTTTTGTTCTGACCCTGACCCGGTCGCCTGCATTCAATCCTCGCTCCCTGGCATCTGCTAAATTGAGCATGACCTTGTGCTGACCTATCTCGATATCGAAGGGACGAACTTGCAACATCCAAAAACCTCTTAATAATCTTTTTCACCTTCCAGAAGCGTGAGAGATCTGATCCATTCGCCTCTGGCCTCGCGTGTGGTTCCTACCACAAGGCGCAGGCCTTGTGCTGTCTCTTCCAGAGCCCCCTGTGCCTCTATTGTCTCGCCCGGAAGCGCCTGGCCTGCATATGTATGAGAGTAGCAGAATATCTCCACAACCTCCTCGTGATCCAGCCGAAAGATGGCCGGGCTGTCGAAGGCGAACTGTGCATCAACCACCTCTGCCTCTATCCTGCACCTGCCAGCTGGCTTTCCCATCGGATGCTGTTGGATCTGGCTCCAGTCGCGTGTGAAGAGCAGGTCGAAGTAAGTGCCATCGATCATCCCGCGATTGCCTTTCCGCTTCTCATGGAGCATGAACTCGTCGAAGCTCGTTTCAGGTTTTCGCTTGGAGTAAATCTTTCTCCACATGGCCTCGTCCAGATCCCGAACATCTCCCCGCACTTTGGCCTCTTCTATTATCTCCCTGGCCTTCCACCACCATGGCCCATAAACTACGAAATCTATGTCTGAGCCAGGGCTTTGCAGGCCGACGAGCATGGAGCCGGTGATGCCCATCTGCTCCCATGGGATTCCTGCATCTGCGAGGATTGTGGCTATCCTCATGACTCTCGTATCCTTCGCAGCCACGGCCCTGAGGCCATCGGGCGGCCTGTAAAGCTTGACCACATCCGATTCTGGGACCACATGAAGGTCTTGAACATAGTCCGGCCGCACTTTCCTCAAGAACTCATAGGCAGGTCCAAAATCCAATTTCTGGTAGCGCTTGCCTTTAGCCTCGCGCTCTCCAGCTTCATTTGGAACATAGCGAAGCAGTGAGCGCAGGCCTTGCAAATGAGTGTAATCCGCCACTGCGAAGATCCAGCCGTCTTTTGTCTCAAAGAAATCTCTTATCCGGGCTCTCAAGATATCGCCTTCAAAACTTTATCCAGGCCCGCGCCGGGGCGTATTATCTTTCTGCTGCAAAGATCCAGAAGGGTAGATGGCTCTGAATACCTGCTCTTTCCCCCGTCCACCACAAGGTCGACCCTATCGGCTATCTCCCTTGAGACCTCAGAGGCGCTTGTGGGAGGCGGCGAGCCGGTGCGGTTTGCGCTTGTCGAAGTAATTGGGCCTGCCAGATCGATTATCTTCAGGGCCGTTTCGTGATCTGGGATTCTGATGCCAACAAGAGAGGAGCCGGCTGTGAGTATGTCGGGCACAATGCTCCTCTTGCGGACCAAAACTGAGACGGGCCCAGGAAAGAGCTGCTCGAGCAGGTCCATATCATCTTCAGTGATTGTTGCAACCTTTTCCAGCATCTGGATGCTGGAGACTGCCATGAAAATTGGCATGGATAGGGGCCTTTTTTTGATCTGGAAGACCCTCATCACAGCCTGCTCATCCAGGGCGTTCGCGCCCAGGCCATAGACTGTCTCTGTGGGGTAGACGATTACCCCACCACCGATGATTTGGCGAGCCGCACTGGTTATCATTTTCGCCTGATGCTTGCAATGTCTCCTAGCGTCAATCCCCTGCTTGCACTGCTGGCCTTAACCCTGGCCTCGCTTGCCTGGTCCGTGAGCTTTATGTTGAGCTCTCTCTCAAGCTTCTTGCGGATCTCATCCTCAGGCGAGATCTCCTCGCGCTCGATCTTCCTGAGAAGAGTGGCTTTTTCCTTTATCTTTGCGCCGAGCTCTTCGGGCGAGAGGCCCAAGCTCTCACGAGCCTCCCTGATCTTGCGCCCGAACTCAGGGACCAACTCCACTAAATCCTTGAATTGATCGCGAGGCCTGGGTCGCTTTACTGTGAACGCCCTCTCCACAGGAACCATCTTCCTTGGAACCGGTGACCATTTATCCTCGGGTTTGCCAAAGCGCGCACAGCTCTTGCAGACCTCCAGCACTGAGCCATCGATCACTATCCTCTGCGGCGAGCCCGCGATCTGCACACCGCAAATCTCGCATTGCTTCTCTGTCATTTCGGAAACCTTTATAGGGGTCGGAGTTTAATAACCTTTGTAATTATGGATAGTGGAGAAGGCATGAACGAGTCACAGGCCGGTGCGGATTTCTCGCGCTACATCCTGGACCGAATGCGCCAGCTTGAAGAGCGCAACCTGGCGCTGCGAGAGCAGAAGGACCGTGTGGAAGGGGAGAAGCGGCTGATTGAAAATCAGAAGCTCAAGTTCGAGCGCGAGGCTCGAAAGCTGCGCAGCGAACTGGAGCGTCTGCGGGTCGGTCCTATGATCGTGGGAACCGTCGTCGATGTTCTTGACGAGAACAGAGTCATAGTTAAGAGTAGCACAGGTCCGAGATTCGTCGTGAATCTATCCCAGTTCATTGAGGAAGACATCAAGCCTGGGGTTCAGGTTGGGCTAAACCAGCAATCATTTGCAGTAATGTGCGTCCTGCCATCGCCCCGAGATCCAGCAGTCTTCGGCATGGAGATCGAAGAAGCTCCAGATGTCCAATTTTCTCAGATCGGAGGCCTGGACGCCCAGATCTCAGAGATCAGGGAGATTGTGGAGCTGCCCTTGAAGCGTCCTGACCTTTTCACTGCCGTGGGCATCGAGCCGCCAAAAGGAGTTCTGCTTTACGGTCCGCCTGGAACTGGCAAGACCATTCTGGCCAAGGCAGTGGCACAGAGCACCGAGGCTACCTTCCTGCGGGTCGTGGGTTCTGAGTTCGTGCAAAAGTACATCGGAGAGGGTGCACGCCTGGTCCGCGAGCTTTTCGAGCTGGCCAAAAATAAGTCCCCCGCGATCATCTTCATAGATGAGCTTGATGCCATCGGTGCCCGGCGCATGGACGGGGCCACCAGCGGCGATCGCGAGGTGCAAAGGACTTTAATGCAGATTCTTGCAGAGATGGACGGCTTCGATGCTCGCGGAGAGGTGAAGCTGATCGCAGCCACCAACCGGCTTGACATGCTCGATCCGGCCCTGCTCCGGCCTGGCCGTTTTGACAGGGTTATCGAGATACCTCTACCAAATAGCATAGCCCGTGAGGCGATCTTGAAGATCCACACCAGTGGCATGAGCCTTGATGCTGATGTGGATCTCAAGCGCATCGCTGAACTTGCCGAGGGCTCGAGCGGTGCAGACCTCAAGGCACTCTCCACAGAGGCTGGAATGTATGCGATCCGTGAGGAGCGTACGACCGTCTACCAGAGCGACTTTGAGAATGCAGCTGTCAAAATACTGCACAAAGAGAGAAACCAGATAAGCGAGCCTGAGGGCTTGATTCAGCAGTACATCTGAAAGCCGATGGATGCAGCTACGACATATCACAAAATGCGTTGTTGAGAAGTATCGCTTCTCGAAACACAGGCCAGGCGTTCCACTCCGCCGATCCTTGTGATGAGCGAGGCGACTGCCCCCGGAACCAGGCTCTTCCAGTCGCCACCTTCCTTCATCAGCCTGCGGATGGCCGTCCCTGAGTACAAGTCTCTCTGATACATAGGCGGCGATCTAACATCCACTTCTGCCTCAGAGAACAACCGGACCACAAGAGGATTGTTTGAATAGACCACATCAAAGCGGGGAACCATGGATTGCAGGTGAGAGGTCCAAACGGAGTTTCGGTTGATGTCCTGTACCGGGATTACGTAGCATCGATTCCTCAAATCACCCTGCTCTAAGGCTGCATAGATCATCTCGATCCTCTCTCCGGCAGTGAAAGGGTTTTCAGGTGTGTGGCTCTCCTGAGCGCTGCCTATTGCTATTACTATCTCATCCATCTCCCTGGAGATCTCCCGAAGGACAGATTGATGACCTAGATGATAGGGCTGGAAGCGCCCAATGTAGAGCCCCCGCATGACTTTTTTCTCCGAAATCCTAAATTCAATTGCCAATGACCTGTTTTCCAATCAGCTTGATTGCGCTCTCCTTGTTGGGCCCGATGGGCGAGCCCACCACGATCTGTGTGACGCCAGTCTTTACAAGCTCTTCAATCCTCGCCCTGCAGTCCTGAGGTGTGCCGGACACAGAGAAGGCCTCTGTCATCTTTGGGGTTACTGCAGCCATAGCTGACTTGAAGTCGTACTTGGCCAGAGCATCTGAGATCGCCTTGGCCTCGTCCATGCCAATATTGTGCCTGTCAAGGACGTTCTGGGGCGAGCCGGCCACGATGAAGGCGACCACTATCTTGGAGGCATTCACTGCCTTGGCCTGATCCTTATCTGCACTAAAGCTTGCATAGGCGCACACCTGCACATCCTCTGGCTTGCGTCCTGCTTCCCTGGCGCCCTGTCTGATCACTGGCACAGCAAACTTGAAGTCATCGGGATGTGACGCATTGATGAGGACGCCGTCAGCGATGCCTCCTGCCAGCTCCAGCATCTTAGGCCCCTGAGCGCCGATGTAGATGGGTATCTTGCCTGCGCCAAAGGCCATCTGCGCGCCCTTGAAACCCGCCTGGTTTACCTGCTCCCTGGCAAGCAAAGCTCTGATGGCCAGAACTGCCTCCTTGACGCGGGTCAGTGGCTTGTCCCATTCGATTCCCATCTTATCAAAGGTCGCTTTATCTCCCGGACCTATTCCAAGTATGGCTCGCCCTCCGGAGAGCTCGTTTATGGAGGCGATGCTGGAGGCGGTTATGGCCACATTTCTAGTATATGGATTTGTAACTCCTGTACCCAGTTTTATCCTGTTGGTCATCATGGAAAGGACTGCCAAGGTAGACCACACGTCTCTATTATTATAATGATCTGTGATCCAGATATTATTGAAACCCGCATCCTCAGCCAGCTTTGCCATGTAGCCTATCTTCAAGACGGATTCATCAGGCACGAACTCTATTCCGAACAAATCAAATCTCCTCCAGCTCGATGCGGTCACCGGCCTTCAGGCAGAATGCGTCAGCTGCATTTCCCTGGTTGACCGCAATTTCTGCAAAGCCATGGCTTCCCAGGGTTATAAGTGGTTCGATCCTGCGGCCTTCTGCATAGGTCCTGACCCGTTTGAGCTTTATTCCCTTCAGCCTCACTTCGAACGTGGGAAGCTTTCTCATGTTAAGGATGAGGTTTCCGAACCGGTCCACGTAGATGACTGAGACCTCGATTCCGCTATTCGTCTTCACAGGCTCTCCAAAGCTCAATGTTCTGGGACGGGTCCTCGGCCCCATGCTTGCAGCACTCTGACCTGCTGCCAGTAGGGCCGCAACCGGCGCGAAGATGTCGCGACCGTGGAAGGTGTTCGAGGCCTCGAACTTGCGGGCGATTTCGTAGGATTTGGGCTGCCCAAGAGACCTGGCGGCGGGAATGAGCAGGCCGTTGTCAGGTCCGACGAAGAGCTGCCCGCCGCTCTCAACGACGAGGCCTGGCCTTTTTGTGCCAACACCGGGATCCACCACTGCTATATGAATTGTGCCTTTTGGAAAGAAACTGGCAGAGGACAAGAGCGCAAACGCCCCAGCTCGAACATCCTGAGGCGGGATATCGTGGGCGATGTCCACGAAGGTCACCTCTCTGCCTTCGAGCTTGCTCAGGATCACGCCTTTCATCTGCGCAGGATAAAAGGAGCCAAAGTCCGTGAGGAGTGTAATTATCGACATTTCACCATATGCCCCTGGATCTTTCAGGCTGAAATAACCTGAACCTCTGCAGCCCGAGAGACAGTCAGCTCTTCTGTTCCTTTGTACATAGAGACCTTTCCCCGAACTGATATGCGATCGCCAACCCTAACTTTACCCTGAATCTCACCTGCACCAGCACTGGCCGGGATGAATATCTGCAAAGGAGTCGAATCCAGCCGAAGAATCAGGTTGCCGCCGCTCTTTGTCGGCTTCATCTCCAGAACCTCGCCTTGGACAGACTGCGTCACGAGGCTGGCGTCCTTTGCTGATGCAGAAGAGACGCCAGAGCCATCTTCAGAACCAAAAGCCCAGAACGCCACGGTCAGAGATCCAAGGGCCATGAGAAGCAGAACTATCACAATTTTTTCTTCCTTTTGCAGCCTCATGCTGGATCACCGAAGAAGCCAAGCTGACCGCGATAGAATCAATTGCTCTGATGGGAAAAAAGATCCTGTGAGATTTTACTTCTTTGCTTCCGCCTTTGGCCCAAAGCGCTCCTGCCAGGCCTTCTCCATGTTCTCCAGGCAGATGTCGCACACGCCTTTGTAAGCGCCTTCAGGATAGGTCAAGTTGTGAACAGGTGCCTTGATGGGAAAGAGCGTTGGTCGCGCGCGGGTACATAGTTCGCAATCAGCCATTTTCAATTCATCTCCTACGCTGAAGTTTGGATATTACTCCCTGATGTTTAAGTTTTCTGGTCAACTGCTGCTTTCAAAAGGACGCAGCTTGATGATCTCATGCTGAATAATCCTCCAGGCCTAAAATAAGCAAAGTGAGCTCATTTACAAGTTCATCGTTCAAATCTGATGGCAAAACCCTTCGCAAGCAATTGGGCACCTCGATGTCGCCCATTACGATCTTTTGCAAATTACTGTGCTTGAAACCCTCGACCACTGCAAAATCCATGCCCTCTGCCCTGAGGTCTGACAGAGCCGAGTCCAGATCGCCTCGCTCCCGCGTCACCTTCAGCCTGGCGTCTCCAAGACCTATGACCACTTCTGCCCCAGCATCGAAATGGCGCCTGGTGTCGCCATGATCTACTGGATGGTTTAACATGTTCTTTACTGTCCCCACCCGACCGTATCTGGATAGGGATCTGACCAGGGCCGCCACCAGAGTGGTCTTGCCGGTCTTCTTGGTTCCTACTACAGATATTGCCTTCATTTAGCCAAAAGCTCGACCAGGAACCTGCTGAATCCTTCCAGGTCAGCGATGCGCACGTTCTCGTTTGGAGCGTGAATATTGCTCTCTAGCTGCCTACCTACGCCATAGACGCACGTAGGAATGCGGGTCTTTTCAGTGGCATAGGCCTGATCAAGGCTGCCCTGCGCACCGGAAAGCCTGGGCAAGAACCCCATTCCTCTCTGCACTGCAGCCCTCACTTCCGTCACCCACCTGTGGTCCGGATTCACGCTCATCGGGGGATATCCCGGGAAAAACCTCAGATCCAATTCTACATCCAGCGGCTTTATGGCCTTTTCGATCTCTGCGATCGCATCTTCCATGCTCTCCTCAGGAATGACGCGCCGGTCGCCACGTAGCACACACCTGTCTGGCACGATGTTCTCTTTGACGCCTCCATTGATCATTGTGATGTTGAGAACAGGCATGAGATGCTTTTTGCCGAGAGCCTCCAGGGCGGAGCTGGCAGGGATCATGGACCTGCGAGACTGCACCACCTTCTTGAGCCTCATTAGCTCTTCCATTACGACCAAAGACTGCTCGACTGCGTTTACGCCCATGAAGCTTGAGCCGCTGTGCGCAGATCTTCCGTGCACCACTACCTCCCATGTGATCATCCCGTTGCTGCCGATCACCACGTCATCAGAAAAACCGTCCATGCAGAGCATGTAGTCTCCCCGGACCCATCCAATATCTGTTAAGTAGCAGAGGCCTGAGTAGCCACCCACCTCCTCGTCTGTGGTCAAAAGGATGCTGAGATTGTATTTCAAATCATGCGCAGGCTTTCTTTTTGCATCACCTGACTGCAAAAGCGCACGAAGAGCTGCGATGAGCGCCGCAATTGAGCCCTTGCAATCTGAGACGCCCCGGCCATAGACCCTTCCATTCTTTCGAGTCAACAAGAATGGGTCCGTCTCCCAGGAGCCTTCTGCAGGCACCACGTCTAGGTGGGCATAGATCACAAGAGTCTCCTTGGCTCCAGCATCAAGATCGGCCCGAAGATTGAAGCGATCTCCCACCAGCCGAGCATCTTCGCACCTGGCGGCAAATACCTCCTGGGGCATGACCAACTTCTTCGTCTCAAAGCCAAGGCCACTTAAAATAGGCACAAGATAGTCCACAATCTCCCGATAGCAGCTGCCAGGAGGGGCCACTGTCTTAAAGCCTATGATATCTTTGAGAAGCTGTAAAAGATAGTTAATATCGGGCTGGGGGCAATCTTTTGACATAGTATCTCCCTCTAAAAATAGGGACGAGGGCCTATTAAATGCTTCTGCGCCAGGACTTCAACGAGCTGCCAGCAGGCCCACGATGATGATCGTGATTATTCCCACAATTATCATCTGCAGGCCTGAAATGATAGGCCGCTCATCGCTGATCCTTGCCAGGAAAATGCCTAAAGAGAAGAGCACTAAAAGGCCCAGAATAAGCGATGCATGAAAGGCCGCATCTATGCTGATGCCCGGAACAAGGAAGTAAGGCATTAAAAGAATAAAGGCGCTCAGGACAGGGCTGATGCCATCCACGAGGGCGACCACGAACGACGCAATCTCGGAGGCTCTTGCGTAATGGGTGTCAGCCAGGTCATGGAGCATCGCCATCTCAAGCTTCTTGAGGTCTCTCTTGCGCTCCGCGCGCTCTGCAAGATATGCACCACTCACACCCGAGATTCCCATGGCCACGCTGCCGCCAATGCCTGCAGTTATTACTACGTGCGGATCGTTCACGCCTGAAAAATGTGCCCCTATTACCACACCCATGATGGTGAGCGCGCCGTCGAAGGCGTTCATAACGAAGAGACGCCTGGCTATCTCATGCGCTTTGGTGACCTCTAGGTATTCATGCAAACGCTCAATTCGTCTTCTCATCGCAGGGTGACTTCCTGAACTTTTAGGCGGTCTTCACGACGCTCCATTTCAGAAGCACTCCAGTGTCCAGTGGTTTTACAGCAGTGAGATTTAGCCTGGGGAAATCTCCAATAAAGCCCGATCCGTCAACGAGGGTGGGCGAACCAGTACCACCTATGATCAGCCCTCCGATGTATACGTAAATTTCATCCACCAGGCCGGACTGGATCAACGACCAGTTTAGGGTAGCCCCACCTTCAACCATCAGCCGTCTCACACCCATCTCGTGAAGTATGGACATCAAATTGCAAAGATCAACGCGCGAACTTCCGCATCGAACGATCTCGCACCTTGTCGAGAGGTTTGTCACTCTATCAGAAGGCGCCGATTCAGAGACGGCAATTAAGCAGCCCGATCCCAAAACTTTGGCATTGGGCGGCGTGCGAGCCAAGCTGTCGGCCACCACGCGAAGAGGATTCTTGGTTTTTCCCCTCTCAAGCCTGATTTTTTGCAGCATATCCGACTTGACCCTCAGGCCTGGATCGTCTGCCAGCACAGTTCCGACTCCTACCATAACAGCATCGCTCTCAGAGCGCAGAGCATCGACCCTTGCCATATCCTCTTGGCCTGAGATCCTCAATTGCTTATGGTCGATAGAACTTATCTTGCCGTCAGCGCTCATGGCACTGTTGATGAAAACGAAGGGCCTGCTCAAAGAGGATCACCTCTACTTGAGTGATCAAAAGAAGCTAAATAATTTCCCTGCGCAATCAGCCTGGATGCCAAGATCTTCCGAGATCCTTCTTTCAGGGACTATAATCTATGGGGATGATTTCCAAACACTTGAAGGCTACATCAGCATTCGAGACGGTATAATAAAGGAGATTGGGACAGAAAAAGTTGAGGCCGATTTCGAGGGCATTGTCTGCCCTCGCTTCGTAAATGCGCATGTCCACGTTGGCGATTCGGCCTTTAAAGATCCGCCATTTCTTCCGCTTTCCGACCTGGTCGGTCCGGGTGGATTGAAGAGTCGTTTGCTTGAGAAAACACCGCGCGAGGTTCTCATCGAAGGCATGAGAAGAAGCCTTCAGGATATGGTGGCCACAGGTACATTCGCCTTCGCCGACTTTCGAGAAGGTGGTGCTGAAGGTGTGAAGATGCTTTTAGAGGCGCAGCAAGGCCTTCCGCTCATTTCTCGTATCTTGGGCAGGCCGAAATATAAAGAGACCGAGATCCCAAAAGAGTGCTGGGGTCTGGGAATCAGCAGCACCAGGGATCACGAATTAGAACTGACAAAGAGGGCAGTAGCAAAGGCCAGAAGAGCAGGCCAGGTCGTAGCAACGCACGCTGGAGAAGCCAGCAACGATGACATTTCAGATGCTCTTTGCCTCGAGCCAGACTTCCTGGTACACTTAAATTGGGCATCGCAGGAGGATTTGAATGCAGTGGCCAAAGCCAAAATACCCGTTGTGGTCTGTCCCAGGTCCAATCTGGTGACTGGCGTCGTCCTCCCGGATGTTTTGAGAATGGTGGATCTGGGCATAACCGTCGGTGTCGGGACAGACAACGTCATGCTCAACTCGCCCGACATGTTCGAGGAGATGCATCTTATGGCTAAGGCTCTGCTGCACGACGACAGACAGGTATTTAAGATGTGCACGCTAAATGGTGCAAAAATAATGGGAATCGATCAGAGAACTGGTTCCATCTGCGTAGGCAAAGAGGCTAGAGTGATGGTCATAAACAGGAGATCGAACAACCTGTGGGGATCGCAAGGCCCACTAGCCAGCATTGTGCGAAGGGCCAGGCCGTCTGATATAGTGGCAGTATTTTAGGAGCAAATTATGTTTGAGAAGATTCTGGTTGCAACCGACGGATCAGACCATGGAACGAGAGCTGCCAAGTTGGCCATTGAGCTTGGCAAGCTATCTGGTGGAACTGTAACGGCCATATATGTAGCAGACACAAACAGGACTAGCCATCTTCCTGATGACATGCTTCTCTTCAGCATCCGAGAGCTCCTGCTCAAAGAAGGAAAAGAGGCTGTGAAGTGTGTGGAGAGGATGGCCAAGGACGCAGGCGTGCCCTTCGAGAGCGCCATTGTAGAGGGGAACCCTGGAGGAGAGATCCTCCGCTATGCAGAAAAGGCGGACATGGACATCATAATCATCGGTTCTGTAGGACGTACCGGTCTGGATAAGTTTCTTTTGGGAAGTGTGGCCGAGAAGGTGGTCCGCAACTCCAAGATTCCTGTTTTGACGGTTCCGAGGGAGCAGGCTTGAAGATTCTCGTGAAGGACGTGATGGTCAGGGATGTGGCTTATGTCGTCATTCCTGGTAGCAGAGACGATGTCTTGAAGACCCTTCAAGAGCGGAAGGTTTCCGGCGTTCCTGTCGTAAAGAAGAACGAGGTCGTGGGAATGATAACCAGGAAGGATCTTCTCAGGAACCGCGAGGAGGACCAGACGGCTCTGCTCATGACCCGCGAGCCGATAGTTATCGGGCCTCAAAGCAGTGTGGTCGAGGCCTCCAGACTTCTGATCAGGCACGGGATAAGAAGGCTCCCCGTAGTTGAGGGCAGAAAGCTGGTGGGCATCATCACCGTAGCAGATATCGTACACGTGGTGGGAGGCCTGGATATCAAAGAGAGCATCGAGCCGTACTTAGAGAAGGAGACGATGGTGCTCTGGAGCGAGATGCCTCTGCCTGTAGCCGGAGCCATAATGGAGTATGCAGCAGCCGAGGCCTGTCCTGTAATCGACACAAACCTGAAACTCGTGGGCATCATCTCCGACCGCGACCTCATCAAGGCCAGCGTGATTGAGGACTCGGTGGAGAAGACCGACATGTCTACAGACGCAGGAGAGGATGCATGGATGTGGGATCGGGTGATGCAGACCATCAATAAATATTACACCATCTCCAGGATTCAGCTCCGCAATATCCTTGTCCGCGAGGCTATGGTGCCGCCCATCACGGCTTTCAAGAACAACGGTATCAGCGAATGCGCGGCCCTGATGCACAAGAAAAGAATCGATCAGATGCCCGTGATCACCCCCAGCCAGAAGCTGATGGGGATGCTCAAGGACAGCGATATTTTGAGGGCCTTGATAGATCATTCCGAGAAGAATGCAGCCTGAATTTTTTACAGATAAGCAGGCAGAAGACCGCCTACGAGTTCAGGATCCATCCAACTTAAGCAGCAGGAAGCTCTGCCTGTTTGGGGCACGGGATCATGGTCCTGGAAGGGTGACTGCCTTCACTGCCCATATCAGACTGAACATAGTTAGCAAAGCATGAGAGGTTTTTCATCAGCCAAGTATGAGCTTTGAGGATCATGGGTGTTTTTGGGGAAGTCACTTTAACCATAGTGCAAAGCATTAATATGACAATGGGTTTCTTGTAAATTCAATTGAAGTAAGAAAATGCAAATTCGAGGAGAGCTCATGAAGAGGAATATCAAGGTTGAACGCCTCAATCAAAGACCGCTGGAGAAGCAGGAGATAGAGCTTGTAGAGCGCAAGGGCATAGGTCACCCAGATAGCGTTGCAGATGGCCTTGCAGAGTCCATCAGCCGGGCGCTCTGCCAAGAATACCTTGATAGATTTGGAGCGGTGTTGCACCACAACACCGATAAGACTCAAATAGTGGCAGGAAGGTCGCGCCCGGCTTTTGGCGGCGGGGAGGTCATCTGCCCACTTTACATTCTCTTAACCGGACGAGCCACCAGGGTCTTCAAGGAAGAGGAAATTCCAGTGGACACCATTGCGATCAAGGCAGCTCGTAGGCTGCTGACGGATTCGCTCTCTAACCTCGATGTAAACAACCACATAATTCTCGATGCCAAGATCGGCATGGGATCCTCAGACCTGAGGGATGTCTTCGGCCGCAAGGTTCCCAGCGCCAATGATACATCTTTTGGCGTAGGCTATGCCCCACTCTCCGAGACGGAGAAGATCGTCTATAACACCGAGCGAGAGCTGATGAAACTCAAGAAGAGCATCCCGGCTATCGGAGAGGACATCAAGGTCATGGGCATGCGCGAGGGCGATACCATCAACCTGACCATTGCCTGCGCCATGATCGACAAGTACTTAGCGAACCTGAAAGAGTACGCCGACACGAAGGCAGATATCGTGGAGCACATCACCCAGCATGCCAGGCAGTTCACGTCTCGCAAGGTCAAGGCTCAGATGAATGTTGCAGATGACATCGAAGCGGGCTCGGTCTATATAACTGTCACAGGCACATCTGCAGAGATGGGAGATGATGGTGCAGTAGGCCGTGGCAACAGGGCTAATGGACTTATCACGCCGAACCGACCCATGAGCCTCGAAGCAACCTGTGGCAAGAATCCGATCAACCACGTGGGAAAGATCTACAATCTGCTCTCTACAGAGGCTGCCCGTCAGATCGCCGCAGAGGTTGAGGGCATCGATGAGGTCTACATCAAGATCCTCTCGCAGATCGGCAAGCCAATCGATGAGCCGCACATGGCAAGCGTGCAGATCGTGCCACAAGATGGTGCAGACATGAAGACTGTGGAGATTGGTGCAACTGAGATTTTGGATGACTGGCTGGCGAACATCCCTAAACTGCAGCAGATGCTGTTTCGTGGAGAGCTCAGCACATACTGAGCTATTTTTTTCGATGTGGTTGTGCGACCTTGATAAGAAAGTTTTATATGTACCAAAGATACGAACTTACAGTAGATGCCCTCGAGAAGAAGCAAAGACCAACTAGTACGTATAATCCTCACCATATGTCAAGGAGACGGGGCAACCAAGACCAGAATCATCTACAATGCAGGGCTGAATTTCAACACAGTGAAATCCTATTTGGGGTTGCTAATCAGCAAGGGCTTTATTGAGGTGGTCCGGGGGGATCTCATTCGCTATAAAACGACTCCCAAAGGGGAAAAGGCCTTGAGATGTCTCGATGAGCTTGAGGCCATCTATTCTTAAGTTGAAAAAACACTCAAAAAATCTTGATTTTGGCGGTCTTTTGAGGCGCAAAATATCATAACAATAGTTATCGGCTGAGCTCAAATGAAGCATCGGATAAACTTAAGTAGCATTGAGCCAAGGGATGATAACTGACGAACTTTACATCACAATGAGTTTATGGGGCATGATAGTTTGGCACCTTTTATAGAGATTCGGGATCTGACAGTTCAATTCGGTGAGGTTGTTGCTCTTCGCAAGATAAACCTGGTAATTGAGGAGGGCGAGTCGGTAGGAATTTTGGGCAGGAGCGGCTCTGGAAAAAGCGTTCTGATGCATGTCCTGCGCGGCGTGGAGTCATTCCAGGGAATTTCCGGGAGCGTGATCTTCCACGTAGCCCGATGCGAAAAGTGCAGACATGTGGAGCCTCCCAGTCACGCCGGAGAAAAATGTCGTTGCGGTGGAGTACTAAGAGCCATTGAGGCAGATTTCGTCTCCCTGGACGTAAACAACCCACTGCGGCGCGACATTGCGAAGAGAATCGCCATAATGTTGCAGAGGACCTTTGCCCTTTACGGCGATGAGAGGGTAATCGTGAACGTCATGAGGGCTGTGGAGGAGACAGGAGAGTCCATGAGCGTTCACCGTGCAGCAGACTTGCTAGATGAGGTCAACCTCTCTCACAGGCTAATGCATGTTGCCAGGGAGCTGTCTGGCGGAGAAAAGCAGCGTGTTGTTCTGGCCCGTCAGCTAGCCAAGTCGCCCATGATCCTTCTGGCAGACGAGCCTACAGGAACCCTTGATCCGTCCACCGCGAGGGTGGTGCACGATTCCATCAAACGCGCTGTCAAGGACTTCAAAATGACTCTGATCATCACCAGCCACTGGGAAGATGTGATGATCGAGCTGGCAGACAGGGCGATATTGCTGGACCAAGGAGAGATCAAGGCAATAGGAGCGCCAAAAGAAGTAGCCGCCCAGTTCCTGGCCATGGCAGGAGAGCTCGGCAAGCGAGAAGAGGTTAAAGTAGGAGCTCCAATAATCAAAGCCAATAATCTGGCCAAGAGGTACATCAGCATTGATCGTGGCGTTGTCAAGGCTGTAGATGACGTGAGCCTGGAAGTGAAGGAGGGAGAGATCTTCGGTCTGGTAGGAGTCTCGGGAGGCGGCAAGACGACGCTGTCCAAGATGGTGAGCGGCATCATCACGCCCACAAGCGGCAGCATCTCTGTTCGTGTGGGAGATGAATGGGTGGATCTCACAGTTTTAGGGTCCAATGGCCGTGGAAGAGCAACTAAATATATCGGCATTCTCCATCAGGAATATACCTTGTATCCATCCAGAAGCGTCCTTGAGAACCTGACCGAAGCCATAGGCCTTTCACTGCCATTTGAGCTGGCAGAGAGGAAGGCCATCCATACCCTGGAGACAGTTGGATTCACCGAGGACCAGGCAGAAGCTGTTCTCACCAAGATGCCTGACGAGCTCTCAGAGGGGGAGCGCCACAGGGTAGCCATGGCACAGGTTCTGATAAAAGAGCCACGCATCGTCATCCTCGACGAGCCCACTGGAACCATGGACGCCATCACCAAGATCGAGGTTACAAAATCCATTCTTAACGCCCGCGAGGAGCTGGGCGAGACCTTCGTCATAGTGAGCCACGACATGGACTTCGTGAGGAATGTCTGCGATCGGGCGATGCTCATGCGCAATGGAAAGGCGGTATTCACAGGACTGCCTGATGAAGTCCTGGCCAAGATCACTGAACAGGAAGAGAAGGAGATGCTGGGGAGTTAATTTGAGAGTCTTTGTTGATGGCAAAGAGATCGAACTTGGCGAGGGGGCATGCCTTGGCGATGCCCTTGCAAAAGCAGGTGCAAAACCCGCCGAGGGCGCGATCGTCGGAGTGGTCAAAGGCAGGGGCGAGAGATCGCGTCAAACCAACTCATATTGGCTCAACACCACCAAGGGCAAAATCAGAATAGAGCTTTTGAATACTGACCTGCAGAAGGTCTGGCACGAGAGCGTAGACAAGATCCAGGGATGTGAAGTGCGATGGGCTTCGGCAGATGGCGTAGCCTTCGGGCCATTTGCATCCTCTCTTTCCTTCGGTCGCGAGGCTCACGAGTATAACCGCTGGGAGGTAGTGCTGGGGGCAGCGGGATTTGAGGCGGAGAGGACCCAGCTTATCTTCGTGCGCAGAAGGCATGCTGCTGTTTATGGAGCACCAGCAGATGGAGGCAGGCTCGCCCACGTAGTTGGCGGCAAGAACACCCTGGACCGGCTCGAAATAGGCGATAAAATCTCAGGAATTGAGCCGGTAGTAGAATGGCAAGATCTCACAGAAAAGCTGGCCACCATGGACCAGTCTCTTGCATTGGAAGAGGGAATGGAGATCTTCACGCAGATCATGGTCGAACTCATTGAGGATGCTCCAGAAGGAGCTGAATTCTTCCTGGCCTTGACTCGCGATGGAACCTTTAAGGTCGATTCAGTATCCAGCTCGTATATCTCCTCTGATCAATTGTTGACTGAGCCCATAGTCTTCGAGCACCGCGAACCACGACTGGAAGGCGTAGTCACCGTGAGAACAAGCGGCAGGGGCCTTGGCAGGATCTTCATATACAAAGCGGACCGCACCTCAAATCCCGGTCATTCTGTGGTGGCGCGCGTCAATTCTGGAATGGACCTGGTGAAGCTTTCACAGCCCGGCCAGTTGGTGACAGTACGGGTAAAGCCCGAGCGCATCATACTCATGGGATCAAAGCTGGCTGATGCACTATCTATCCTGAAAGCGCAAGGAATTGAATCAGAGGTGGAAGGCCATACAGGCGATGATGCAGTGGTTGTTGCGCAAGATCCAAAAACCACTATGCAGATCCTGAAAAACAGGAAAGTGAAGCTTGTTGCCATTCCCGCCAGTCGCCTCGTCTCCATTGAGCTTTACTATGATAAAGCTCCCAAGACTCTGGATTACTTCCGTCACGTAACAGGCCTGAAAGAAAGGCCTGTAGGCCCTTTGCCAGTTTATTTTGTCTATGAAAATACTCTGCTCTTCAAGCCCCAAATCGATGCCGTCAGTTATAAGGAATTGCTGCCTGAGAACAAGCCCACAGGTACTGTGCCTGCAGGCGCAATAGGCATCTCCAATCAGGTGGCAAAGAAGATAGGACTTGTTGGCGTGAGGCTTGTGCAGGACAAGCGTTACGGGCCTTCAGGAGAAAAATTCGAGGCCACTAACATCATCGGCCGAGTCCTAGAACCTGAGAAGCTAAAAGATGTGAAGGAAGGAGAGACGATTTATGTTCTGGAGGTGCGCAAATGAAGGTCACCAAGTACGTGATAACATCCTCTGAGTCGGACATTCTTCCCTCGGATATTGCAATGAAGATTTATGGTTCAAAATACGATGTCAACGTCAAAGAGACCTGCTTTGGTGTGATGGTCAATGGCGAAGAGGAGGTTGTAGACGCTCTGGTGAAGGATATCAGGGCTCTGGACCCTGCGGGCATCTTCATCAAGGATAGAGGCTTCCCGCCAGGCGATCCCAGACGCTGCCGGGGCCACAGAGGCGGCGGAGCACGGCCGGGCTTTTACATGATCGAGTCCGAGTCGAAGATGCTGCCCATGATATCAAGGGCGCTGGCCTCCGGCGGCGAAGTCACCGCGATTCCTGAGAAGAAGAAGCCACTTTTGCCCAGCAGACTGGAAGAAATCATTAAAGAGGATCTATCCTGAGGTACATCAATGTCAAAAGTCATCGTTTATCCTCCGACCAGCATGATACTCTCGGACCTTGTGGAGAGGATGGGCCACAAAGCGCTAGTAGTTCCCGAAAGGGTGCGCGAGCTCGTCACTGCAAATGACGTCCAGTCCCCTCCGCTGAACGTCACCCCTGAAGAGCCGAAGAAAGGGTTGCGCTATGCAGCCGTTGATGTGCCATCGGGGGTGAGGGGCAGAATGGCTCTGATCGGGCCCCTGATCGAGGAAGCAGAGGCTGCTATAATCGTCGAAGATCCAGGATGGTTGACCGGCTGTGCAGGCTGCAGCCGGACCAACGAGCTGGTGAGGCTGCTCATCCGGACCAAGGGGATACCTGTGCTTGACCTGAACTATCCCACAGACGATGCGCAGGCAAAGGTGTTTGTGCAGAAGATCAGGGCCTTCTTGGAGGGATTGAAGTGATTCGCATTGCACAGCTCTCTTGCGGCTCGGAGTACAGCGGAATTCAAAAGGAGATCGAGCGAGCTGCTGAGACGGTGGGCGCAAAGATCGTCTACCCAGAGGTCTCTTTGGAGGACATACTAAATGTCGAGAAAAATTTCGGCGTCAAGGTTGCCTCAGGAGATCTGAACCTTGCCATGGCTCGCGCTGTGCGGATCGTGGAGAATCCAGATCTTGCGGATGCCGTGATCGTCATGACATGCTTCCGCTGTGCGGAAGCGGCCATCATCCGATCTGAGATTCGAAAATTTATTCATGGACATTCAAGAATTCCCGTTTTGAGCTACTCTTTCACTGAGAGGACGACGGCGGAGACCCTTCTCACGAGGATGGAAGCCCTGGTTACGACCGTCAAATACCGTGGTCTTCTTGCGCGCGAAAGTCAAAAGGGCCTCACAGCAGGAATAGACTCAGGATCCACCACTACAAAATCAGTGATCATGAGGGACAATGAGGTGATCGGCACCGGCTGGGTTCCAACCACTGAGGTCTTGAAGAGCGCCGAAGATGCCTTTGAGGCAGCCATAAAGATGGCCGGCATCCAAAAAGAAGAGATCCAGGCAGTGGGTGTGACAGGCTACGGCCGCTTTCTGGTAGGAAAGCACATCAACGCCAGGCTGATCCAGGAAGAGATCACAGTCAACTCAAAAGGCGCTGTCTTCCTCTCCGACGCACAAAGGGGTCCTGCCACAGTTATCGATATCGGCGGCATGGACAATAAGGCCATCTCAGTACAAGACGGAATACCGGGCGGGTTTACAATGGGCGGCATCTGTGCTGGTGCCTCGGGAAGATTTCTTGAGCTGACTGCAAGACGCCTTGGCGTCGACATCACACAGCTCGGCAAATTGGCGCTGAAAGGCGATTTCAGGAATGTGGTCATGAACAGCTACTGCATCGTATTCGGCACTCAGAGCTTGGTAAACAGCCTTTCGATGGGCTGCAAACCGGAGGATGTGGCCATGGCCGCATGCCATTCCGTGGCCGAGCAGGTCTATGAGCAGCAGTTACAAGAGGTCGAGGTAAAAGAGCCAGTGATCATGGTTGGCGGAACATCCCTCATCGAGGGTCTGCCGCGCGCAATGGAGGAGCTTCTTCATGTCAAGGTACTGGTGCCTAAGAACGCTCAATACATCGGTGCAGTAGGCGCTGCGCTCTTGGTCTCGGGGCTGCTGGAGGGCTGAGATGGACCCAATGGAGGTCTTTAAGATCGAGGTCACAGGGCAGGAGGATTTCGGGAAAAAAAAATACCGTGAGCTCATCCTGGACATCCTGCAGGACTTAGGTCTTATCAGGTCTATCGGAAGGCTTTACGTTTACATTGACATCATGGAACCGGTTTTCGCAGTTTTCGGCCTGCTTAGAAGCGGAATTCCGCCGCTCACCGTCAAGGATGTTGGCGATGTGATGAAGGTAGAGGGCGGCTACCAGATAAAGATCAATGACGAGGAGCACATGGCAGACCTTCTCAGGGTCTTGTGGGACCGATACGGTCGGGAGAGAGTGGAACAGCCAGTGCGCGACGTCGTGATCATAGCCTCAGATACCGATCCTTCAGGGCTCATGGTAGCGGACCTGGAGGCGGAGTTCCTGCAAGACCTGACAGATGGCCTGATAAGGGTGGCTCCAGAAGGTTTTCGTAACAGGCGCAACGAAATGACCAAAAACAGCTTTTTTTTTATAGCAGCCGAGGAGACCTTAACGCCGGAATTGATTGCCAAGACGAAAGAGAAGGTCAGGGAGATGGAAAATGCTTGAGCCTGTGATGTTCACCGGAGGGTTGTACAAGCACGACCTGGTAATAGAACTGGTGGAGGATCTGGGCGGATACGTTCTGCAAAAGAATGTGACGCAAACCGAGGTCATCCTTCTGATCCTGATTCCTTCTGAGGACAAGCCAGTCCTGGAAAGCCAGATAAAAGAGCTGCGAGGTGAGCTTGTGCGAGCTCCCCTGGCAGGAACAGAGGTGGCAGTTGTAACGCCAACCTTGGCCATACACCACCTGCCGCACACAGCCTGCGACATTGCCGAGTATTTGCGCCGCCATGGCTCCAAGACGAACATGATCGGCCTGGCCCGTGGAGTAGGTCAGGAGATAGCCCAGATAAATGAATATGAGACATCTCTGATCAACGAACACGATGCAGCAGTCTTCATCTTTGGCAACTTTAAAGAGTGTATCAAAAGGAAAGAGAGCCTGTATCGCAACATCAGCGTGCCGGTCGTGGTCACTGGAGGGCCGGAGATATCAAGAGCCGAGATTCCATACGCCTTCGAGTATGTTTCATCCGTCGGTCGCGTGGCGCACAGGGCCAGGAAGGCCACTGAGATCGGAATGCTGGATAGAATCGTCGAGGCTGTGGGCAGAGCACTGGATAAAACGAGAGCCGAGATGGCCAAGGACCCTCTTACGACATCTCCACCCCGCGTGATGGACGCGGTGCGAGAGCAAGTCCCGGAGGTAGAGTTCTCTTATTCGCCACTGCCAATTGCGCTCAACCTCAACGGCTTGCGGGTAAAGCTGCCATATGATAGCTACAAGGATGCAATTAGGGCTGTAGCATTCGATGAGGGCGTGAAGCTGGGAGAGATCTCAACTATTGGGCCTTCTAGAATGAAAGACTATATACTTGTGAGGATATTGCCTGCTTCTGAGACCGGGTTCGTCTTTTAGCCCAATCCTGGGACTTGGATCTAGCACAATAATGCCCACAGACAGGAACGAGACTCATGAGCTTAGAGGAAGAGCTGAACGCAATTCTGACGAAAGGCAAGGAAAAATCAGCAGAGGATATTTTGAGGGCTATTGAGAGCACTTACGGAGAAGTTCCTTATGTCTTTCAGTTCATGAAGGACAACCCGGAGATACTCATTACCAAGGTACTGCACAACAATGCAATCTTACGAAGCTCTGCTCTGGATGCCAGGACGGTTGAACTGATATCTGTCGCAGTCTCAGCGGCGATGAGGTGCAGCCACTGCCTGAAACTGCATATCCGTGTGGCTTCAAACCTTGGAATACCAGATGAAGAGATCTCTGCAGCCATCTTCCTGGCCGGCAGCCTGGTCAATGCCAGCGTACTGGCCACTGCCACACGACATCTAGACGAAGAAAGGGACATTTGCCGGGTCTGCGAGATCAACAGCGAGGCATGCGAGATACACAAGGCAAAAAAAGAATGATGGCGTCCCAAATCACGAGCCTTCGGTGAGGTGCGAATGCCATTTGATGACCCCTCCGACACAGATGGGAAAGCCAAGTGGTGGGAGACACCTGGTGACCACAGGTTTGCACTCGAGGTCTTGCAGCTCCCGCTCAGACGCCGAATCCTGAAATTTGTCTCAAGTGGATTGAAAAGCTACGAGCAAATCGAAAACGAGTTCAAACTTGGCGAGCCCCTGACCCAGTATCACCTTTCCATGCTGGTTAAAGCCCTGGTGATCGAGCAATCCGTTGGCGGCTACATGGCTACGCCCACAGGAGTGCTGTATTTAGAAAAGGTCGAATCCAGACGATGATTGTAGTTTGAGACTGCCCCGCTCAGGCCAAAAGAATTTATATTTTGGCGTAATATATGAACATCAGTTTTTGTGATTGAGGGGTTATAAATATGGGATTTATAAGCGAGTTTAAGGAGTTCGCCATGAAGGGCAACGTAATGGACATGGCGATAGGTATCATTATCGGTGCAGCCTTTGGAAGCATAGTCAACTCCCTGGTAAAGGACGTCATCATGCCACCCTTAGGACTAATACTTGGCAGGGTGAACTTCACAGATCTGTTCATATCCCTGGATGGCAAGACGTATGCATCACTGGCCGAAGCCCAGGCGGCTGCAGCGCCCACAATAAATTATGGTCTTTTCATAAACACCATCATCAACTTCCTGATAGTTGCGCTGGCGATATTCGTGGTGATCAGAAAGATAAATGCAATGAAGAAAAAGCCTGCTCCGCCTGAGCCCAACACCAAAGAATGCCCCTACTGCAAGGAGACCATCCCCAAGGCCGCAGTCAAATGCTCACATTGCACCTCAGATCTGAGCGGATAGAAGCAGCTCAACCTTTTTTTAGCAGTCTTGCTACGGCATAGGCTGGGAAGATGTCCGATATCTCAGGGCTATACCTCTCTGAGAGCAGAATGCATTCTAATCCAAGAAATGTGGCTGCTTTGGCGATCGATTTCTCTCCAATTCCAGCTGCCACCACACTTGACAGCCTGTGCCTCTCCACCTGTCTCTCGATCGCAGCAACTAAAAGTCTAT
>CAZRYL010000010.1:0-33528 GCA_964604285.1 uncultured Methanotrichaceae archaeon
GGCTGTATCACGCCAATGAATTGGCGGGGATTAGCCCTGCTTTCGTCCTAAAAAATGATGGGCCCGACGCGATTTGAACGCGTGATCCCCGCCGTGTAAGGGCGATGTCATAACCAGCTAGACCACGGGCCCTGTCCGAATTCACTATCCCTTCGTGATATTAGATCTTATCGCTTAGCCTGCCCATGAGAGCAGGCCATGAGAGCAGGCTAAAGCTGAAACTATCTGATGTACATTCCAGTATTTGTCTCCTCCAGCACCTTCTCTGATGGCTTCTTGGTGATCAGGCTAACCAATATCATGGCGAGCACCGATAGCGCGAATCCGTAAATGCTTGGGTGCATGGGCATTGCAGCAATGTACTTTGCATAGTAGCTGAAGGCGAAGACTCCTACCAGACCCACGAGCATTGAAGCGATCGCGCCCTCACGGGTAGCCCTTCGCCAGTACAGACCGGCAAACAGCGGGGTCACAAAGCAGGCAAGCATAACGCCTATGGCCATCCAGATGAGCCAGGCCAGGAGCTCCGGCGGATTGGACCAGGCCAGATAAAGGGTGATGATCGTGGAGAGCAGAATGGCAGCCCGGCTGAGCAGTGTGATCGCCTCCTCGGAGGCATCCGGATTTATGAATTGCACATAAACATCCCAGCTCACGTAGCTTCCGATCGTCAGCATCAGCCTGTCCGTGGTGGACATGACAGCCGACAGGACGATTATGGCGACAAGAGGAGCAAATATTCCTGGGAAGACGTATTGCGCAGCCACGATAAAGCAGTAGTCCGATGGGTTGGCAACTCCTGTTGGCATGGCTATCATCTTATCATGCACCATGGAAAGAGCAGCAAAACCGGATATCTTACACAGATACATGATCACAGCATAGATGACGAAAGCTGCCAGGGGCGCCCATCTGAAGTATTTGATATCTCTTGCTGCAAGGACGTTGTTCACAACATGCGGAGCTGCAGCAAGACCAAGTGTGAGCAGGAAGAAGAAAGACACCAGGTACTCAGGTGTCAGGAAGGCGTACTTGGCATACGGCGGATGCATCTGGGGATACCATAGATGCGTCATGTTGACATCGATTCCCGCCAAGACTGTGTTGATATGAGTCATGCCGCCTGCAGCCGCAATGACTGCCGGACCGACGAGCAGCACACCCAGTAATATCATTATGCCCTGTACCAGGGAGGCCATGCCTATGGCATACAAACCGCCGAGGATAGTGTAGCCCATGACTATGACAG
Organism: uncultured Methanotrichaceae archaeon; assembly: GCA_964604285.1. Lineage (GTDB taxonomy): Archaea > Halobacteriota > Methanosarcinia > Methanotrichales > Methanotrichaceae > Methanothrix. The sequence continues at coordinate 1,250 of CAZRYL010000010.1, forward strand.
CTCCAATCAACAGCGCCCATTGATAAGGTATATTGAAGAGCCAGGATAGGACCATGCTGATGGAGATGTACTGACCTACAAGGTAGATTATGGATATCAGAATTCCTATGATCGCCGATGTGCCGCGAATTCCCCTGGGACTGTAGAATCTGTGAGCAAAATAGTCCTGTACCGTCACATAACCAGTTTTGGCAGAAACGGCATGCAGCTTCGTCCCGAAGAACAGTATGCACACTGCAGCGGACAGCGGCACGAATATCTGCTCCCAGATGCTCGGCCAGCCTGTGGCAAATCCCAAGCCTGCGACTCCAAGGATCGTCATGCCGCTGCAGATGCTGGCCACGACCAGAAGCGTAAAGGTCCAGAAGCCCAGATTTCTTCCTGCTACAAGGAAGTCCTCTGAGTTCTTGATCTTCTTCGAGGCCAGAGCTCCAATGGCCATCAGGCCTACGAAATATAATATTATGATAAATGTTCCGACGAGCTCCATTTGAATTCACCACCTCAGAGCCCAGAGCAAGAGCAGTAAGGATATGGCTACAGGCACAATTATGACTCCAATAAAGGTCTCAGTCGGCAAACCAATGATCAATAAATTCCCTCCCAATTGTGACGTGGTAGCATGTACCAGGTCAGCATATTATAAAGCTGACGTTCGCATGCTCAATTATCGTTTTGAGGTGTTGGACTTTTATAGTGGGCAGGCCAATTGAAAGGAGATGAGCGAGCGTCTTTCATCGAGGGGCAATGATCTGAAAGAACTGTGTGATAACATTGCACGGGCTGTGACAATTGCCATCAGGGAGATGGTGGGGACTGCAGAAAGTGGTCAAATGGTTAGGATGGGTGCGGACGGCACACCCACTAAAAGCATTGATCGCATAGCGGAGAATGCAGTGCTGGGTGAGCTGCGCTCTTCTGGACTGGGCTTTCGCGTATTGAGCGAGGAGATAGGCGAGGTTCTGATTGGCGAGCAGCCTGATTATTTCCTGCATCTCGATCCCCTGGATGGAACATTCAACGCAATCAAGGGCATACCCTTCTACTCTGTCTCTATTTATTTAAGCAGGGATGACTGTCACTTCGGATACATCTGCGACCTTGCGAGAGGCACAAAATATTTTGCGCAGTCTGGATGGGGTGCGTGGTCTGAGCCTGGCGGGCGGCTCCACGTATCGCGAAATGGGGATCTTGAGAACTTCAGCATATCTGCATACACCCTGAGGCCTCACACTGCCAGGATTGTTGGGCTGGGGGACAAGGTGCGCAGGATCAGGACCCTGGGAAGCACATCGCTTGAGATGGCCATGGTTGCATCCGGAAAGCTTGACGCCTTTGTGGATCTGCGGGGAATGATGCGGGTTGTTGATGTTGCTGCGGGCAAGCTCATCCTTGAAGAGGCAGGCGGTCTCATAACAGACGCCATTGGAAAAGAGCTTCACCTGGATGGAAATATGTGGCAGAGGACGGACCTGATCGGCTCAAATGGCCTGAGACATTTGGATTTACTGCGGCTCATCGGTGGTGGTTGTCATTAAGATAGGCTTTGTCTCGCGCCACGAGCCCGAATCGCTACGGCTGGTGGAGATGTTGATAAACCGGCTCAGGTCCAAGGTCGATGTGGAGATCTTCGTTGACAGGGATGTCGCATCTCATATCGGCCTGGAGGGTTCGACTGTCGAGGAGATGGAGCGGCAGAAGGTGGACTTCATAGTCTCTGTGGGTGGCGACGGAACAATCCTTCGCACTATTCACAAGATGGAAGACCCCGTGCCAATTTTGGGCATCAACATGGGCACTCTGGGATTCCTGGTGGATGTCGAACCAAAAGATGCCATCTGGACATTGGAAAATCTCCTCTCGGGCTTCGAGGTCGATGAGCGCTCGCGACTGAAGGTGCTCTTGAATGGAATATGCCTTCCTCCAGCCACAAATGAAGTTGCCCTCATGACTGCCAGCCCCGCCAAGATGATAGAGTTTGAGATAATTGTGGATGGCGCTCTAATGGAGGACTTTCGGGCCGACGGCGTCATAATCGCCACGTCAACTGGCTCCACGGCCTATGCCATGTCCGCCGGAGGCCCTATCGTCGACCCGCGGGTAGACGCTATTGTTCTTGTGCCCATGGCTCCATTCAAGCTCTCCAGCCGCCCATGGGTGATTCCGGGCAGGAGCATCATAGAGGTCAAACTCAAGCTGCCTGAGAAAGAGGCGCTGGTCGTTGTTGATGGCCAGAGCACGACCACGATCTCTGTGAACGACACGCTTGTCATAAGCAAGGCCAGGACGCCTGCCAGGTTTGTGAAGATAGGTCGTGACGGATTTTACGCCAAGGTGAAGAACAAGCTGACTTAGTCCATCTGCCTTTTCAGCATGAGAGTTGCTGCTGCAAAGAAGACCAGGAAGAATACGGTCAGGGCCAGCAGGTCGGGAAAGAGGATTTCATTGAGCGAGGAGCCCTTCAGCATCACCGCCCGCAGGGCATCGCCTGCATAGGTCAGGGGAAGCATGTAGGAGATCGGCCTTATGAACTCGGGAATTGACTGCATCGGCCACCATACTCCGCACAGCACTATCTGCGGCGTGATGACGAGTGGAATGAACTGCACCACCTGAAACTCGCTGCGTGCAAAGTTGGATAAGAATGAGCCCATAACCAGGGCCCCTGCGCCCAGCAGCAGGACGACCGCCAGCGCAGTTAGAGGGTTGCCGCGCATGGGAACTTTGAAGCCAAAAGTCACCACCAGCAATGTGGTGGTCGACTGCAGAAGAGTGAAGAGCGAGAAGCCAAGCGTGTAGCCCAAGACCATCTCAACGCGGCTCAGTGGCGAGACCATGAACTTTTCCAGCGTTCCTTGCGAGCGCTCGCGGATGAAGGATATGGCGGCATTGATGAAGGTGAAGAAGAAGACTACCAGCCCCAAGATGGCGGGTCCGACTGTGTCCATCATCTCCAGGTCGTAGCCGAAGAGATAGCGCGGTATCACGACTCCGGATTTCTGCAGGCTTGCTGCCTCTTCCTGTGCTCCGCTCTGTGCTGCGGCTAGGATGGCCTGTGATATTTGCAGGCTGCTCGCATCAAGGAGCACTCTCACCTCATCTGGCTGCAATATCACCGCTCCGTTGAGCTGCCCCTGGGATACAAGCAGCTCTGCATCAGACTCGGAGCCAAGGTGAAGAATATCGAAGTCTTCAATTCCCTCCAGGTGTGACCTCAAGACTGGGTGCCCTCCCTCGTCAACCAATCCCAGTGAAACGCCACTCATGTCGCCTGAGAGGGCATAGCCGAAGAGGATCATGAGAACGATGGGCGCAAAGGTGATAAGGCCTATCGTCCTCCTATCTCTTTTTAGCTGGCGAACCACGCGCAATGCAACAACGCCGATGCGGCTCAAACTCACTTGGATCATGCTTCCTCAGAAAGCTGCAAAAAAGCCTCTTCAAGCATGGGCTCCTTCAGCCTCATGTCAAGGGGCGATACAATTTCCAGCACGCTCTTTATCTGCTCGTGGCTCTCCAGGCGAAGCCTTGCCACGCCATCCCAAATCTCGACCTCGTATCCCTCGGCTCTAAGCCTGGCACACTCCTTCTCCGGCTCTCTCAGCCATAGCTCAAGATGTGGTTTGCAGCCTGCCTGCTGCTTGATCTCATCTGGGCTGCCAACTGCAGTCATTTTACCAGCTTTCATGTAGCCCACGATCCTGCACTTCTCAGCCTCGTCCATGAGATGGGTGGTTATCAGCACAGTCTTGCCATCGGATGCAAGGCGCTCGAAGTACTTCCAAAAGGTCTGACGCAGTCTCGGGTCCACCCCAACTGTGGGCTCGTCGAGCAAGAGGAGCTCAGGCTCATGAATTAGAGTGCAGGCCAGTGAGAGTCTCTGGTACATTCCTCCGCTCAAGGTCCCAGCAAGACGACTGCGAAGGTCCAGGAGATTCACCATCTTCAAAAGCTCTATGATCCTATGCTCTCGCTCCTGTTTGCCTATGCCATAGAGGCCAGCGAAGAATTCGAGGTTCTCTTGAAGCGTTAAATCAGGATAAAGAGCTTTATGCTGGGTCATGTAACCTATCCTTGAGTAGATCTCCTGTACGCGAGAGACTGGCATGTCCAGGACGTTCAAGTCCCCACCATCAAGCCCAATAAGCCCGACGATTGCGCGAATCAAGGTGGTCTTTCCCGAGCCGTTGGGGCCGAGTAGGCAGTAGGTCACGCCGCGCGGGATGTCCAAAGTTAGGTCGTCGAGCGCCCGCAACTGTCCAAAGCACTTGACAAGGCCTCGGGCCGATACGACAGGCCCCAGTTCATCTGATGGCATATGTCTATCAGCTCTTGCTACGTGTTTTCAGAAATAAAATCAGACCGCCAGCTAATATTGCCGCCAGGAGCGCAGCAAGCCAAAGATCTCTTGAGCTTTGCGGCACGATGGAAATGTACGCATATTCCGTATCAGTCAGGTCATCCCTGCGGCTATCCGAGAATTCGAAGAGCATCTTGATCTGATACTTTTTTCCTGGAACTGCGTCCTTTGAGACGTCCAGCTTGTAGTAAAGCTCTGATTCGTTACCCGGTGCAAGGGTGGGTATTGGCGACTCGTCCACGCTCACATAAAGCCCGCTCTCAGGCCGCAGCCTTACCACCAGGTCCCTTGCGGTGTCTCCACCCACATTCTTGACTGTGATCTTGACAACATTGTCTTTGGAACCCGCTTGCAGGCTTGAGGGCCAAATTTTCTGAACTTCGAACTCTGCGCCGCTCTTGCGCTCTACCTTTACTGTTAAGGGGATTGTCTGTTGCAGGCTGTCATACCAGTAAAACACATCAGGGCTCTCGGGATGGTCCTCGTCGCCTCTGACAGCCACATCCCGCTGGTAGGAATAGTTTACCAGGGCATAGAGCTGATAGGTTCCAGGGGGCGTGTTCTTGTAGACCTCTAGTGGAAAGTCCAGCCTGGTGGATGTTTGGCCTTCACGGATATTGCCAGGAAATGCCACAGCGCGTTTTATGTCGATGGCGCATTCGTTCTCTGCCACGAGCATCACAGAGACGTCCTGGGCGATGGTCCTCTGTTTTTCAAGCTCTTGTTCGCGCTGTGCTGCGAGGATCTCCTCTCTTCTGTTCGCTCCTGGCTCCTCGTTCACCTCGAAGGCGGTGATCCTGCCACGGTTGGTCAATGTCAAGAAGAGCGATGTCGTCTCTCCTTGATATAAGTTTGAGCGCTCGAGTGAGAGGGTCAGATTTGGCGTTCCATAAACCTTGTAGTAGTCATCTGCGAACTCCTCAGGAGGAATGGGTGCTCCAGCCTCGGCTGCAGATGAAGCCTGAAGCCAATTCCCGAGCAATGCTATGGCCAGAAGACACAGCAGGCTTGCAGAAATTTCGTTTTTTGGACCCGTATATTGGAATTTTTGTATCATGAAATCCATCCTTGCGGATGATCAAACTGGATGCTTGCAACAATCTATTTAGCTTTGTTGTAACTAACACAGTTACAAATGAAAGAAGGGATAGTTGATGGCCTTCGCAAGCTTGGCCTGACAGAATATGAGGCAAAAGTCTATGCTACTTTAGTGGGCATGGGCGAGGCAACCGCAAGGGAAGTGCATGAGCTGTGCGGGGTTCCAAGGACCAGGATATACGACATCCTCCGGGAACTGGAAAAGAAGGGATTTGTAGAGTTCGTTCAGGGCTCGCCCACCTACTACCGGGCAGTGGAGCCAGATCTTGTGATGGAGCGTCTTCGAAGTGAGCTGGTGGCATCCATCGATCGTTCAGCCAAAGATCTGAAGAGCCTGAGCCTTGAGGCACACGGATCATCTCCAGTATGGTGCATCAGAAGCGAGTGGGCCATAAAAAACAGGATAAAGGATTTCTTGGACAAGACCGAAAAGGAGCTCACGGTCTTCTGCCGCAGCCCAGATCTTCTGAGAGAATACAAGGCAGCCCTGAAGCGAATCGATGTGCTGAAGATCAAGGTCGATCGGACAGAGAAGTTCGATGATTTGGGATTTGCGACTGTGGCGATGAAAGAGGGCTCAAAGAGGTTTTTCCAGGACACTGTCGTCGATGGGGTCAGCTACAGCATCGACTGCCTGATGATCTCAGACGATCGATCGTCCATCGTTATAGGAACTATCGGTGGCGAGAAGCTGGCCATAATAATCAAGCTTCCAATTGTAGCTATGCTGCAAAAAGCGATTTGGGAGTCGATGGTCTGATGGTCTCGATCAGCTCTTCTGGCCCACCCCACAGAACTGCTCAAATCCGTTTTGGCAGAGGCAGATAAAAATGTTTTGCCTCATGTTGCATCGTGTCGGTTTTTGTATCTCCTCACGGACCTTCTCCTGTGTTAGGGCGAACGCTTTTATGAAAAAAAACTAATTCGAGTTGCTGCTGCTTGACTCATTGCCCGCAGATGGGGGCAGTCGAATCAATTCAGGTCGTTTCTGTTCCCTCTGCAGCTTTCAGTCGCTTCTGTTTCTTTGCATATTCCAACCTGAAATTCTCGAAGGCCTTTCCATAGCTCTGAACGTCCCCGTCATGCACGGTTACCATGCAGACATAATCCAGATCAATCAGGACTGGATCCCCGGAATGTGTTGAATCTTTTATGGAATTCAACAGTATATTGCAGCCATCGAATCCTATCAACTGCCCGCTTATGTCTTTTATGATGCTATCTTTGAAGGTAACTTCAACAGTCTTATTTAGGCTATCCTGTAGACAATGTATAAGACCATCAGTCATCCGCATAATAGATCAGATATGCAGTAGTTAGTAATAAAAATTACCGGAGCTCGCGAGGATCGGGAGGAACTGGGATCCCCGTGCGGCCCAGCAATATGGCCAGCAACCCAAGGCCGAATAATTTTTCGTGGATGTAATCTATCTAGTTCATCTGGTGCATCTTGTATGCGCCGGTCTGAATGACCTCTACAGGCGTGTCGGGAGTCCAGGCGCTATCTAGGAACTGGTAAATTGACTCGCCAGTCCATTTTACATAGCCATCTTTGCTGGGTGCAACTGCATTGTACACTGGAGATGTCGGTCCTGGTGCAACATAACTATTATCGGTCAGGAAGGCGTAGTTGGCATATGTTGCGTTCTGCAAGGTGCCATTCCATCTCTTCTGGGAAGATACTGCAGTGAAATAATCCGGTGTATAACTGCTAGGAATCCAGCTATCATTCAGGAAAGCTGCCATGGACGGGGTGGTCAGAAGGGAATTTTCAGCAGATTCAGGCGATGAGGCCAGCGTGTTGTTCAACACGGGCTTCGCCATGATTGCAGGCATCAGCCCGCAAAAAGCCACAAGGGCGATCAATACAAGTATAATATGTCTCATGACGCCTGTATTATCTCTCAGGTATCCATAAAGCTTTCCGTCGTGTAGCTGGTCTATGAAAGGATGAATGATCGTAAACGTATTTTCATTTTCTATTCTTTTGTAAATCTTTAAGCTCTTTTGTGGTAGTTTCTGGGTGCTCTTTGAGATATTTTGCTATCTCAGGCACGTGGACGATTGTGCAATCGATGCATGTCCAGACCCTTTTGCCTCGCTTGGTCTTCACGAACCTGCCGAGCTCTGGATCTTTGCAGGGATATAGCGGGCAAAAACAGTGGGTACAGTCCTGGCCTGCAAAGTGATGACAAGGATAGTACTCACAATTGCCCTGACCTGTGGCAATCACTGGCCGGTCAGCAGCCTCTCTGATAAGACATGGATCGTCCGTCACCAGGCCGTCAGCGCCAAGCCTGAGAAGCCAGCTTGCCTCTTCTTTTGTGTTGACTGTCCAGGGGAAGACCTCAAGGCCGCATCTGTGAGCTTCCTTGATAAGCCTGGGGCTGACTCTCTTTGGAAAAATGGCGTTTGCTCCGGCCCAGACTGCCAGATCAATGGGCTTTATGGGAAGCGATGAGATGATAATCCCAGTGCGCAGATCCGAAAGCTCCTTGATCTCGCGCAGGCTGGAGTGATAGAAGGATGTCACCATGGTTTTGCTGCCCTTTAAGACGCCTGCCACCAGCTCTTCCAGGCCCTCTTCTTTCATCTCCACAACCAGTTCCAGGCCCAGCTCTTTTGTCGCAGCGAGCGCCTCCTCCAGCGTGAGGATTTTCTGGCCGTCCACTCGCAGGGCCTTCAGATCCTCAAGGCTGAGGTCCTCCACCTTTCCTGAGCCATTCGAGGTCCTGTCCACGGTCTCATCATGCATCAAAACCAGGGCGCCATCGCTTGAAAGCCGAACATCCACCTCTACGCCGTCCGCTCTGCAGCGTGCAGCAGCCTTGATGCCCTCCAGTGTGTTCTCAGCAGCAAGAGCCCTGGCACCGCGGTGCCCTATCACCAACGCCATCAAAGGTGAGTGGAATGGAAAATATATGGCTTTTTGGGAGAACTGGAAAAGGGTTATACTGAATGAAAGCCATCGAGAAACCCGAATGCTGAACAATCTTGAGAAGTTTAAGTGCATGAAGAGAGATACGGCTGAGATCAACCTGGACCCATTGCAACGCGGTGGAATTCTGACGCCTGAGGCGCGTTCAGCGCTGATCGAGTGGGGCGATGGCTATTCCATCTGCGACTTTTGCGCTGGCATGCTGGACAGAATCAAGACCCCTCCTGTTGAGGAGTTCGTACACAGCGTTTTGCCGGAGTTCTTGGGAGCTGACGAGGTGCGGGTCATGCACGGTGCGCGTGAGGGAAAGTTCGCGGCGATGCACGCCCTTTGTGAGAAGGGAGACTGGGTGGTCATAGATGGAAATGCTCACTATACCACCGTCCTGGCAGCCGAGAGGGCGGGCCTGAAGATAGAGTATGTGCCGTCCAGCGGAGCGCCAGATTACGCCATTCCAGCAGAAGGTTACTCCGAGGCCATCGAGCGCGCCTACGAGCACAAGGGGAACGTTAGCATGGCAGTCCTGACCTATCCTGATGGAAACTACGGAAACCTCGCAGATGTAAAGGCCGTGGCTGAAGTATGTCATGACTTTGGCGTGCCACTACTCCTAAACGGGGCCTACTCTGTCGGACGCATGCCGGTGAATGCTCGAGATCTCGGCGTTGATATGATCGTTGCCAGCGGTCATAAGTCGATGGCAGCATCAGGACCAGTCGGACTTCTTGGAGCCATGGAGGATTATGCAAGAACCATCTTCCGGCTCTCGGCCACCAAAAAGAACAAAGAGGTTGAGCTGTTGGGCTGCACAGTGCGCGGAGCACCGCTCCTGACACTGATGGCATCGTTTCCCGCCGTAGTGGAGCGCATCTCGCACTGGCCAGAAGAGGTTGATAAAGCCCGCTGGTTTGCTGCTGAGATGGAGAAGCTTGGATTGATACAACAAGGAGAGCGCCCGCATAACCACGACCTCATCTTCTTCCTGGCCGAGAACCTCTACGAGATCTCCCAGAGGGCGAAGAAGGGCAGATACTTTCTCTATCGCGACCTGTTGGAGCGCGGCATCTGTGGCATCAAGCCGGGATTGACGCGCCAGTTCAAGCTGAGCACCTTCGGGCTGTCGCGAGACCAGCTTGGAAGGGTGCTGAATGCATTTGATGAGATCATAAGATCCTATGCCAAGGCATGATCGGGAGAGGGAATCTTTATCACCAACTCACATCAGACAAATGGACAAGGAGGGACTAATAACGAATTTGAAGTCTGCCAAGGTCTCCATAGCTCTGATTGCATCTGCTCTGATTGTGGCGTTTACTGGTCCTTCGCTAGGGCAGTCAAATGAGACATCATCCTACTGGTTCCAACAGGGCATGGCTCTTTACGAGCAGGATAGATTCAGCGAATCCCTGGATGCTTACGAAAAAGCTCTCGAGCTTGATCCAACTGATTCGGAAGCCTGGAACAATCGAGGCATAGATCTGGGCCTGCTGGGCAGGTACGACGAGGCCCTCGAGTCGTTTGAGAGGGCTGTTGCGCTCAACGAGTCGTATGCTGAGGCATGGTATAACATGGGCGTAATCTACGACTACAAAGGATACTACTACACTGCGGTCCAAGCATATAAAAAAGCCACTCAGATCAATCCATCCTATCAGAAGGCCTTGGTGAGAAGAAATATTGATACCGATATAGTCATGGGGCCGTCGCTCTCATGTAGCTGCTCAGATCAGTTGACGATGGTCTAGATTGGTAAAGGGCCTTGATCAGGGAAGGCCGCTTCCGCCCATTCCTATTGGTATCTGGCTTATATCTCCAACGCCAGTCAAGATGCGATCTGCATCCTGGTGCACGTCATGGAACCTGGATGTCTGCCAGGATGCCTGTCTTGCGGCTTGTGCTATGGATTCGCCATACGCAGTTGACGCAGGTGTCGCCTCTTCGACCTTTGCAGGCGTAAAGCTTGAGATGTCAGGGTTGATCCACATGGCGCTGAAAGTGCCCCTGCCCGAGATGTTGCCACAGCATGTCTGCAAGAAGCTGCCTATGAGTGTTTGGTTTACCGAATCAAAGGTCCCGGTCATCATGCTGGAGACTTGTTCATCACTTTTCAGAGCTGTTAGTGTCAGGACTACGTTGTCGCCAAGTATGGATCCGACGACGACAGCATTCCAGGCCTGACCGCTATCGGGTTCGTACTTCGCTCTTCCATAGAGGTCTTTGCCATCCTGATTGAGGGCCATGATAACCTGACCAGGCTCAAGTCCTGACACCGACCAGATATATTTCAGAGTAAAAAAAGTGCTTGCAGCATTTGCGCTCTCATGATGGGCGCCATCTCCTGCAAGGATGATCTCGTCGCTCGAACCATTCGCAAGCTGACCCAAAGACAGCCCTGCTACTATGAGCAATACTATCAATGCTCGATGTGTCATGAGTCTGCAGATCAATTAAGTCCGCTTCCGCCCATGCCAGGTGGCACACCGCTCAGGTCGCCGCCAGGTCCTATCTTGTCTTTATATTCGCGAACATCAACGAATCTGGACTTCTGGGTGGTGGTCTGGCTTGTCGTATTTATCTCAGAGGCGGCAGAATTGGTATTCTGTACAGCTGTAGTTTTATCCTTGGTCTGCTCGATTGTGGCCGGTGTGTAGTTGGATATGTCGGGGTTGATCCACAGGGCGTTGAATGGGCCCTTATTCAACATCTTTCCTCCGCTCACCTGGGTGAAGTTGCCACTGATGCTCTCGTTGGCGAGAGTGCCAGACATCTTTGTGGTGGTCAGCTCGCTATCTTTTTGTGCTGTTATTGTCAGCTCTACGCTATCACCTTGGACTGATCCCACAACCTCCGCATTCCAGGCCTGGCCGCCATCGGGTTCGTACTTTGCCTGGCCGAAGAGGTCATTTCCGTCTTGATTTAGCGCCATGGTGACCGCTCCGACCTCGATGCCATTCACAGACCAGATGCCGTTCAGGTTGGCTGTAGTGCTTGTAGCATTGACTGCAGCAGTCTCATTTGCTGGGGCAGTTTGGTTTGCCGGAGATGTTACATTCTGCTCTATCGTTGTGTTATTTTCCAGTGTGCTGGTATTGTTGGCGTTCTGTTCCAGGGACAGGCCAGCACTGATGAGGAATACGAGCAGTACGGGAAGAATCATGTATCTCTTAATCAATTGGTTGCCTCCTTTTTCTCTACTTTCGGCGATAACCTTTTCGTCATTTGCCTAAGTTGTCCCCCTGTCTTACCTTCTCAGATATAAGCTTTTCACCCAATCTCATAGTGGGGGTAGAGATGGCCCCCACCCTCGTCGGGGGCAATGGAGGAGGTCACTTCCTTCCTGCCATCTCCAGCAGCTTGGCAGCCTGAGCTCCTGCCTCGAGTATCTCCAGGTTCTTTGGGATCAACTTGGGTTTCTTGGCAAATGTTACGCGGAATGCATCACTGTAAGCCTCGCGCGGCAGCCCAAGGTCTCCTGCCTGCATCAGGGCGCCGAACATGGCAGTGTTGGCGGCCTGCTGTACACCTTTTTCAGTGGCGATTTGTGTTGCGGGAACGGATATGGCCTTCACGCCTTCAGGTGCCTGGAACTCTCCAGCCAGAGAGTCATAAAGGATCACACCACCCTTCTTGACAGTGCCTGCGAACTTCTCAAGGGATGGCCGGTTGAAGGCCACGAGCACATCTGGGTGATCCAAAACAGGCGATCCTATAGGCACCCCAGAAACGATAACAGAGCAGTTGGAGGTTCCGCCACGCTGCTCCGGGCCATAATCAGGATACCAGGAAACAAAGCGACCGCATCCGAAGGCAGCCTGAGCCAGCGCCAGGCCCATGCTCAACACTCCCTGTCCTCCAAAGCCTGCGATCTTCACGCCCTTGGGCACAAATTCGCGGTCCTTCTGAATCTGCGTGCACTGCATCTCGCTGCAACCAAAGATCTTATGCAACGACTCCACTGAAAAGTCGCTCTCTGCCCTGCTAATCGGCTGCACCTCTGCTGCTCTGTCCCTGAACCTCTTCACTGGGAACTCCTTTTCCATCTGCTCATTGATGAACTTGGCAACTTCTTTTGCATCCATCTTCAAAATTGTGGGGCAGGGAGATAGGAGCTCTACAAACGCATAACCCTTTTTGTCTCTCTGAATCTCCAGGGCCCGTCTCACAGCCCGGCGTGCCTTGCGAATATGCTCGATGTCAGAAAGACTGGCACGCTCAATGAAGACGGGTGCCCTGAGCGTGTCCAGCAGTTCGCAGATGTGAATGGGATAGCCCATCTCCCGAGGATCGCGCCCTTGGGGCGTAGTGGCAGTGACCTCGCCGATGAGAGTCGTAGGCGCCATCTGTCCGCCAGTCATGCCGTACACTGTGTTGTTGACGAAGAATACTGCAAGCTTCTCACCGCGGTTGGCTGCCTGGATGGTCTCGTTGAGTCCTATGGATGCCAGGTCCCCGTCTCCCTGGTAGGAGATAACGATGGCATTGTCCTCTGCACGCGAGATGCCCGTGGCAATGGCCGGCGCCCTTCCGTGTGCTGCCTGCACATGCCCGCAGTCCAGGTAGTAGTAGGCAAAGACTGCACATCCAACGGGGCTGATGAGCACACATCTATCCTGAATTCCCAAATCTGCCATGGCCTCGCCGATGAGCTTATGCAGAATTCCGTGGCCACATCCAGCGCAGTAATGAGTGGCTGTAGTCGCAGCTCCGCCCTTGCGCGGGAACGCTGGATACATTCCAGGATGCCCACCAATCACCTTCTCTTTTGCAGCCATTTAAGCCACCTCCTTGATCCCCTTCACAATATCATCGAGCTGAATCAGATTCCCACCGTAGCGACAAACCAGCTCCACTGGCCTGCAACCGCTGGCCAGGCGTATGTCCTCTCGCATCTGTCCATTGCTCATCTCCACTGAGATGAACTTGCAGCCCTGCTCCGCAAGGTTGCGAATCTCATCTTGCGGGAAGGGGAAGAGCGTTATAGGCCTGAATAGACCTGCCCTGATGCCCTCTTTGCGGGCAGCGTCCACTGCGGACCTGGCAATCCTGCTGCTGATGCCATAGGAGACAAGCACAACCTCTGCATCAGCCAGCTTGTAGCCATCCCAGGCCACCTCGTTCTCCTTTATGCGCCGGTACTTCTCCTGCAGCAATAGGTTATGCCTCTCCATATCGTCGAAGTCAAGAGCTATGGATGTCACAAGATTGCCCCTGGTCTCGGCCCGGCCTGCTACAGCCCATGTGGTGTCGATCTCTGGTTGAACTGCAACCTCCGGGAAATTCAGGGGCTCGACCATATGTCCCAGCACGCCATCGGCTAACACCACAACAGGATTGCGATACTTGAAAGCCAGGTCGAAGGCCTTCATGGTGAAGTCGCACATCTCCTGCACACTTGCAGGGGCGAGCACTATGTTGTTGTAGCAGCCATGCCCTCCGCCCTTGCAGGCCTGGTTGTAATCAGACTGCTCAGGCCCGATATTGCCAAGGCCGGGACCTGCCCGGCAGATGTCTACGATGACGCAGGGAAGCTCAGCTCCTGCAATATATGTGATTCCTTCCTGCTTCAGGCTCATGCCAGGCCCCGAGGAGGCCGCAAGCACGCGATGACCTGCGCTTGCAGCTCCATAGACCATATTGATCGCTGCCTCTTCCGACTCGGCCTGTACGAACTTGCGGCCCACCTTTGGGAAATATCGCGAAGCCTCGTGGAGTATCTCGCTTGCCGGGGTGATGGGATAACCAAAGAAACAGTCGCAGCCAGCATACATAGCCCCGACGATCACTGCGCTGTTTCCAGCCACTAACTGGGATGCCATCTCAATCCTCCTCTGCTTTCTCCTTTTGAGGCACATGCACCTCAATGGCCAGCGGCTCGGGACATGTATAATAACAAGCGCCGCAGCCTATGCATCCGTCTCCTGTGTAAATTGCAAATCTGTATCCTCTCTCGTTGAGCTCATCGCCCATCTTCAAGACATTGACGGGGCAGGCCAGCAGGCACCGCTCGCAAGCCTTGCACTCCAGGCTGTTGATCACAGGATAGGGCTTATCCTTATCCCTGATCTCCACGCGCCTGATCTTGCCGCTTATGGTCTTGGGAAGCTCCTCCACGAACTCGACGATCCTTGGGTATTTGTAAGGCGCAGTGACCTTCTTGACGTGCTCTTGCAGCTCCTTTTTCAGCTCTTCGGAGGGTGCATACCCTTTGGTCAGCACAACTGTAGCCTTGACCACCTGCCCTCGAATGGCATCTGGTACTCCGGTTATGGCCACCTCCAGGACGGCTGGATGCGACATGAGGGCGGACTCTACCTCGAAAGGTCCAACGCGGTAGCCTGAGCTCTTGATCATGTCGTCCGTCCTGCCCACGAACCAGAAGTATCCCTCTTCGTCCCGCCAGGCGGTGTCGCCTGTATGATAGTAGTCATCATGCCAGGTGTGCTTTGTCTTATCAGGGTCGAGGTGATAGTCGATGAAGAGACCGACTGGCTTGCCCTTGTCCGTCTTTATCACGATCTCACCTTCTTCGCCCACCTCGCATATTTTGTCGTTCTTATCCACAAGCACTATGTCGAATCCTGGAGCGGGCTTGCCCATGGAGCCCGGTTTGGGCGTCATCCAAGGATAGTTTGCGATGCAGACCACCGTCTCGGTCTGACCATATCCTTCCATAAGTCTCAGGCCGGTGGTCTCAAGGAACTTCTCATAGACCGATGGATTTAGGGGCTCTCCTGCTGTAACAGCATATTTGAGGCGGGAGAAGTCGTACCTGGACATATCGCTCTTGATCATGAATCTGAATATGGTTGGAGGAGCGCAAAAGGTTGTGACGCCGAATTTGCCCATCTCGTCCATCATCCGTCCTGCATCGAACCTGTCATAATCATAGACGAAGACCGCGGATCCTGCCAGCCACTGGCCAAAGATCTTTCCCCATGCGCATTTTGCCCATCCGGTATCCGCAACTGTGTAATGCAGCCCATCATCCTCCACATTCTGCCAGAACTTGGCAGTGAGGATGTGGCCGAGTGGGTAGGTCTGATCGTGCTTGACCATCTTTGGATAGCCAGTTGTCCCGGAGGTGAAGTAGGCCAGGAGGACGTCCTCATTTTTTGTGGCGTCCTCTCCTTTGGGCCTTTCGAAATTTGGCGATGCCTTCTCGAGCTCTGCATCGAAGTTGATCCAGCCCTCTCGCAACAGGTCTTTGCCACCCACCAGTGCCTTGACCAAGGGGATCTTGCCCAGTTGTTCATGGGCAGAATCGAACTCATCAGGCACGCCATTCTCTGCGATGCAGACGATCATCTTGAGGTCCGCTTTTTTGATGCGGTACACGAAGTCCTTGGCCTTGAGCATGTGAGTCGAAGGAATGGCGATTGCTCCTATCTTGTTCAGGCCCACCATGCAGACCCAGAACTCCCAGCGGCTCTTGAGGGTGAGCATGACCGTATCTCCTTTCTTTAATTTGTATTGGCGAAAGAGGTTGGCAGCCTTGTCGGACAGGGTCTTCAGCTCTCCAAAGGTTATGATCTTCTCATCACCATGGTCGTTGCACCATACCAGAGCACGCTTATTCGGACTTTGGGCTGCATAGGCGTCCACTACATCGAAAGCAAAGTTGAAATTCGCAGGAACGATTATCTTCAGATTTTCTTTAAAATCCTCATAGGATTTGAAGTCGGTTTGCGAGACGAACTTGGACAATAACGATGACATTGATAAATCCTCACTACATGACCACTGCTAGCAGCTTTACTGGCTCATTATTCAGGGCTTCCATGATGTGTTTGTATGACGAATCGAAGAAAATACAGTCGCCTTCGTTCAGAATGATCTCATTTTCATGGATAGTTATCTTCAGAGTTCCTTCCAGCACATATTCGAACTCCTGGCCGGGATGGGCATAGTATCTTGGTGTATCCTTCTTGGGATCTATTGTGACTATGAATGGTTCTGCTTTTTTATGGGCAAATTTTCTGGCCAGGCTCTGGGAGTGGTACTCCTTCCTATGCTCCACTTCAACTGCCTCACCCTTCCTGGTAACGGTGAAGATGCTCATCTTGGACTCTTCGCCTGTGAGCAGCAGGCCAGTGTCTACATTGAGCTTTCGCGCGATGCCGATGAGGATGCTGGCGGGTATGTCTAGCTTCCCCTCCTCATAGCAGTTGTAGGTCCCCACTGGCACTTTGAGGTGCTGTGCCATCTCCTCAGGCGATACACGATTCAGCTCCCTCAGCTCACGAAGACGTGAACCGATCTCATCAAGCCTCTCCTTCATGCTTATTCCTCGGCAAATCCCAAACTCGTGGCCTTTTTAGTTCGACCTCGGCCATAGGTATGCAGGATTGTGACTGCCTCATAAGCATATTTGAATCTATCTCAGAGAATTAGGCATTTTGATACTTGCAAGGTCTGCTCCTGTCGACAGAGATAAATACTACCAACTGAGAATCAGCCTCTGAGGAGATCCAAATTTCTGAGAATGAAATGGCATCCGATCCTGAGACGCATGGTAGTCTCAGTAAACACCGTAGGGTACCGTATACAGAAAATTTCTTGAAATCGCCTCTGAGTGGACCTGAAGAAGGCCGCATCTGTCTCGCTATGTCCATTTTTAAGCACGCAGGTCCAGCGGTGATGATCTAAATGAACAAACGAAGAGATCATATTCCTAAAAAGGATATCATGTACACCTTGAAGGAAGATGGCTCTCAATATATTGTTAATGAGAGTTATTTTTACAAGACAGAGCCTTACTACACCATAGTCAAGAACGAGAATGAAGGCGTAAAGACTGTGCCCAGTAGCAACGATGTGCTCGATGCTTACATCGTTCCCATCTGCCTGGAGAAGGCGAAGCTTGCAGGCATACCCATCTGCGACTGGATAATCTCCTACCAGTACGTCTCTCTTCCGGCCATAGTCTACGGCCTGAACTATTTCTCGACCCCATCGGATCATTTCCTGGTGAATGATCTGGAGACTGCAAAGACTGTCATAAAGCATGTTACAAACAGGGGACGGTACCCCTTCTGCTATCAAAAGATCAACGACACAGCATCCGTGGCCAAGTGCATATCCATCTTCGGCAAGACCATAAACTGCTGTGAGAAGGTCTCTGCACTGGCAGAGCGGATCTACGAGGTCTTTGGGGTCCCTCTAGTAGAGATAGTCCTCGTCAAGGACGAATCGGGCTGCCGCCTCTCCTCCCTGGCGCCAGTGAAGTATTCGCATCTATCGAAGGAAGAAACGGAATTGTTGCAAGACCTTCTGGACAAGAGGGTGAAACGCTTTGAGTAAGCTAGGCATCTTTGTCAACAGACAGACGTTAAGCAGTTCTGAACAGCTCCAAGCCCTGGTCAAATGCAGGGACGTAGCTGAGAGCATGGGTCACACGGCAGAATTCATCTTTCCAGTTGATATCAAGAAAATACCAAAGCTCGATGCCCTGTTCATCCGTGCCAACACCGACCCGATGAACACGACCTATGTGGCTGCCAGAATGGCCCAAATGTACGGCATACCTGTGATAGACGATCCCAGTTCTATCAAAATATGTGCAGACAAAATTAACATGTACATGCATCTCATGAAGAAGAGGGTCTCCATCCCGAGAACCAGGTTCTTGAAGAAGAAAGAGCTGGATCTTCACCTGGCAGAGGATCTCTTCGAGGAGCTGGGAATGCCTCTGGTGCTCAAGGAGCCATCCACATCCTTCTCGGTGCGGGTAGAGAAGGTATCAACAGCAACCGAGCTTTTGAAGGTTGCCAAAAGGTTCTTTAAGCTCTCAGACTGGATAGTGGTGCAGGAGTACATCGAGAGCAGGTTTGACTGGAGGATAGGCGTCCTGGACGGAGGCTTGCTCTACGCTTGCAGATACATCATCCCTTCAGAGACATTCAAGATCCAAGCGTCGGTCAACGGCCACATCGTCTACTGTGATGTGGAGAGCGTTCCTGCCGATCAAGTCCCCCCTGAGGTCATAGATCTCGGAAAGGCTGCTGGCAATGCAATAGGCAAAGGGCTGTATGGAGTGGACATCAAAGAGAGCAACGGAAAGCTCTATGTCATCGAGGTCAATGACAATCCATCTCTAGAAGGCGGCGAGGATGCTCACTATCCAGAGATGTTTCGCAAGATCATATCGTACCTCACGACTGGGGACAATGCCAGCCATGCGGACTACTTTTCCGACCAGGTTTACGGTCCGCAGGGCTTCGAAGGCGACTATAGCCTTGGAGCTTTCAGGGCTTTGGCCCACGCAGATACCCTGATAGATAGCGATGTCTATTCGTACAAGATAGACTTCTCTGAGCGGTAGGCCATAGTTTTCATCCTTTTTTTGGAGATGATTTAAATGGACGATTCACTTTGCGAGGCCCTGAGCAAGGCCTGTGGAGAGTGTCATTTGGCCGGAGGCTGCTGTTTTGAGGCACGGCCACCCTTGAGCCAGAAGCGTATAGACATACTCGTCGCCAACGGCGTCAGTCCTGATGCAATTGAGTTTGCAGGATACAAGAGGTTGAAGCTTGGGCCTGACGGCTTTTGCATACTATTTCAGGACGGCAGATGTTCTGTTCACTCGATAAAACCTGAGACCTGTGTGGCCGGGCCATTTACCTTTGATATGCTGGGCACCACCCTGCGAATCTTCCTGAAGAAAGAGAGCATCTGTCCCATGGTAAAAATTTTGAAAGCCGACAGAAAGGCTTACGACGGGCTGTTTGAGGCAGCCACAGAAATGATCATCGACCTGGTGAGGGCTTTGCCCGCATCCGAGCTGGAGGAGATCTTGAAAATCGAGGAGCCTGAAACGGATCTTGTGGCCGAGATCAGCTTAGAGGACTGCAAGCTATGTCCAGAACAATGCAAAAGGCATTAGCAATCTCGTCGCAGTTGGGCACGGAGCATGAATTCTCAATAAACGACAAGAACTTTCAGCCACTGCCCATCTCAGACAGGATCATCCAGAAGCTGAATGGCTCAGTGAAGCATGAGGTGGCCTTCGGAGGCATCAAGGTCTCCAAGGAGCTGCAAAAGCACGTACTAGAGCTGATCCCTGCGAGGCCTGGGTCCTTGAGCTATCTGGAAGGCAATCTTTATGAGGGGCTTTGCGAGCTTCTGATGGCTTCCAACAACGAGTACAGTTTCCTGGGCCTCGGCATGCATCCCCTTTTGAGGCTGGAGCAGACGACCTACTGGGACCATGACGAGCAGGAGTACTACCAAGCCTACGATCGGCTGTTCGATATCCATCAGCACGGCTGGCTGAACATTCAGGCCTTGCAGGTCAACATACCTTACGGGAGAAAAGAGAATATCGTATCTATGTTCAACAAGGTTCGCGCCCTGATGCCATACCTTGTGGCAGTATCCGCCTCCTCGCCGATGGTCGAGGGAAAGCTCACTTCTTACATGGATAACCGGCTGGTATACTACAGGGAGAACCAGCGCCAAATCCCAGAGATATGCCACAATGTGTTGCCAGAGAAGCTCGAGAGCGTTGAGGATTATGTGCAGATCAACCGCCGGATCTATTCCGAGCTGAAACGCAGCGATGCAGAGATCCTCTGCAGGGAGTGGGTGAACTCAAGGGGGGTGATCGTGCGCTTCACAAGGAAGTGCCTTGAAGTAAAGGCAATGGATGAGCAAGAGTGCTTGCGCTCGGATATGGCCATTTCTGCCTTTCTGCTGGCATTGTTGAGATGCGACCTGCAGCTGGAAGAGGACGAAAATTGCCTGGGCTCACTGCTTGAAAGCGCCATGAGACAGGGCGTCTCGGGCATGAGGCCTGAGCTGGAGAAGCTTCTCTGCCAGGCTGAGAAGAGCGCTAATTTAGAGGAGAGGCACTATCTGCCTCTTGTGGCAAAAAAAATCGAGCAGGGCAGCTTGGCCGAGGTCATGGTGCAAAGGCTCAAGGAGACGGACGGACGGGTCGAGCCGCTGCTGATGCAGATGCAATGGTGCCTCAAGGAGAACAGGCCTTACATTGCAGAGATGGAGCGATGCGGCTAGAGAAGCCCAGGCACTCAAAGCGATGCTCTTATCTCAGATCAACGCCTTAAATTCTCACATGGACAAGGATATTGTTCAGGTCATCCTTGAGAGGGAGCCATCCATCAAAAATCCCATTTTGATAGAGGGTTTCCCTGGAATTGGCCTGGTAGGCAACATCGCCAGCCAGTACATAGTCAACGAGCTTAAAATGACGTATCTGGGGGCTATGAGCTCCAAGTACTTCCCGCCGCTGGCCGTTCTTTTGGGAGGTGTGGTGAACATGCCAGTTCGCATCTACGAAGACGCGAATTTGGGAATCTTGATCCTCACGGCAGATGTTCCAGTGCATCCACTGGCTTCTTACGACATCGGAAAGGAGATCGTCTCCTGGGCTGAGTCCATCAATGCCAAAGAGATGGTCTGCCTGGCAGGAATAACTGTGATGAGCGATGAGCACAGGGTCTTTGGAGCTGTCAGCAAGAAGGAGCTGCTTGAGAAGATCAAGGACATGACAGAGATCTTCGAGCTGGGGACGATAACAGGCATCACCGGCAGCATCATGAACGAGTGCCGTATTCGGAATCTGCCTGCCATTTGCCTTTTGGGGGAGACTGCTTCTGCAGAACCAGACCCAAGAGCAGCGATAGCAGCGATCGAGACTCTGAACAGGATTTATGGCCTTGGCGTGAGCACTGCCAAGCTGGCAGAGCAGGCACAACAGATCGAGGTGCAGATGGCCCAGCTAGCTCAACAGATGAGAGCAGCTCAGCCCGAAGAGCAGCCAAAGATGGCCAAAGAGTTCCCAATGTACGGGTGATGCCTCATGATTTACGCAGCACTAACTGGAATGGCCAGACATGTGATGAGAGAACTTCTCACCGCCAGGGTAAGAACAGTGGAGATCAGGAGTCCTAACAACTTCTTCACGCTTCTCAATTCAGAGCCAGGTGACCGAATATTCCTAACTGAATCGAGCACAACAGACATAGTTCCGGGGACAACCGGCCTGATTGCAGGAATCAGAGCCCTGCAGACGATCACCCACAGGACGATTCAGTCAGGCCAGGATTATTATGAGGAGAGCGAAGCTCAGGCCGCAAGAGCGCAGTTGCAACTGGTGGGAGTAGGCCGAGTCAGAAGGATAGCATCTTTTGAGCCGGGAACTCCCCTCACCCTGGATGTGGATGAAGTGAGATATTGCGACGCCCGATGAGGGACCTGATCTCATCCCAGCCAAATGCCAATATGAAAGTCCTCGTCGTCACTGGGAGGCTTGCCCAGGACCTGGTAAAAGAATCATCCCAAGATGCGGAGGTGCTGGTGTTGGATCTGGACGTCGCAGCCTTCATCACGCCTGAGATGCTACGGCGTGCAGCTCCCGCCGGCTACGACCTCATACTCATTCCAGGATCCATCACAGCAGATTTTCAGGAGGTGGAGCGGGCACTGGGCACAAAGATACGTCTGGGACCCAAGCATGCGGCAGATCTGGGATTCGTTCTTCGCCACATTGAAGACGTTGAGCTGTCCCGCACAATTCCCGCATGCGTGCTCCTGGAGGAGAAGATGCGTAAAGATGCCTCTCTGCAAGGGATGATGCTCGAGGCCAAGGCCGAGGCCACGCTCGAGATCGAAGGCGTCAAGATCGGCGGCGGCTCAAGGATGAAGGTCCTTGCGGAGATAGTTGATTGCACGCGCCTTGGTGCCGAGGCATTTGCAGAGAAGATACGCTACTATGAAGAGCAGGGCGCAGACATGATCGACCTGGGCCTTCCTCTGGATGCCAAGCCCTCTCAAGTGGCTGAGACTTTAAGGAAGGCCAAAAAAATCACAAAACTTCCCGTAAGCATCGATACTGTGCGCCCCGATCTTATACTAGCAGGCATTGATGGCGGAGCTGACTTGATCTTGAGCCTTAACGGCGAGAACCTGGAGTCCGTGGGAGAGGCCGTCGCTCTCGCAGGCGTGCCGGCAGTGGTCATTCCCGGGCCAGGAATTGCCAGCCTGACGGATAATCTGCGGCTCGCCCAGGAGATGGGCATCTCAGTCATAGCCGATCCAGTGCTTGATCCGCCTTTACAGGGACTTGTATCTTCGCTACACAGGTACATTCTCTTCAGGCAGGCTCATCCAGAAGTTCCTCTTTTCTTTGGCGCGGGCAATGTGACGGAGCTGCTTGATGCAGACACACAAGGTGTCAATGCTCTTCTGGCAGCCATTGGTGCGGAGGTAGGAGCCTGCATCCTCTTCACGCCTGAGTACAGTGCAAAGGCACGAGGCAGCGTAAGAGAGCTCAGGCGAGCCTCTGAGATGATGCAATTGGCATCGAATAGAAGGACCGCCCCCAAGGATTTGGGGATCGACCTTCTGGTCCTAAAAGAGAAGAGGCCAAAGCCCGAGGAGACAATGCCTGACAGGTTTGTTCTGGCAAGCTCAGATCATCGATACCATCCCGATCCTGCTGGCAGCTTCAGGATCGTCCTGGCCAGGGGAATGATCCTGGCCAGAAACCGTCGCGTGACTGTGGCTGGCACCAGTGCCAAGGACATCCTGAACACGCTGATCAAAGGAGGATTTGTCTCCAGGCTGGACCATGCCGGATACCTGGGACGAGAACTGGAGAAAGCAGAGATAGCATTATCGTTAGGAAGAAGTTATGTCCAGGATGAATCTCTCTTGCCCCTTGATAAAAGTTAAATAAGAATAGCCTCGTCTGAAGTTGCGGATGAATCAGAAGGCTTTCGCCATCTTCGTTGGCGCAATCATGGTCGTCTCGGCCTTTGCGGGCTTCGTGCTGAGAGGCAGTGACCAAAAAGATGTTATTGTGGGAACGGATGCCACGTCCCTGGAGACCTTCGGGGTACAGGGTCGCCTGGTGGACTGGAGCTTGGACAGTCTGGATGACGTCCTGGAGATGTCCCCGGAAAGCACAGTTATCGCATACTGGATCAATCTTACTGTATCTCAGAATTTGACGGATGCAGCTCGCGCCGTCCTTCCCCAGTCCATCGGACTGACTTACGGAAGCCAGCTATACCCCACAGATATCGAAAAGCTGGGAGAAGCTTATTTCAACAATACCTGGATTGAGTTCCACTGGATCAAACCATTCCACGTGGGCTATGCAGGTCTCGTGGTACCATACGAGAACTACATGATGATCCCGTCGGGCTCTGATTATGTAACTGTGATGGGCAAGCCGACTCTCTTTGGAACTCAAGCTTCGATGCAGCAGGTCATCGATGTGATCTCCGGAGGCCTGCCCACTGACAGCTTCACCCTGCCGCAAGGCAAGGCGGCAGATCTTCAGGTGGCAGCTCTGGGCAAAGGTGCAAACTCGTCGCTCTCCGGTGGCTACAAAGAATTTTACTTAGGCGTGAGCAAATCGGCGAGCAAAGCGCAAGGCGGCTTCAACCTCTCTGCCATATATCTCCAGCCAGATGCAACCTCAAGCCAAAAGGCCAGGGAGATCGCAGGCAAATATGGGCTTGATTATGCCACGCAAGGCTCAGAGGTAATGATCCAGGGAGATGTCAGAATCGAAGATCTGCAAGGAGTGCTCAAAGCCCTTCTCGGACCGTAGCGCAACCTTTTTACATGTTGAGCTTGAGGCAGATCTAATTTGATTTGCGCTTTTGCGATGAATGATGATGGGCTGCAATCGCAGCCTTGAAGGAGAAATTGATCATGGCAAGACCAATATACGTAAGATTTGATGTTCCGGCTGAGCTGGCCTCGAAGTCTCTCGAGGCACTTGAGCTGGCTCGCGATACTGGCAGAATAAAGAAGGGTACAAATGAAGCCACAAAGGCCATCGAGCGCGGCGTGGCACGCCTGGTAATTGTTGGCGAAGACGTTCAGCCTCCTGAAATAGTAGCACATATTCCTGCTCTCTGTGAGGAGAAAAAGACGCCTTACATCTATGTCAAGAAGCAGAGCGAGATTGGTGCAGCATCGGGACTTGGCGTCAAGAGCGCAGCAGCCGCCATCGTCGAACCTGGAAAGGGAAAGGAGCTGCTGGACGAGATAGTCCAGAAGGTTGCGGCCCTAAAGTAGGTGAAATTTCATGGAGGACGAAAACGGCGTACCAGCAGAGGTAATTGAGGTAATCGGCGTCACAGGCATGCATGGCGAGGCGACGCAGATCAAGTGCCGTATTCTGGAAGGCAATAACAAGGGCCGCATCATAACCAGGAACTGCATGGGACCTATTCGCATGGGCGATGTCCTGATACTGCTGGAGACCGCCCGAGAGGCCAAGAAGCTCACCAGCAGGTGATGTAAGGATGGAAGAGAGAAAGTGTACCTTCTGCAACAAGGTCATTGAGCCTGGAACTGGCAAGCTCTATGCCAAGAAGGATGGAACGGTCTATTACTTCTGCTCTGCCAAGTGCGAGAACAACGTCGCCCTTGGGCGTGTGACAAGGCGCATCAAGTGGGCCAGGAAGGGGGCATAAAGCCTGGCGGAGATGGAGAGAACCTTCGTCATGGTTAAGCCCGATGGAGTGCAGCGCGGCCTCGTGGGCAAGATACTTCAACGGATCGAGGAGAAGGGCTTCAAGATCGTGGCCATGAAGCTTACAGTGATGCCCGTGGAGAAGGCCAGAGAGCACTACGCGGAACATGTTGGCAAGAAGTTCTATCAGGATCTGGTGGACTTCATCACCTCAGGACCGTCGGTTTCCCTTGTGGTCGAGGGCCGCGGCGCAATCTCTGCGATGAGGAAGATGAACGGCGCCACCAATCCAGCAGAAGCGGCTCCAGGAACTCTGCGCGGAGATTTCGGCATTGAGACGGGCCGAAATGTTGTGCACGGTTCGGATTCAGCCGCATCTGCTGCGCGGGAGATCGCCCTTCACTTCAGCGCCTCGGAACTTGTAGACTACAAGCGAATAGATGAAGGATGGCTCTACGAGTGAAGAAGGGCAGAAGGATTTTCTGCCCTCCCCATAGGAGCCTTTAAATTCTTAAAAAATAAAATACATTTTTTAGTGGTTCTTCTCCAAGGCGATCGGTATGCAGCAGAAGTCAAAAAAAGCCGGCAAGGCGAAAGGCAACGACGCCAACCTCAGAACACCAATAGTAGTGGTGATGGGGCACGTGGACCACGGAAAGACAACTCTTTTGGATAAGATTCGCGGGACTGCAGTTGCAAAAGGCGAAGCTGGACTCATAACCCAGCACATAGGTGCCACGGAGGTCCCTTTAGGCGTCGTACAGGAATTTTGCGGCTCGCGCTTTGGCGGGGAGTTCCAGGTTCCAGGGCTTCTATTCATCGATACACCAGGACACCACGCTTTCACATCCATGCGCAGTCGTGGCGGCTCTCTTGCAGATCTTGCTGTGCTGATCGTGGATGTAAACGAGGGCTTCCAGCCACAGACGATCGAGTCGCTCAATATTCTCAAGCGTTTCAAAACTCCTTTTGTGGTTGCTGCCAACAAGATCGACCGCATAGGTGGCTGGCTTCCGGTCCCCAATGCACCATTCACCAATACCTTAAAGGTGCAGAGCGAGAGGGTTGCCGAGGAGCTGGATACGCGAATTTACGAGCTTGTGGGAGAGCTCTTCAAGTTTGGATTTGATGCCAATAGATACGATCGGATCACTGACTTCACCAGGACCGTTGGGATCGTTCCCATCAGCGCTGTCACAGGTGAGGGCGTGCCGGACCTCCTTTTGATCCTGGTGGGCCTCGCTCAGAAGTTTCTCAAAGAAAATCTGATGCTGACCGCTACAGGCCCTGGAGTCGGGACCATTCTGGAGGTCAAGGAAGAAAGAGGCCTCGGGACCACTCTGGATGTCATCCTCTACAACGGTGAATTAAAAACAGGAGACACGGTGATTGTAGGAACAGCCCATGAGCCAGTCGTCACCAAGATCAGAGCTCTTCTCAAGCCCAAGCCCCTGGCAGAGATCAGATCCGAGGAGAGATTTCTGCCTGTAAAGCGCGTGGTTGCTGCATCGGGAGTGAAGGTTGCAGCGCCAAAGCTTGAGAACTCCCTGGCAGGATCGACCATCCGGGTGGTCGCATCATCCGAAGAGATAGACTCTCTCACCAAGGAGATCAAATCGGAGCTTGAAGCCGTAAGGGTCGACACCGAGAACGAGGGTGTAGTTTTAAAGGCGGATACCATCGGATCGCTGGAAGCTCTGGTGGGTGAGCTGAAGGCAAAGAACATACCCATCCACTTCGCAGATGTGGGTCCTATATCCAGGAGGGATGTGATCCGCGCCGCAGCCATCAAGGACCCACTTCTTTCAGCGATTCTCGCATTCAATGTCGAGATTTTGCCCGATGCCGTCAGCGAGATCCAGAAGACCAATGTGCCTGTATTTTGCAGCGATATCATCTACACCATCCTTGAGAACTATGAGCAATGGCTGGATGAACAGAAGATGCGAATAGAGCAGGAGCGTCTGGAGGCAGTGATCCGCCCAGGCGCTGTGCGCCTGCTTCCAGATTGCGTCTTTCGTCAGTCCAAGCCTGCAATTGTCGGAGTGCAGGTTGTGGGTGGAGTGATCAGGACCCAGACAAATCTGATGCGAGAGGATGGCGCAAATATTGGAGAGATTAAAGGAATCCAGGCGCACAACGAAAATGTCGGAACCGCAACGGCAGGACAGGAGGTGGCCATATCCATCGACGGGCCCACCGTCGGACGCCAGATTCACGAGGGCGACATACTTTATGTAAACATTCCTGAGAAACACGCCCGCATCGTCGAGCTCGAATTGAAGTCAAAGCTCGCAGAGGACGAGCGCGAGGTTCTGGAAAGTTTCCTGGAGATCAAGCGCAAGAAGGACCCCTTCTGGGGAAGGTGAACTTGGCAAAAAAATTGTGGGTGGTATGCGCCAGATTGCGATCGCTAAATCTTTTCCACCTCGGCCTTGACCAATTTGTGCACCTCGCCTGGGCTTGCCTTCCCGCGCGTCTTCTTCATCACAACTCCCACGATGAAGTTCAAAGCCCTCTCGCTCCCTGCCTTGTAGTCAGCCACGGCATTCGCACACTCTGCCACAGCCTCCCGTACGGCTTTTTGCACTGCATCGTCAGCTGCCCTGCCAAGGCCTTTTGATTTAACTATCTCATCTGGAGAGCTGCCTCTCCCGTCCAGCAGATCGCGTATGATCTGCACGGCCCCATCCTCGGTAATTTTACCTTCCGCCAGCATATTTACAATCTCTGCCATGTGTTCCTGGCTAAAGCCGTCGATGGTTTGGTCGCGGTAATTCAGCTCGCCTTTCAGCACGTCTGCGATCCAGACCGCTGCAAGCTTTGGAGGGGCAAGTGCTGCCACAGCTTCGTAGAAGTTGGCCACCTTGATCTCAGATGTCAGGGACTTGGCGTGATCGTCAGACAGATTGTACTGCTCTGCAAACCTCTTGCGCTTGGCATCTGGAAGCTCTGGCAGAGCGGCCTTGATGGCCGGGACCCAGGAGGCGATGCGCAGCCCAACCAGATCGCATTCAGGGAAGTAACGATAGTCGTGAGCCCCTACTTTGCTTCTGATGGAGACTGTGATGTTTCGGACCTCGTCGAAGTGACGCGTCTCCTGCACCACTTTGATGTTACGGCGCTGCATGTTCTTTTGCCGTGTGATCTCGTAGGAGAGGGCCTTTTCTACGCCCTTGAAGCCAGAGATGTTCTTGATCTCAGTCCTGTCTCCTCCTTTCAGGGATATGTTGGCGTCCACGCGCATTGAGCCTTCAAGAGAACCGTCGAAGACCTCCAGATACTCAAGAATGCTCTTCAGCTTATCCAGGAAAGCTCGGGCTTCTTTTGGCGAGTGAAGATCAGG
The DNA here is from genome assembly GCA_964604285.1 of uncultured Methanotrichaceae archaeon. Taxonomy (GTDB): domain Archaea; phylum Halobacteriota; class Methanosarcinia; order Methanotrichales; family Methanotrichaceae; genus Methanothrix. Next base: position 29,445 of record CAZRYL010000010.1, read on the forward strand.
CTCTGTTACGACCTCCAGCAGTGGCATCCCGCAGCGGTTGTAGTCCACCATGGTGTACTTTGCCTTGTCTATTGTGCCCGCATGCACCAGCCTCCCAGGATCTTCTTCCATATGCGCCCGGTTGATGCGAATATCTCTCTCAACTCCGTCGTCGCCCAGTATCATGATGTGCCCCCTAGTCGCAAGCGGAAAATCATACTGGCTTATCTGGAAGCCCTTTGGAAGATCAGGATAGTAGTAGTTCTTCCTGTAAAAGAGCGTCTCCTCCTCAATTGTGCAGTTCAGGGCAAGTCCTACCTTTATGCCAAACTCAACTGCTTTCCTGTTCAGTACCGGCAGGGAACCTGGCAGCCCCAAACAAACCGGGCAGGTGTGCGAATTGGGCTCTGAATTGTGATAATCCGTTGAGCAGCCACAGAACATCTTGGATCGCAGGCGGTTTAACTGAACATGGATCTCCAGGCCTATGATGACGTCCTCCATCTAAACCACCTCCAAAATTTTCTCGTGAAAGGGCGTGGCCTTCTCGAATGTGTGAGCTGCCTGCAGGATTGTGGCCTCGTCGAAATGCTTTCCAATGAGCTGCAGGCCGACTGGAAGGTGCCCGGCAAAGCCGCATGGCACAGAGATTGCTGGAACGCCTGCTAAATTTATGGGTACCGTGAATACATCTGCCAAATAGAGCGAAAGCGGGTCGTTGATGCGCTCTCCAATCTTGAACGCAGGGATGGGCATGGTGGGTCCTGCCAAGAGATCAACATCCTTGAAGGCCCTCAGGAAATCTTCCTTGATCAGCGTTCTTACCTTCAAGGCCTTCAGGTAGTAGCGACCATAGTAACCGGCTGAGAGGGCATAGGTTCCAAGCAAAATGCGCCTCTTTGCTTCAGGACCAAAGCCTTTCGCCCGAATATCAGAGAACGTCGTATGCCAGTCCTTGTCCTCTCCAAGACGCAGTCCATAGCGCAGGCCATCGAAACGCGCCAGGTTGGAGGAGGCCTCGCTCATGGCGATTACATAGTAGGCCGCAAGGGCATGTTTTGTGTGCGGCAGGCTGACCTCCTGCCAGGTAGCGCCCAGACTTTCCAGAGTATTGATCGCATCCCATACGGCCCTCTCCACCTCTTTGTTCACGCCTTCGCCAAAATACTCCCTTGGAATGCCGATCTTAAGGCCGCTAACGCCTTCCTTAATTGGCAGGTAGCTCCTCTTTCCTTCGGCAGATGTTGTATCTCTTTCATCATGCCCTGCAATGATCTCCATTAGAAGAGCAGTGTCTTCGACTGTATGGGTCAGCGGCCCTATCTGCTCGAGGGAGTTGGCATAGGCGATGAGGCCATACCGAGAGACCAGGCCATAGGTGGGCTTTAATCCGACTATTCCACAAAATGACGCAGGACAGCGCACAGATCCGCCAGTGTCCGAGCCAAGGGCGCAAGGGGCTTCGCCGCCAGCCACCACTGCAGCGCTTCCGCCGCTTGAACCCCCAGGAACGCAATCATGATCCCAGGGATTCCTGGTAGGCCCAAAGCAACTCGTCTCAGTGGAGGAGCCCATTGCGAACTCATCCATGTTGGTCTTCCCCATTATGATGGCACCCTCAGCCTTGAGCTGCTGTATCACATGAGCATCGTAAGGCGGGATGTATCCGCGCAGTATGTTAGAGCTGCAGTTCGTCTCTATGCCTTTGGTTGAGATGCATTCCTTGATTGCGATGGGCACCCCCGCCAAACGGCCCTGGCCGGGGTTTTTATCAAATTCCCTGGCCTGCCGAAGAGCGCTCTCCCGTGCCAGGGATGTAAAGCCATTGAGCGGACTTTTCTCAATCTTCAAAAACAGCTTGCTCAGGTATTCCTCTGCCGATCCTGAGAGGAGCTGCTCTTTCAACTCCATCAGCATGACTACACGATCCTCGGGCTCTTGAAATAGCCATTTTCGCGTCGCGGTGCATTTCGCAGGGCCTCTTCTTGCGATAGAGACGGGCAAGCCACATCCTCCCGGAAGATGTTGGCCAGCTCCACCACGCGATATGTGGGCTCAACGCCCTCAGTATCAACCTCATCTAGCTGGTGGAAGTACTCCAGAATGGAGTTGAACTGCTCCACGAGCTTATCCTTCTCATCATCCTCGATCTTAATGCTGGCGAGCCAGCCGATGTGCTCCACATCAACCCTTGTGATCATATCATCCCACACATTGAACTTACAACAACACATAAGTAACTCAGCATGCCCAAGAACTCCTTATTGGATATAAAGGCTCTTTATGACATTTTAAGACATCTTTGTTCTTGAATGTACCATGCATTTTTATGCATGAAATTCAAAATAGAGTAGACAGGTAGTATACCAAATCAAGAGGTGATGGTATGAAAAACGGGCGTTATTTGGCGATTTTATTATCATTAATAATAGGTGGCACGGCATTGACCGCCTTCGCACAATACGATGGTACAAAGATGCCCTCATTTGGATTTGCAATGGGGCAGCAAGCAAATCAACTTGTCCAAAATGAGGATTATGTTACATTGAACCTTTATGTCCTTGACGCAAGATCGAATAATGGCCAATCGATTTCTGGGGTTACAGTTGCGGTAATGGACGCGGCTGGCAATGAATTTGAGAAAACAACCGACTCAAATGGTGCGGTTGTATTCAACGGGCAGCCTGGAACTTGGCAGTTCGTCCTATACAAAGAGGGCTACAAAACCGCTAAAATGGTCTACAATGTAACCAAGTCACAGACTGCAGCAGCATATCTTCAGGAAGCTGATCAGCAGGCCAAAATGCAGTCCTCCAGCCAGTATTACGGGCAGGTGACGTTGACAATCTCTGTTCATGAGGCAAGTATAAATGGCGAGCTGCTTTCGGGCGTGCAGATCACCGGCAACGATGCTGCTGGAAATGCATTTGAGGCGGTCACCGACTCGAGCGGATCTGCAGTCATCGATGGTGTGCCAGGAACATGGCTCTTCAATTTCGCAAAAGAGGGCTATCAGAGCGTCAGCCTCGATTACAATGTCTCCGAGACGCACGAAGCAGCCGCATATCTTCTGCCAGCCGCAAGTTCAGCACTAATTCAGCCAGCAGATCAAAACAAAGAGCTTGTAGCTTTGACGGTTTACGTTCATGAGGGCAGCGTCAATGGCGAGCTGCTTTCGGGCGTGCAGATCACCGGCAACGATGCTGCTGGAAATGCATTTGAGGCCGTCACCGACTCGAGCGGATCTGCAGTCATCGATGGCATGCCCGGCACATGGCTCTTCAATTTTGCAAAAGAGGGCTATCAGAGCGTCAGCCTCGAATACAATGTCTCCGAGACGCACGAAGCAGCCGCATATCTTCTGCCAGCCGCCAAGCAGGCTGCCTGATCTGATGTCTTGTCCGGCGCTTATGAGCAGCACTAAGGGACCGGATGTGTGCGAGCACCTCCGGTCCCGAAAACTGCTTTTCCTCAATATTTCTGTCTCAAAACATGCCAAATAAACACAAAACAATGGTTCCGTCTTCCATAAAATCGTTTTTAAAAAAGGAACTATTGCGAACGTTTAAAAGATCCATGGCACTCTGTTTAACCTTTAATTTGGCAATCGCTATGATCTTCTGATAGTTCGTTCGCATATCGTAATGGTTCGTTCGCTTCTACTTTTTTAAATCGTTCGAAAAATGATTGACAATGTAAGACAACTCAGCAGGAAGCATGAGTTGCTCTTTAGTGGAGGTATAGTATTATGAAATATGTTAAGCTATTGGTGGCATTGTTGGCTGCATGCATGCTTGTGATGCCAGCCTTTTCAATGCAGAACGACGACAACCAGATGAAATATGGCAAGGCCCAAATAGATGCTCCCTGCCGGAACCAAATTGCTGGCAATCATCAGGAAGTCCAGCAGCCTTGCGACTGCATAAGGGGCAATAATGGGCCTGCAAACGACAAATGTGCCCCCAGGTCCATGATGGACGGCAAGATGCCCTGCCAGAAGGCAATTGGCGAGCAGAATGGAAAGGAAGGACTTGCTCCAATGATGGGGCTTGCAAACGACAAATGTGCCCCCAGGTCCATGATGGACGGCAAGATGCCCTGCCAG